>JBBRWI010000088.1:0-14736 GCA_038249305.1 Acetobacterales bacterium
CAAGGGAACCCGAACATGACCGACACCATCGCCGAGACCGCGCTCGACCAGCTTTTCCGCGACGCCCGCACCCAGAACAAATGGCTGGACCGGGCGGTGCCCGAGGACAAGCTGACCGAAATGTACGACCTGCTGAAGATGGCCCCGACCTCGGCCAATTCCTCGCCCGCGCGGTTTATTTTCGTGCGTAGTGCCGAAGGCAAGGCCAAGCTCAAGGAAGCCCTGGCCCCAGGCAATATCGAAAAGACGATGACCGCGCCGGTCACGGTGATCGTGGCGCATGATCCGCTTTTCTACGACAAGCTGCCGATGCTGTTCCCCCACGCCGATGCGCGGTCGTGGTTCGCCGGCAATGTCGCCTTTTCCGATGCGACGGCGTTGCGCAACGGAACCCTGCAGGGCGCCTACCTGATCATGGCGGCGCGTGCCGTCGGTCTCGATGCCGGGCCGATGAGCGGCTTCGACAACAGCAAGGTGGACGCGTTGTTCCTGACCGAGCAGGGCTGGAAGTCCAACTTCCTGGTCAACCTCGGCTATGGCGATCCGGCCGGGCTCTTCCCGCGCAGCCCGCGCCTGACCTTCGACGAGGCGTGCCGCATCGTCTGAACTGGGTCTGATCCGGGATCGCGGCCGGTGCGGCGTGATCGCCACGCCGGCCCGGATGTCAGGCGGCGGTTCGACCGCCTCGGGGGTCAAGCTTATAGCCCCCGGACTCGGTCAGCAGCAGCGAGGCGTTTGCGGGGTCCGGTTCCACCTTCTGCCGCAGGCGGTAGATGTGGGTCTCCAACGTGTGGGTCGTCACATTGGCATTGTAGCCCCAGACCTCGTTCAAAAGGATCTGCCGCGCGACCGACCGCGCCCCCGCGCGGTACAGGTACTTCAGGATCGCGGCTTCCTTTTCGGTCAGCCGGATTTTGCGGTTCTTGACCGGGTCCAGCAGCAGCTTCGATGCCGGGCGGAACACATACGGCCCGATGGTGAAGACCGCGTCCTCGCTGTTGTCGAACACGCGCAATTGCGCGCGCAGACGGGCCAGCAGTTCGTTCAGCCGGAAGGGCTTGGCGATGTAGTCGTTAGCACCCGCGTCAAGCCCCTTGACGACATCGGACTCGGCGTCGGCGCCGGTCAGCATGACGATCGGCACCTTCACCCCCGCGCGACGCAGCCGGGCGCACAGGTCGCGTCCATCGCCGTCGGGCAGGCCGATATCCAGCAGGACGGCATCGAAACGGGCACCTTCGATGGTCAGCAAGCGATGCGCCTCGGTCGCGGTTCCGGCCTCGGACGGCAGAAATTCGCCATCCACGGCCAATTGTTCGGTGAGCGTGGCGCGCAGTGCCGGATCGTCGTCGACGATCAGGATGGGACGGGCAGACATACGCGGCGGCACCTCCGGGGGAGTGTGAACGGGGTAACGGCCGGCGGCGCCGGTAACCTATTCGTGATCTTGCCGCCAGCGCAATAAGACCGCAAGTGCTGCAACCGGTGGAGATCTTTGCGCGTAGGCGATTGCGAGACAGCCGTGTCCATTTGGCATCGCCCCGGAATCGCCATGATCAGGGCCATGATAAGGGTCAGGAGCGGGGCCACGCGGGAGGGGGTGTCAGACGCGAACAAAACGCCACATCCAACCCTTGACAGCTTTTGCGCCAAAAATCGCCTTGCGCCACACCGGCAATAACCGAACGGAATGTTCATCGAATGACCAGCAACGGCAATCTCGCGACCGACCTGCGACCCGACAACGCCCACCGCTTCGCCCTGCCCGACGGACATGCCCTGGCCATGCGCCTGGTCCATCGCGCGGTCAGCGACCTGCGCCGCGGGACCCCGGTGCTGCTGCGCGGCCCGGACGGACCCCTGGTCGCGGTTGCGGCTGAAACCGTCGGCGCTCGGGGCCTCGCCGAACTCGCGGCCGTCGCATTGGCCCCCCCGGTGCTGCTGCTGTCCCCAGTGCGTGCCGCCGCGGTGCTGCAGCGCCCGGTGCCGCAGGGGCGTGGGGCGGAGGAGGGCGCGGTCGCCCTGCGCCTGCCGCCCGCGCTGATCGACCCCGCCGTGCTGCGGTCCCTGGCCGACCCGGTGGCCGAGCGCTTGCTGCCCGAACAGCCCGAACGCACAACGACCCCGCCGCTTGGCACGGCGGCCATCGCGCTGGCCAAGCTCGGCCGCCTGCTGCCGGCGCTGGTGGTGGCCCCGGCCTCCGAGCCCGCGGCGCTGCGCCTGTCGCTGCTGACGGTCGAGTCGGCCGATATCGCCGCGTATCCGCTGAGCGCCGCCACCAGCCTGACCCGCGTGGCCGAGGCGCGGGTGCCGCTGGAAGACGCGCAGGACAGCCGCATCGTCGCCTTCCGCGCCGCCGATGGTGGGATCGAGCACTTGGCTATCCTCGTCGGCGACGTGGAGGCGCTGGTTGCAGCCGGCGGCGCGCCGCTGTCGCGCATCCATTCCGAATGCTTCACGGGTGACCTGCTCGGCTCGCTCAAATGCGATTGCGGACCGCAGTTGCGTGGCGCCATCGCCAAGATGCGCGACGAAGGCGCCGGCGTGCTGCTGTACCTGGCGCAGGAGGGTCGCGGCATCGGCCTGGTGAACAAGCTGCGCGCCTATACATTGCAGGACGCCGGGCTGGATACGCTCGATGCCAACCGTGCCATCGGCTATGGCGCGGATGAGCGGTCGTTCCTGGTCGCGGCGACCATGCTGGAACAGTTGGGCATCCCGCGGGTCAAGCTGCTGACCAACAACCCCGACAAGCTGGCCGGGCTGGCCGCCTGCGGGATCGAGGTGCTGGGGCGGGAGGTTCATTCCTTCGCCGGCAATGGCGTGAACGACAAGTATCTGGCGACCAAGCAGGACCGCTTCGGACATCTGCTCGGGTAGAACCCGGTCAGACCCTATAGTAGGTTCAGAGCCGCACCTGCGTGTCCATCCCCGGCACCCGAAGGGCGATGCCGGGCACCACCCAAGGCCGATATGCTGACCGATGGCGTCTCCATTGTGCTCTGTGGCATCCGGCCGGCCGCCGGCCGATGGCGGCCGTGAACCCGCTTCACCATCCGCCGTTCGTCGGCATGATCTACCGGGCGGCCACCGGTGAGACGGTGATGTCGGCGTTCAGCATCCTGCGCGCGGCGCTGGCCGGCCGGCCGGTGATGGGGCTTACGACGGCCGCGGCTACGACGTTCCGGGGATTGCGGGCGGCCCAGGCTGCGACCAACCGCGCCGGTCCGGCCGCGGCCGCAAGGCCCCACCATGCCTGAGCCGGGAACCGCGCGGGTCACGCCCGATGGGCTGTTGCGGCTGGATGGCTTCGTCATGCGCTGCGCCCTCGGCCATGGCGGCATCCGCGCCGCCAAGGAGGAGGGCGACGGCGCCACCCCGACCGGGCTGCTGCCGCTGCGGCGGGTGTTCTATCGCGCCGATCGTGGCGCCATCCCCCGCGCCAGCGTGGCGGTGGAACCCCTGGCGCCCGAGGATGGCTGGTGCGACGACCCGACCCACGCCGCCTACAACACCCGCATCCTGCGGCCGCATCCGGCCCGGCACGAGGCTTTGTGGCGGGCGGACGGGCTCTATGACGTGATCGGCGTGCTCGGTTGGAACGACGCTCCGGTGGTGCGCGGGCGGGGCAGCGCGATCTTCCTGCACATCGCCCGGCCCGACCTGTCGCCGACCGAGGGCTGCGTGGCCCTGGCCGAGGGCGACGTGCGGGCCCTGCTGGCAGCGGGGCTGCGCGGGATCGAGGTGGTGGGGTGACCGCAGAACTCTGGCTGCTGGTCGCCGCGGCCGCGCTGCTGCTGGTGCTGCCCATCGTCTATGGCGCGGGCATGATCCGCCAGGTCGGCCGCGACGCCATGCTGGGCAACCGCGAGGATTTTCCGGCGGTCACCGGTTGGCCGGCGCGGGGCCAGCGGGCGCACCGGAACCTGATCGAGAACCTGCTGCCCTTCGCCATCGTGGTGCTGGCGGCCGATGCGGCGGCCGCGCACAGCGCCTGGACCGTGGCGGGCTGCGCCGTGTTCCTGGCGGCGCGGATCGCCCATGCGGCGGCATATCTGGCGGGCAACGGCCCGGTCCGCGCCATGGCCTTCTACGCCGGCACGCTCGGCACCCTGACCGTGGCGGCGGCGCTGATCTGAGCGATGATCCGCGCCAGGGCCACGGCCGGCGCCATGCTGGCCCGGGCAAGCGCCACGACCGGGTGTCGGGCAAAGGCCGCAACGGCGGCGATGGCCGCGAGGCAGCCGTGCTGGTCGCCGATCGAAAACAGCGCCCAGGCACCGGGGATCAGCCGGGTTTCGATCGCCGCCCCCATTACGGCCGCTGTGGGGGCCAGGGTGATGGGGCCAGGGTGATGGGGCCAGGGTGGTGGGGCCAGGGTGGTGGGCGCGGTATACAGCACGATCCCGCCGCCCCGCACCGCCACCAGCATCGTATCCAGCCCCGGGGCCACCCACCGCACCCAGCGTGGTGCAGGTGACCAGCACCGCATCGGCGGTCAGCGCCGCCTGCGCCACCAGCGCGGTGCGGGCCAGGATATCGGGGGTGGCGCCGCCCGCGGCATCGGCCTCGGCCAGCAGGTCGCGGCGCAGGCGATGGATCAGCAGCAGGCCCGGCGGCGCCGCCGCATCGGACACGGCGATATTGCTCGCCGTGGTATGCAGCAGCGCCAGCCGCGTCAGCCGGCCTTGAACGCCTCGAAGAAGGCGGTCGGCTTGCAGATGCGGTTTTCCTGCTTCTGCAGCAGGCCCGCCGCCGCCGATTTGGCGAGGTACTCGCCCCAGGCCGGGTCCGCCGCCATCGCGCCACGCCGCGCGTCGCGGTCGGCGAGGCTCTCATATCCCCAGAGGTGGACCACCGTATTCAACTCGCCCTCGGTCGTCGTGTACCAGCCGAGGCAGTTGACCAGGTACTTCTTCTGCAACGACCAGGCGGCTTCCTCGTAGAGCTTGACGAAGGCGGCAAGCTTGCCTGGGTGACAGGTATAGATGCGGTGGTCGACGATCATGCGCGGGGCTCCGTGGTTGGGACGCCCCGCAGCATGGCCGTGCCCCTAGCGCAGGTCGAGGGGCACGAGATCGGTGAACCAGGATTGCGCGGGGATGAAGCCGGTCACCCGGCGGCTCATCGCGCGCGGGTTCAGGTCGTGCACGATGAACAGCCAGGGCGGGTTGTCCACCAGGCGCTCATGCGCGGCGGCAAAGGCCGCCGTGGCGTCGGCCGGCGTGGTCGAGGCCTCCAGCCGGCCCATCGCCGCCTCGAACCCAGCGTCCGCCCACTGCGGCCAGTTGAACCCCGTGGGCGGGAAGGCCGCGCGGGTAAAATAACGTACCGCGACCGAGGGGTCGGAAGACGGCGAGGACGGGTTGATCGCCACCGCCCCGGACAGTGCCGGGGCACCGGGCGGGCTGCGCACGGCCGTCAGCAGGGTGTTCCATTCCGCGACCTCGAAGGTGACATTGACGCCGCAGGCCTCGCGCAGGTTCTGCTGCAGGAACTCGTTCATCGGCAGCGGCAGCATCTGCCCCGAGCCGGAGGGCGAGATCAGCACCTTGAATGCGAGCGGCCGCTGCGGCGTGAACCCGGCCTCGGCCAGCAAACGGCGGCCCCGCGCAGCGTCAAAGCCGTAGCGGTTGGCCGGGTTGCCAAAGGCCGGGTCGGCGGGTTTCAGCCAGCCGACCGAAGGTTCCGCCGTGCCATTCAGCAGGGTCACGAGGCTGGCGCGATCGACGCAATAGTTCAGCCCCTGCCGCACGCGCACATCGCGGAATGGCGTCGCCTCGCCAGCCAGGGCGAACATCCAGGGCCAGACATGCGGGTAGGAACCGGTGGTGATGGTGAAGTTCGCCGCCCGCAGCGAGGGAATGGCGTCCGGCGGCGGCACCTCGATCCAATCCACCTGGCCGCCGCGCAGGGCGGCGAGGCGGGTGGTTGCCTCCGGCATCGGCAGCAGCAGGATGCGGTCGAGGTTCGGCACCCGCGCGCGGTCCCAATAGCCGGCGTTCTTGCTCAATTCGGCCGAGGTCCGCGGCACGAAGCGCGACAGGCGGAACGGTCCGGTCCCGGCCGGCGGCAGGGCGGCGGTGCGCGCCCAGTCGCGGCCCGCGGTTTCGAAGGACTGCGGCGAGGTGAACAGCAGATAGACCAGCATGTAGGGGAAGTAGGAGGCCGGCCGCGTGCTGCTGATCGCGACGGTCATGTCGTCGATCTTGCGATAGCCTTCCATGATCGTGACGCGGGCGCGGGAGATGCCGCTGCCGGCGGGTTCGAACTGCGGGCTGTCGTTGCGGAAATACCGGTCGAGGTTCCAGATGACCGCATCGGCGTTGAACGGCGTGCCGTCATGGAAGGTGACGCCGGGGCGCAGCCGGAAGATCCAGGTCTTTGGGTCAGCCGGGTCCTGCGCGTAGGATTCCGCAAGGCCCGGCCGCAGCCCGGCCGGCTTGGAGGGGTCGGAGAGGTCCCACAGGATCAGCCCCTCGAAAATCGGGTAGCCAAGGAAGCGCATGCCCTCGAACCCGTTGTTCGGCATGCCGGTGGTGGTCGGCACATCGGCCGCAGTCATGGCGATGCGCAGCGTGCGGGGCTGTTGTTGGGCGATCGCTGGGGTGGCGAGGGCGGCGAGCAGGGCGAGGGCGAGGGGGAAGCGCATGGGGTCTCCGGCCGGGGGTCCGGGAACGTGCCGAGCAAGACCCGTGCCGTCGCGCTGAAACTGTGGCGTCGCCGTGCAATCAAGAGCCGTCGGGGCGCCCGACCGCCCACAGCAGTGGCAGACTAGGCGCCGGCTGCCTGCTTCCCGCCCTCCGACGGGCGAATGTGGTGCGGCGCAGCAAACGCGCGTCCCGTCACGCCCGCGGGTTTCGCGGCCCCATCGCAAGGTTCCCATGCTCGTTCAGGAACAGCTCATCCTGGCCTACGCAAAACGCGGGTTGGAGGTGACGACCGGGGGCATGCTGGCCCGCGGCGGCGACATCATGCAGGAATTCACCAGCGTCCTGCGCGACGGCAAGCGGCTGGGCACCGGCTGGGGCATGTCGTTCACCGAACTCGCGGCCCTGCAGTTCCTGTCGCAGATCTGGCAGCCGCGCCGCATCTACGGCATCGGCGTCGCCTTCGGCTGGAGCACGGTGGCGCTGCGGCTGTTCTTCCCGGAAGCGAAGATCGCCTGCCTGGATGCGGGCGTCGAGGGGCCGGACAACCTGGCCGGCATCAAGCTGACCCAGGACATCATGGCCGACCTTGCGATCCCGACCGGGTCGGCCGCGATCGAACTGGGCTTCAGCCCGAAGGACACGCCGCGCACGGTGGAGAGCCACCTGGAGGGGCGGATCAACTTCGCCTTCATCGACGGCATGCACACTAACGACCAGCAGACGGCGGATTTCGAATCGATCCGGCCCTATCTGGATGCGGAGCATGTGGTGTTCTTCCACGATGTCCGCTTCTGCAAGATGCAGGACAGCCTGCGGAAGATCGCACAGGGCTATGGCGCGCACGCGGCGATCCTGTCGCGCACCACCTCGGGGATCGGCGTGGTGTATTCGGAGAACATGGCCTTCCGCATGGGGCGGCTGACCCGCTTGTTCGGCGGGCAGCCGATCGAGGGTCAGGCTGGCTAAGCCATCCCCGCCTTGAACACACGCATCGGCCCGAACGCCTGACAGACCGGCATGACCTGCACCAGGTTCACGTTCACCCGCGCCGGCCGCGTCGCCACCCAATGCACGGCATCGGCGATATCATCCGGCGTCAGCGCATCGGCGCCATCGTAGATCGCCGCCGCTTTCTGCGCATCGCCACCAAACCGGACCGTGCTGAATTCGGTCCCACCTACCAGCCCCGGTTCCACATCCGTCACCCGGATCGGCGTACCCCACAGGTCGGCCCGCAGGTTCTGGCTGAACTGGCGGACAAAGGCCTTGGTCGCGCCATAGGTATTGCCACCGGGGTAGGGAAAATCCCCGGCCGTGCTGCCCATGTTGACGACATGACCGGCGCCACGCTCGATCATCCCCGGCAGCACCGCGCGGGTGACGTACATCAACCCCTTGATGTTGGTGTCCACCATCGCGTCCCAATCATCCAGCGACGCCGATTGCGCGGGGCCAAGGCCAAGCGCCAGGCCCGCGTTGTTCACCAGCAGGTCGATCGCGGCGAAATCCGGCGGCAGCCCGGCGATGGCGGCTTCCACCGCCGCGCGGTCGCGCACGTCCAATGCCAGGACGTGGCTGTTGCCCAGTTCGGCGGCCAAAGCCTCCAGCCGTTCCACCCTTCGCCCGGCCAGGATCAGCCGCACCCCGTCGGCGGCGAACCGCCGCGCGATGGCGGCACCAAACCCGGCCGACGCGCCGGTGATGAGAGCGATCATGGTCAGAACCCTTCCAGCACGATCTTGCCCTTTGCCGTGCCGCTTTCCTGCAAGGCGTGTGCGCGGATCAGGTTGGCCGCGTCGATCTTGCCGAAATGCTCGCCCATGGTGGTCTTCAGCACGCCTTCGTCGATCATGTGCGACACCTCGTCCAGCAGGCGGTGCTGGGCGATCATGTCGGCGGTGCCGTGGACCGGGCGGGCGAACATGTATTCCCAGTGCAGGCTGGCCGATTTCGGTTTCAGCGCCTGCACCGACGCTCCGCCCAGGTCATCGATCAGGCAGACCCGGCCCTGGGGGGCCACGACCTCGACGATGTCGGGCCAATGCTTTTCGGTATGGGTGGTGGAAAAGACATAGGGCACCGGCAGCCCGATCGCCTTGACCTGCGGCGCCAGCGGCACCGCGTGGTTCAGCACGAAATGCGCGCCGAGATGCTCGCACCAAGCCTTGGTCTCCGGCCGGCTGGCGGTGGTGATGACCTTCAGCCCCGTGAGCCGCCGGGCGAGTTGCACGGCGATGGAGCCGACCCCGCCGGCGCCGCCGACGATCAGGATCGCGGCGCCGTCCGCCGCCTTGCCGCGCAGGATGCCGAGGCGGTCGAACAGCGCCTCCCACGCCGTGATCGCGGTCAACGGCAGGGCAGCCGCCTGGGCGAAGGACAGGAAGCGCGGCTTGATGCCGACGATGCGTTCATCGACCAGTTGCTGTTCGGCATTGCTGCCGGGGCGGGCGATGGAGCCGGCGTAGAACACCTCCTGCCCCACCCAGAACATGTTTGCCTCGGGCCCGCGGGCGAGGACCACGCCCGAGGCATCGAAGCCCAGGATGCGGGGTTCGCCGGCCGGGTCCGACGCGCGGCGGATCTTGGTATCGACCGGGTTCACCGCGACGGCCCGGACCTCGATCAGCAGGTCGCGGCCGTGCGGTTGCCCCGGTTCTGGCAGGATGAGGTCGAGCAACGCGTCTTCATGGGTGATCGGGTGGCAGTGCGTATAGGCGACGGCTTTCATGGACATGCTCCCGGGGCGCGTTGACAGGCCGGGGTGCGACTTCCAGCCTCGGGGTGCATTTGGACGCTGAGGGTGCAGCCTTGCAACGACCCACGACACGACGGGCGATCATGGCTGCCTTGGCGCCAAGCCGCTGGCGGCCCGCGCCCAAACCCTGCCGCCCAGCATCACCCTGATCGTCGGTACCGCCCCGGGCGGCACCACCGATGCCCTGGCCCGCGAAGTGGCCAAGGCGATGCGCGAAAAACTTGCCCGCAACGTGGTCCTCGAGAACCGGGCCGGCGCCGGCGGCAACATCGCCGCCGCGGCCGCCGCGTCCGATGGCGGAACCCTGCTGGTCGCCGCGCTGATGCGGGGGCGACATTCCGGCGCTGTCATCGGCCGAATTCGGGGCGTTCCTCGCGCGCGACATGGCGCTATGGATCGAGGTCGCGCGCCTGGGCCTCATCCAGCCGCAATAGGTCAGGGATAGGCAACCCATTCGCGCGTGCCGTGCACCAGGTAACGGTGCATCCGCGCCCCGTCCCAGCCATAGCGGAACTGCCGCGCCTGGATCACCGGCGGCCGCACGCAATCGGGCCAGAACAGCGCCAGCGTCAGCCCCGCGGGATACCGCACGCTGGGCGCCAGCACGCCATCGCCCCCGGCCTCCCGCACCGCCCGGCCAAAGGCCTGGCCGGCCGACCAGTCGTCGGCGTCGAGGATTTTTGGGTCACGGGTTTCCGCCACATTACCGGACAGGGCCGCAGTCAGTTCGCGGAAATCGGCCTCACCGGGCGGTTCGTTGGTGGCGCGCATGAAACGGCAAAAATGATGCGCGGTTTCGGCCAGGGCGACGGCGAACCGGTCGCCGGCATACCAGACGCCGTAGGACCCATCGGAAAACCGCCCCGGCCGGTCGCGGGATGCGTGGGTGAACGCCCCCATGACCAGCGATGCGCCGGGTCCGGACACCCGCCGCGCGGGTGGCACCAGCGCCAGGTTGCCGACGATGTCGTGGATGCGCGGGTTGGTCTTGGCCTCGGCCGCGACCAGCAATGCCCAATCGGCGGGGTCGGCGATGTCCTCGAAGATGTCGATGGGCGGGTAGATGGTGCGGATGATGCGGTGGGATGTTGCCCAGCAAACAGGCTGCGCCTTTGGGGCGCGCGTCACCAGCCGCCACGCTCGGCGTCCAGATACGCGCGCACGGCGGCAAGGTCGGTCGGCGCCCCCTGCATCATCCGGTCCAGCGCGCTGGCGCCGCCGAACGCGGTATTGGCCGCGCGGACCCAGGCGTAGCCCCGTTCGGGCGTGGGGAACATGTAGCGCAGCGCCTTGTGGATGCCGAGCAGGGCGCCGAGACGAAACACCGTGTCATGCGGGATGGCCGCGACTTCGCCGGCGCGCCAGCGCTGGTAGGTGCGCAGGGAGGGTTCGCCGAGCAGGCGCCGCGCCTCGGGCGCCGACAGGGCCCAGCGGTCGAACAGCGCGAGCACCGCGCGCAGCATGGCCTGGGCTTCGGCGGGGGTGACCTCGGCGGCCGTCGGCGGTGGGGCGAGGGCGAGGCTCATGGGTCTGATAAAGCACATGCGCCGTTTGGCGTCAATTCACGAATGATTGCCGAATGGCGCAATCAGGCGGCCCGCCGCGCGCCCCGCAACGCCAATTGCGCCCCGATCCCACACCCGGCCATCACCGCCATGGTCGCAATGCCCGCCCCGCCCTCGAACACGCCGACCACGGCGGTCATCACGGCACCGAACCCCATCTGCAGGGCGCCCAGCAGGCCGCTCGCGGTGCCGGCATAGCCTGCGCGCACGCTGATCGCCGCGGCGATGGCATTGGGCTGGCCCATGCCATTGCCCAGCGCGACCACGCCCATCGGCAGGAACACGACCCACAGTGCCAGCGGCAGCGCCAGCACCAGCGCCAGCCCCGCGACCGCCCCGCAGGTGGTGATGACCAGTGCGATACCGATCATCTGCATCGCCCCCAACCGCCCCGAAAGTCGCCCGGCCGTGAACGATCCGGCCATGTACATCAGCGAAATCACCAGGAACGCGGTCGCGTAGTCATGCGGGCTGCGGCCCATCCCCTGCACCACCACGAAGGGCGCGCCGCCCATGAAGGCGAAGAAGACCCCCGCCGTGCAGATGTTGATCGCCGCCAGCGCTCGGAACTGCGGCAGCGCCAGCAACCCGCCATAGGCGCGCAGCACGCCCGAAAACCCCGCCATCGCCACCGGTTCGGCCAGGGTTTCGCGCAGCCGCCAGACGGTCATGGCCAGCACCAGCCCGCCGACCGCGAGGCACGCCACCATCGCCGAACGCCAGCCGAACGCCGCGTCCAGCCAGGCGCCGAGCAGGGGTGCGACCATCGGCGCCACCGACATCGCCGTCATCACATAGCCGAGCATGCTGGCCGCCCGGTCGCGCGGAAAAGCGTCGCGCACGATGGCGCGGCCCAGCACCAGGCCGGAACAGGCGCCCATCGCCTGCACCACCCGCCCCGCCGCCAGCCACCCGATCGTTGGCGCCAGCGTGCAGAGCAGCGTCCCCAGCATATACAGCACCAACCCGCCCAGCAGCACCGGGCGCCGCCCGAACTGGTCCGACGCCGGGCCGTAGAGCAGCTGGCCAAAGGCGACGCCGGCCAGATACAGGGTCAGCGTCGATTGCGCCGCGGCATTGCTGGCGCCGAAATCCGCCGCCATCGCCGGCAGCGACGGCACCAGCACCTGCATCGTGAACGGGCCCAGCCCGGTCAGCGCCACCAGCAACCAGATGGCGGGGGTTTTGTTCAAAGGATGCTTTGGCCGGTCTTCTTCCAGTCGGCCAGGAAGTCCTCAAGCCCACGCTCGGTCAGCGGATGCTTGTAGAGCTGGCGGATCACCGCCGGCGGCAGGGTCGAGACATGCGCGCCCAGTTTCGCCGCCTGGATCAGATGGATCGGGTGGCGGATCGAGGCGACCAGCACCTCGGTTCGCAGGGCGTCATAGTTGCGGTAGATGGTCATGATGTCCGCGATCAGGCCCATCCCGTCCTGCGCGATGTCATCCAGCCGGCCGACGAAGGGCGAGATGAAGGTCGCCCCCGCCTTGGCCGCCAGCAGCGCCTGGCCGGGTGAGAAACAGAGCGTGACATTGACCTGCGTGCCTTCGCCCGACAGCGTCTTGCAGGCGCGCAGCCCGGCTTCCGTCAGCGGCACCTTGATGCAGACATTGGCCGCGATATCGCGCAGGTATCGGCCCTCGGCCAACATCCCGGGCAGGTCGGTGGCGGTGACCTCGGCGCTGACCGGGCCTTCGACGATGGCGCAGATCTCGGCGATGACCTCGGCCATCTTGCGGCCGGACTTGGCGATGATCGACGGATTGGTGGTCACGCCATCGACCATGCCCGCGTCGTTCAGCGCGGTGATGTCGGCGATGTCGGCGGTATCGACGAAGAATTTCACGAGCGGTCTCCGGCTGTTGGCTGCGGGTGGGGCATAGCGGATGGGGCGCGCGCGGCGAACCCCTGTTGGGATGACACCTGCCTCCCTGTTCGCGGATGAGGCGCCCCGGCGGGTCAGGGTGCTGCTGCCGCTGCCGCTGGCCGGCGCCTATGACTACCGCGTGCCGGAGGGGCTGGCGGTGCCGCCGCCGGGCTGTTTCGTCGAGGTGCCGCTGGGCGGGCGGGATGTCGCGGGCGTGGTCTGGGACGGGGCGCCCGACCCCGACCTGCCGGCGGCGCGGCTGAAACCGGTCCGCCGCGTGTTCGATTGCCCCGCGATGACCCACAGCCTGCGGCGGCTGGTCGATTGGGTCGCTGCCTACACGTTGTCCCCCCCGGGGGCGGTGCTGCGGATGGCGATGAGCGCGCCGTCGGCCCTGGAACCGGGGCTGCCCACGGCGGGCTGGGCGGCGGGTGCCGGCACCGCGCGGATCACCCCCGAACGGGCGCGGGTGCTGGCGGTGCTGGCCGATGAACGGCCACGCGCCGGGTCGGTGCTGGCGGCGGAAGCCGGGGTCAGCCCGGCAATCCTGCGCGGCATGGCCAATGCCGGGCTGCTGGTCCCGGCCTTGCTGCCGGCCGCGGCGCGTTTTGCCAGGCCCGATCCGGACCACCCCGGCCCCGTGCTTGGCCCGGCGCAGGCCGAGGCGGCGGCGGCGCTGCGTGGCGCGGTCGACGAACGGGCGTTTTCGACCACCATGCTCGCCGGCGTCACCGGGTCGGGCAAGACCGAGGTCTATCTGGACGCCATCGCCGAAGCCCTGCGGCAAAACCGCCAGGCGCTGGTGCTGTTGCCGGAGATCGCGCTGTCCAGCCAATGGCTCGACCGCTTTGCCCGGCGCTTTGGTGTGGCCCCGGCGCTGTGGCATTCCGAACTGACCAGCCGCACGCGGCGCGACACCTGGCGCGCGGTGGCCGAGGGGACCGCGCCCGTGGTGGTGGGGGCGCGGTCGGCGCTGTTCCTGCCCTTCCCGGACCTGGGCGTGCTGATCGTGGACGAGGAACACGAGACGTCGTTCAAGCAGGAGGAAGGCGTCGTCTATTCCGCCCGCGACATGGCCGTGGTTCGCGCGCGGCTGGCCGGGGCTGCGGCGGTGCTGGTCAGCGCGACGCCCAGCCTGGAAACCCTGACCAATGCCGAGGCGGGGCGGTATCGCGCGCTGCATTTGCCGCTGCGGCACGGTGCCGCGGGGCTGCCGACCGTGTCGGCCATCGATCAGCGGAGCGACCCGCCGGAGCGGGGCCGGTTCTTGTCGCCAAAACTGGTCGCGGCGGCGCAGGCGGCGATCGCGCGGGGGGAACAGGCGATGCTGTTCCTGAACCGGCGCGGCTATGCGCCGCTGACGCTGTGCCGGTCCTGCGGGCACCGGATGCGCTGCCCGAATTGCACCGCCTGGCTGGTCGAACACCGGCTGCAACGCCGGCTGCAATGCCACCACTGCGGCCACGCCCAACCCATCCCGCCGGTCTGCCCGCAATGCGGGGCCGAAGGATCGCTGGCCGCGGTGGGGCCGGGGGTGGAGCGGTTGCAGGAGGAGGCGGCGGTCGCCTTCCCCGACGCGCGGCGGATCGTGATGGCGAGCGATACGCTGCCGGGGCCTCTGGCGGCGGCGGAGGCTGCGCGGAAAATCGTGGACCGCGAGGTGGATCTGATCATCGGCACGCAGATCGTCGCCAAGGGGTGGAACTTTCCGCATCTGACCTTGGTGGGGGTGGTGGATGCCGATCTGGGGCTGGCGGGTGGGGATCTGCGGGCGGCTGAACGCACCATTCAACTGCTGCACCAGGTGGCGGGCCGCGCGGGGCGGGCGGATGCGCCGGGGGAGGTGATGCTGCAGACCTGGAACCCGGACCACCCGGTGATGCAGGCGCTGATCGG
>JBBRWI010000089.1:0-14673 GCA_038249305.1 Acetobacterales bacterium
TCTCGGTACGCGACTCTATGGCCTGCAGGTGCAGGATGGTGCCCGCTACGCGACGCTGGCCGAGGAGAACCGCCTGTCGGCCCGGCTGATCGCCCCGCCGCGCGGCCGGGTGCTGGACCGTGAAGGCCGCGTCATCGCCGGAAACCGGCTGAACTGGCGGGCGCTGCTGGTCGCGGAATACACCACCGACGTGACCGCCACCCTCGAAACCTTCTCCCGCATCGTGCCGCTGACCGACAACGAGCGCAGCCGGATCGAACGCGAAGTGCGCCGTCGCCGCCGTTTCGTGCCGGCCACCGTGCGCGAATTCCTGACCTGGGAGGAGATGGCCCGGATCGAGATCAACGCCCCCGACCTGCCCGGCATCAGCGTCGATGTCGGCAACACGCGGCTGTACCCGGAGGGCGAGCACCTGGCCCATATGGTCGGCTACGTGGCACCCCCGGCCGAAGCGGACATCGACGGCGACCCGCTGCTGCAACTGCCCGGCATCCGGGTCGGCCGGTCGGGTATCGAGCGCCACCACGACCGAACCCTGCGCGGGCGCGCCGGGGCGGTGCAGTTGGAGGTCAATGCCGTCGGCCGGGTCATCCGTGAACTCGACCGACGCGAGGGCGTTCCGGGCCAGGACGTGCAGATCAGCGTCGATGCCGAATTGCAGAAGGCGGTCCGCAACCGGATCGAGGAAGGCACCAGCGTCGTCGTCATGGATTGCCGCAATGGCGAGGTCGTGGCGATGGCGAGCCAACCGTCCTTCGACCCCAACCTTTTCAATTCGGGGGTTTCGGCCGCGCAATGGCGGCAATGGACCGCCAATCGCGCGACGCCGCTGATCAACAAGGCGACCAACGGGCTCTACGCGCCGGGCAGCACCTTCAAGATGATGGTGGCGCTGGCGGCGCTGGAGGCGCGGGTCTGCTCCCCGGGCGAGCGGGTGACCTGCCCCGGCTGGTACGACCTTGGTGACACGCGCTTCCACTGCCATTCGCGCTACGGGCATGGTGGGATGGATATGCGCGCGGCGCTGAAATATTCCTGCGACGTGTATTTCTACGAGATGGCCAAGCGTACCGGCATCGACCGGATCGCGGCCATGGCCAACCGCTTCGGCCTCGGTGTCGATTTGGACATCGAACTGCCCGGTAGCCGTCGCGGTGTCGTGCCGACGCGCGGGTGGCGGATGGCGCAGGGCAAGCCGTGGAACCTGGGCGATACCGTGGTGCACGGGATCGGGCAGGGGTTCTACCAACTGACACCCCTCAGCCTGTGTACAATGGTCGCGCGCATCGCCTCCGGCCGCGCCTTGCAACCGCATCTGACCCGATCGGTCGGCGGCCGCCCGGTGCGCGGCACGCGCGCCGAGGACTGGCCGGCGCTGGGCATCCCCGACCGAGACATGCGCCTGATGCGCGAAGCAATGTGGGCGGTGATCAACGAGGAGGGGGGGACCGCCCGGCTGTCGCGCCTGCCGGCGGGCTATGGCCAGATGGCCGGCAAGACCGGTACCACCCAGGTCCGCCGCGTCAGCCGCGAACAGCGCGAGCGCGGCTTCCGGGTCGAGACCATGCCGCGCGAATGGCGCCCGCATGCGCTGTTCGTGGCCTATGCGCCGCATGACAACCCGCAATATGCCATCAGCGTGGTGGTCGAGCACGGTACCAGCGGTTCGGCGGCCGCGGCACCGCTGGCGCGGGATATCCTGGTCGAGACCTTCAACCGGCTGCGCGGCCCCAATCCCGGACCGGGGTCCCCACAGGGTCCGCGGGTGTCGGAAGTGCGGCCCGCACCGGCCCGGGTGGTGCCGGCGCCGGCGGTCGTGACCCCGTCGCCGGCCGCGGCGCCCGCCCCCGCCCCCGCGCCGACCCCGGTCGAAGCGCCCGCAGCCGCGCGCGGCATCTGGCCGGCCTCCTGGTTCGGGGGCGGGCGCTGATGGCCTTCGAACGCCGCCTGCTGATGCGCGAACGCGGCACCGGCATCCTCGAGAAGCTTTGGCTGATCCCCTGGACCTTTGTGCTGCTGCTGTCGGCCGTCGCGGCGGTCGGTTATGTCGCGCTGTATTCGGCCGGCGGCGGGGCGGCCGAGCCCTATGCGAGCAAGCACATCCTGCGCTTCGGCTTCGGCGTGGTGCTGATGCTGTCGCTGGCGCTCGTGGATATCCGGCTGATCGCGCGTTTCGCCTGGGTCGGCTGGTTGGGCGCGGTCGGTCTGCTGGTGTTGGTCATGCTGCACGGCAACGTCGGCAAGGGGGCGCAGCGCTGGATCGATGTTGGCCCCATCCAGTTGCAACCATCGGAACTGGCCAAGATCATGCTGGTCGCGGCGCTGGCTTGGTGGTTCCACCGCGCGTCCTACCAACGCGTCGGCAATCTGCTTTTCCTGATCCCGCCGGCGGTCATGGTGCTGATCCCGGTCGGGCTGATCCTGAAGCAGCCGAACCTCGGCACCGGCCTGATCACCGCGATGGTGGGGGGGGCTGTGTTCTTCGCGGCCGGCGTGCGGTTGTGGACATTCGCGGTCATCGCCGGGGTCGCGGCGATCGCGGCGCCGATTGCCTATGAGCGGCTGCATGACTACCAGCGGGCCCGGATCACCACCTTCCTCGACCCCGAGAGCGACCCCTTGGGCGCCGGCTACAACATCATCCAGAGCAAGATCGCGCTGGGGTCGGGCGGCATGTGGGGCAAGGGGTTCTTGCAGGGCACCCAGGGGCACCTGAACTTCCTGCCTGAGAAGCAGACCGACTTCATCTTCACCATGATCGCCGAGGAATTCGGCTTCGTCGGCGCGATGTCGGTGCTGGCGCTGCTGTCGCTTGTGGTGATCTTCGCCTTCATGGTCGCGCTGCGCTGCCGGCACCAGTTCGGGCGGCTGCTGGCGGTCGGGTTGGCCACCAACTACTTCCTCTATGTCTTTGTGAACGTCGCGATGGTGACGGGCGCTATTCCGGTGGGCGGCGTGCCGCTGCCGTTGATCAGCCATGGCGGGTCGGCGATGCTGACAGTGATGATGGGCTTCGGGCTGCTGCTGTCGGCGCATGTGCACCGGGATGTGGAGTTCGGAGCGACGCGGGATTGAGGCATGCGGCGGTCGGCTCTGGACAACGGCGCCGATGCCGCTAGAAAATCAGTTCGGTGGGGCGCTTAGCTCAGTCGGTAGAGCAGCTGACTCTTAATCAGCGGGTCCACGGTTCGAGCCCGTGAGCGCCCACCACCATCTTCTTTCATCCATCAGCGTCGGTCAGACCTGCGGGCCAGCCCTGCCCGGACTGCCGGGCATGAAAAAGCCGCCACCCTTTCCCAAGGGAAGCGGCCGCCCAGGTCCGGGGGGCGCCGTGCCCCCCGCGTCCATTCCTCACCGCATCGGCGGCGGATACTGCAGCCCGCCCTGGTTCCACAGCCGGTTCGGCCCGCGGTCCCAACCGATCGGGGTGATGTTGCGTTCCCACACCTCGGCGTAGTTGCCGACCTGGCGGATGATCCGCGCCGCCCAGCCATTATCTGTGCCCATCATGATGCCGAGGTCGCCCGTGCGACCCATGAAGCGCTGGATTTCGGGGTTGGTCGAGGTGGCGAAGGTGTCGAGGTTGCGGCTGGTGATGCCCAGTTCCTCGGCCGTCAGCATCGCGAACAACGTCCAGCGCACCATGTCGAAGTAGCGGAAGTCGCCCTTGCGGATGACCGGGCCGAGCGGCTCCTTGCTGATCACCTCGGGCAGCAGGCGGTACTGGCCGGCCGCCGTCCCCTGGCTCGCGCGGAAGGCGGCCAGCGCCGAGACATCCGAGGTATAGGCATCGCAGCGGCCGCTGACGAAAGCCTGCCGCAGGCCTTCGATGTCGGCGATCAGCACCGGGGTGAAGCGCATGTTCTGCGTGCGGAAATAATCGGCGACGTTGAGCTCGGTCGTGGAGCCGGGCGAGACGCAGACCGTCGCGCCATTCAGCCCGGTCGCCGAGGTGACCCCGGCCGATGTCTTCACCAGGAAGCCGGTACCATCGTACATGTCGATGCCGGCGAAAATGAGCCCGAGGCTGGCTTCGCGTGTCAGCGTCCAGGTCGTGCTGCGGAACAGGATGTCCACCTCGCCCGATTGCAGGGCGGTAAAGCGCTGCTGCGTCGTGGTCGGCACGATGCGGACCTTGGACGCATCGCCGAGCACCGTGGACGCGACCGCACGGCACAGATCGACCGACCAGCCGCGCCAGACGCCCTGGCTGTCGGGCAGCGAGAAGCCGGCCGTGCCGTCGGCGACGCCGCAGTTGAGCATGCCTCGCGCGCGGATGGCGCCGACGATGTCGGAGGCCGCGGGCACCGCGGGCGCCGCTGCCGGCGCCTGGGCCAGGGCGGGCAGGGGTTGGGTCAGCAGGGCGGCGGGCAGCAGCAGGCTCGCCAGGGAAAAGGATGGCAGAAGGGCACGCAGGGCACGCATGGCAGATACTCCGTTTCGGTAGACCCGCGAATGTCACGGCCTAACCCGCCTCGACGCAAGGGGAATCACCGGCCGTCGTGCCGCAACCGCCACGATCACTGCACAAAGCTTGGGCGGGGTTGTGTAATATGCCGCCGCACCGCGCCGGAGTCGTGCCATGCCGATACGCCAGGTCTTCTTCGCCACCAGCCGTTTCTTCGACGACCAGAAGACCACCTTCGGCGACCTGGCGGCGGCCCCCGCCGGGCGGTTGTGGACCGGCACGGTCGATTGCAAGGCCGAGGTCGATCCGGCGTCGGAGCCGGTCGCCGGACTGCCGGAGGTCTTTGCCAAGGACGACCCCGACCAGGGGCTCGACCGGATGCTGCGCGCCTGGATCGCGACCGCGGCCACGACCGGCGCCATCCCGCTGCTGTTCGTGCATGGCTTCAACTACAGTTTCGATGCCGCCGTCGCGCGCACCGCGGCCTTGTGCCTGTGGCTGGAGGATGGCGGATCGCCGCCGCTGATGCCGCTCAGCTTCACTTGGCCCAGCAATGGCAAAGGCTCGATCGAGGCCTATCGCGACGACCAGAAGGACAGCCTCGGCGCGGGGCTGGCGCTGGCCCGGCTGCTGTTGGCGATCGACGCGCTGCGGCCCGAAACGCGCCCTGTCTACCTGGCTCATTCGATGGGCGCGCGTGCGACCCGTGGCGGCATGCAGGCGCTGCTGCAACAGGTCGATTGGGTGCCGCGTGGCGTGTTCCGCCAGGCGATCATCATGGCGGGCGACGATGTCGCGGATGTGCTGGACCAGGCCGGCCGCACCGCCAGCCCGACCTGCGGTGCGCTGCGCCCGCTGGCCGATCTGGCCGATTGGGTGACAATCGGGGTGAACCGGGACGACGGCACGGTCTGGCTGGTCTCCGGCACCATCAATCGCGTCGATCGCCTCGGCACCGCGGGCCCGCAGCACCCGGGCGACCTGCCGGCCAATGTGAAGGTGGTGGATTACTCCGAGGTGATCGGCGGCGCCGATCTCAAGCCGGTGCCCTCCAGCGATGCCGAGTTGAACTGGATCGGCCACCAGTATTTCCGCAATGACCGGCGCGTGCGGCAGGACCTGGTGGCGGCGCTGAAACAGGACACTGCACCCGAATTCGTCGCGGGCCGCGCCTGGGGCCTACCGGGACCAACCTTGATCACCGAATACGCCGACCGGCTGTATCCGCGATAACAACGGGCCGTTCCAGGCCCGGCCCATCGCGGGGCGCGCCAGGGCCGGCACCCCCGCCGCTGAAGCGACCCGCTGAACCGACCCTGCGGGCCATTGCCAAGAGGGCCGTGGACGGGGTTTGGCCGACACGCTGCAGCCTGCGGGTGCCGCCGCCGATGGTCAGCGGCGTGGGCGAAGCGCCTGCAGGGCCACGGTGCCGACCTGGCCCGAGGATGTCATGCTGGCATCGGCGCCGACCGCCACCCCGGCGTCGTCGCGATCGACGAAAAGCCGCCCGCCGACCACCACCACAAGCGACGGGTTCATCGATGCCTCGCGCACCCTTTCGATGGTGCGTGCCATCTTCGACAGCGAATCCTCTCGCCGGAAGGCGGGGCTGAGCGAGAGGTCCACCACGTCGAACCAGTTGCCGGCGACCAGTTCTTGCAGGGCGCTGTCGGAGCGGGGGAATTCCGCATGGGCGTCCCAGCCGGCTTGCCAAAGCATCTCGGCGTCGAGGGCTGCGCCGAGGAGGTGAACCTCACCGGGTTGCGGCGTGACCAGCACGACCGGCAGGCCGAGCCCGGTGCCGCGGTTCATGCCTTCGGTCATTCGCCGCACTGCGGTCTGCAACCGCATCAGCCCCAGCGTGACGTCCAATTCGCTGCAATCGTCGGTGTCCCACAGGTCGCCCAGGCTGCGCGCCGCGGGTTCGAACAGGCTGGCGCAGAGTGGGGCGAATGACCCGGCCCGCGCATGCACCTGGGCCACGAGGTCAAAAGCCGCTTGCGGGTCGGCCGCGATGGCGAGTTTCGCGAGTTCGGCGGCTTGCGGATCGATCGCCGGCGCGCGCAGGGCCGCGCCGCCGTGACGGGCCGCCAGGCGCGGGATCACCACGCTTTCGAGCACGCGGCGCAGGGTCGCGCCGGTCTGCCGCGGGTCCATGCCACCGGAATTGTGCCCGATCGGCTTTGGGGCCAGCGACGCCAGCAAGGATGACGCGGCGCCGGGGCGACGGTAGAGACTGTCCATCAGCGCCGGCGCAATCTCGGCGAAGTTCGTCTTGTGCGTGTGTTCGTCGCCGCGCCGGGTGGCGAGTCTCATGTCCCAATCGGCGAAGAACCGCGTCTGCGTCGGCTTGGTTTCGAGCACCTCGACATCAGTGTGGCGCGGGTCGCGTCGGACGGAGTTCCAGACCCGGGCGACGCTTTCGGTCGGGCCTTCCAGCCATTGGAAGAAACTGCCCTGGTCATAGACAAGCAGGCCGGTGATGCCCTCGGCCTGGTTGCGAACCTGCGCCGAGCGCAGCAGATCCTGCAGGGTCGCGGCTTCCATCGGCACCGTCGCGCGGCTGCGATAGACCATCGTCGCGAGGAGTGGTGCGGCCTCGGCTATCTCAGCCTGGGTGTGCGTCTCGGAGCCGGTCATGGCGCGCGCAAACGTCCCGATCGATATGGCTGCACGACCTACCTCCCCCCCCGTTTGGACGCATCAAGGCGTTAGTGACGCTTATTTGAACGGAGTTTGACCCACCCGCGGCCGGCTTGTCCAGCGTCTTAATCTCCCGATTGCAGTTCTTTCGCCATGCTGCAATCGCGGGCTTCAACAGGCTGGGTCAGGCGAAGTGGGCGGCGTAGGCGTCGGGCTTGAAGCCGACCAGGATGATGTCGCCCATTGTCAACACGGGGCGCTTGATCAACGACGGCTGCGCCAGCATCAGCCCGATAGCGCGGGCTTCGTCGAGGTTCTCGCGCGCATCCTCGGGTAGTTTGCGGAAGGTGGTGCCGGCACGGTTCAGCAGCGCCTCCCAGCCCAGCCGGTCGGCCCAGCCCTGCAGGGTCGTGGCGTCGATGCCGGCGGATTTGTAATCGTGGAAGCGATGCGCGATCCGGTGCGCCGCCAGCCAGGCGCGGGCTTTCTTCATCGTGTCGCAGTTGGGGATGCCGTGGATGGTGGTGGTCATGGGGGCCCCCTCAGGCGTCATCGGCCTTTCCTACTCCCACTCAATCGTCCCCGGCGGCTTGCTCGTCACATCATACGTGACCCGATTGATCCCCCGAACCTCATTCACGATGCGCCCAGCGACCCGCGTCAGGAACGACACTTCGAACGGGTACACATCCGCCGTCATCCCATCCGTGCTCGTCACCGCCCGCAGCGCGCAGGCGTGGTCATAGGTCCGGCCATCGCCCATCACCCCCACCGTCCTGACCGGCAGCAGCACCGCAAAGGCCTGCCAGATCGCATCGTAAAGCCCGGCGTGGCGAATCTCCTCCAGGTACACCGCATCGGCTGCGCGCAGGATATCGCAGCGTTCGCGCGTGACCTCGCCCGGGATGCGGATCGCCAGCCCCGGCCCTGGAAAAGGGTGCCGCCCCACGATCTCCTCCGGCATTCCCAATTCGCGGCCCAGCGCGCGGACCTCGTCCTTGAAGAGGTCGCGCAGCGGTTCGACCAGGCGCATCCGCATGCCTTCCGGCAGCCCGCCGACATTGTGGTGCGACTTGATGGTGACCGAGGGGCCGCCCGTCGCCGACACGCTTTCGATCACATCCGGATACAGCGTCCCCTGCGCCAGGAAATCCGCCCCGCCGATCTTCTGCTGTTCTTCTTCGAAGACCTCGATGAACAGCCGGCCGATGATCTTGCGCTTGGCCTCGGGGTCGGTGACGCCGGCCAACTGCCCGAGGAACAGGTCGCTGGCATCGCGGTGCACCAGGCGGATGTTGAAGCGGTCGCGAAAGGTCGCGACGACCTGCGGGCTTTCATTGGCCCGCATCAGCCCGTGATCGACGTAGATGCAGGTCAACTGGTCGCCGATCGCCTCATGCAGCAGCACGGCCGCGACCGAGGAATCGACGCCCCCCGACAACCCGCAGATGACGCGCCCCGACCCGACCTGGGCGCGGATGCGGGCGATCGCCTCGGCGCGGAAACCGGCCATGGTCCAGTCGCCGGTGCAGCCGCAGACCAGATGGGTGAAGTTGCGCAGCAGCGCTGCGCCATGCGGCGTGTGCACGACCTCGGGGTGGAACATCGTGCCGTAGAAATGCCGCGCGTCGTCGGCGATCAGGGCAAAGGGCGCGCCCGCGCTGCTCGCCACCACGCGAAATCCTGGCGGCAGCACGGTGATGCGGTCGCCATGGCTCATCCAGACGGTTTCGCGCGCCACCACCGCCCAGACGCCCTGGGTGATGGCGCAATCGCCCGTGATGTCGATGAAGGCAGCGCCGAACTCCCGCGCATGCCCCGCTTCCACCGTCCCGCCCAACTGCGCCGCCATGGTCTGCTGGCCGTAGCAGATGCCGAGGATCGGCAGGCCCATCGCAAAAATCGCATCCGGCGCGCGCGGGCTTTGGCCTTCGGTCACGCTGGCTGGCCCGCCTGACAGGATGATGCCTTTTGGGGCGAAGCCGGCGATGCGGTCGGGGCTTGCGTTGTTGAACGGCCAGACCTCGCAGTAAACGCCGGATTCGCGCAGGCGCCGGGCGATCAACTGGGTCACCTGGCTGCCGAAATCCAGGATCAGGATACGGTCCTGGGGGCCATGCGGCAGGGTCTGTGTCATCGCGGGCTTTGACCACGCCACGGCAAGCGCTTCAAGGCGGACCCAGGGCGGGCCGTCAACCGACCGTTCATCTTTCGGTCGCGATACTCCGCCATCGAGATCGGAGGATGTTTCCCGTGGGTCTGTTGATCATGGTCGTCGGGGTCTTCGGTGCTTTCGTGGCGGGTATCCACGATGCGTCCTGGGTCGCGGTGCCGGTGGCGGCGCTGTGCTGGTTTGCGGGCACGCTGTTGGCCATGCCGCGCGCCGTCGGCCTGCTGCGGGAGGCGCGTGCCACGGCGGTGCTGGCACCGCTGCTGCTTGCGAACGGGCTCTGCGCTGGCGCGATCTTCGGGGCCGGGCGGCTGCTGTCCGCCGTCTGAACCGCATCCGCCCCCGTCAGGGTGTGCTCGCCGTCGCTTCCAGCAGCAACCCGATCGGGTCCCACAGCACCGCCCGCTGTTCCATGGCCTGGCCTGCGACCGCCACGCGCTCGGTCGCCACGATCCTGCCCTGCAGGTGGCCGTAGAAGAATCGGGTCGGGTTTTCCGCCAGCACCCACAGCATCGCACTGCCGCAGCCGATCGCGGCCAGGTGGGCCGCCATGGCCCGCAGCAGGCGGCGGCCGATGCCGCGCTCGTGCCAATCGTCCAGCAGATATAGCGTCTCGATCTCGCCATCCGCCAATCCGTGGCGCCGGGCCCGGCCACCCGAACAGAAGCCGATGATCTGCGCCCCGGCCTCGGGGGCGGCGGGGCGGTCGGCGCCGCCGGCGGTGGCGACGAAGATCGCATGCCCGTCGCGCCGCGCCACCAGGTCGCGCAGATAGCCCGCGGCCGTGCGCTGCTGGCTCATCCCCGCGAGGAAGCCATAGGGCAGGATGCCGGCATAGGTGTCGCGCCAGGCGGCGACATGCACCGCGGCGATGCCGGCCGCATCCTCGGGCCGGGCGCGGCGGATCGCGATCATGTGGCCGGGCCGTCAGTCGGCGCGACGTTCCAGCACGGCGCAGAAGAAGCCGTCGGTGCCGTGGCTGTGCGGCGCCAGCACCAGGAAATCGCCCGCGCAGGGGATCGCCATATCCGGGCGGAGCCCCGGCCAAATGCTGGCCAGCGGTACAACGGCGAAGGCGGCGCGGCGCGCCAGGAACGCATGGACCTGCTCCTCATCCTCCTGCGGCAGCAGGGAACAGGTAGCGTAGATCAATCTTCCGCCCGGGCGCACCAGTCCTGCGGCGGTGTCCAAAATCACGGACTGTTTCGCGACAAGCTCGGCCAGGTCGATCGCCCCCATCCGCAGCCGGGCATCGGGGTTGCGGCGCCAGGTGCCGGTGCCGGTGCAGGGGGCATCGACCAGCACGCGGTCGAAGGTGCCGGCGCGGCGCTTGGCCCAGCGGTCGCCCGGCTCGATCAGATGCGTCTCGGCATTGTCCACGCCGCCGCGGGCCAGGCGCTTGGCCGCCCCCACCAGCCGCACGGCCGAGACATCGCAGGCCGCGATCCGGCCCCTGTTGCCCATGGTCGCGGCCATCGCCAGCGTCTTGCCCGCAGCCCCCGCGCACCAGTCCGCGACCCGCATGCCGGGGCGCGCATCGGCCAGCAGGCCGACCATCTGGCTGCCTTCGTCCTGCACCTCGACCCGCCCGTCCAGGAAGGGCTGTGTCGCGGTCACCGCCCGACGACCCTCGACGCGGATGCCCCAGGGGGACAGCGGGGTGGGGGCCGAAACGATGCCCTCGGCGGCCAGGGCTGCGATCGCCTCCTCGCGCGTGGTCTTCAGGATGTTCGCGCGCAGGTCCAGCGGGGCCGCCTCGTCCAGCCCGGCTGCCGCGGCGGCCAGATCATCGCCGAACCGGGCCCGCAGCCCGGGGATGGCCCAGTCGGGCAGGTTCAGCGCGATCTCCTCCGGCATCCAGGGATCGGCCAGCGGCTTGCCCGCCATCTGCCCGGCGATGCGGGTTTCGGCCGCGATCAGCGGGGTCGCGGCATATTGCCCGCCGGGGAAGGCCGCGGCGATGGTCGCGACATCGCAGCCCTCGCTCAGCGCCATATGCGCGATGACGAGGGCGCGGGCGTTGGGTTTCATGTTGCAGCGCACAAGGTGCCAGTCCAGCCGCCGGCGCTGGCGCATGATGGCGAAAGCGCGTTCGGCGATGGCGCGGCGGTCGCCGCTGCCGATGAAGCGCCGGGCACGGAAGAAGTCGTTCACCGTGGCATCGGCCGGCCGGCGCGGCCGGTCCTCGACCGCGACCAGCAGGTCCACGGTCGCGGCGATGCGGGCCGCCGGCGTCATTGCGGGATGGCCGGATCGGGGATGATCGTCGCCAGGCTATCCAGCCAGTGCTTCACCGGCGCCTGCCCCCGGATCACCCATCGATCCTGTAGTTCGGCGCTTCGCGGGTGATCGCGACGTCGTGGACATGGCTCTCCCGCAACCCCGCGCCGGTGATGCGGCGAAAGCGGGCGGTCTGCTGCATGGCCTGGATATTGGCGTTGCCGGTATAGCCCATGGCCGATTTCAGCCCGCCGACAAGCTGGTGGATGACGTTGCCGACCGGGCCCTTGTAGCCGACGCGGCCCTCCACGCCCTCGGGCACCAGCTTCAGGCTGTCGGTGACCTCGGCCTGGAAATACCGGTCGGCCGAGCCGCGCGCCATCGCCCCCAGGCTGCCCATGCCGCGATAGGATTTATACGACCGGCCCTGGTACAGGAATACCTCGCCCGGCGCCTCGTCGGTGCCGGCGAACAGGCTGCCCATCATCACGCAATCCGCACCGGCGGCGATGGCCTTGGCGATATCGCCCGAGGTGCGTATGCCGCCATCGGCGATCGCCGGCACGCCATGCGCGCGGCAGGCGGCGGCGCATTCCATCACCGCGGTCAGTTGCGGCACGCCGACGCCGGCCACGATGCGCGTCGTGCAGATGCTGCCCGGGCCGATGCCGATTTTGACGGCATCGGCGCCGGCTTCGATCAGCGCCTCGCAGGCTTCGGGCGTGGCAACATTGCCGGCGACGACCTGGACGGTATTGGACAGGCGCTTGATCAGTTCGACCGCGCGCATCACGCCGGCGCTGTGGCCATGCGCCGTATCCACCACGATCACGTCGATTTCGGCGGCGACCAGAAGCCGGGCGCGCAGAAGCCCGTCCTCGCCGGTGCCGGTGGCGGCGGCGGTCCGCAGGCGGCCCAGCGAATCCTTCACTGCGCTGGGGTTGGCCTGGGCCTTGTCCATGTCCTTGACGGTGATCAGCCCGACGCAGCGCCCGGCCTCGTCCACCACCAGCAGTTTCTCGATGCGGTGCTTGTGCAGCAATTCGCGGGCGGTCGCGGGGTCCACGTCGCCGGTCACGGTGACCAGCTTGTCGCGGGTCATCAGTTCATAGACGCGGGTATTGGGGTCGGTCGAAAACCGCACGTCGCGGCTGGTGACGATGCCGACCAGGCGGCCGGTGCGGGGTTCGACCACCGGCAGGCCGCTGATGTTGTGGCTCTGCTGGATGGCGCGGATATCGGCGAGCGTCTGGTCGGGGGTGATGGTGATCGGGTTCACCACCATGCCGCTTTCGAATTTCTTGACGCGGCGGACCTGGGCGGCCTGGTCCTCGGGCGAGAAATTCTTGTGGATGACGCCGATGCCGCCGGCCTGGGCCATGGCGATGGCCATGTTCGATTCGGTCACCGTATCCATCGCGGCGGCGACCAGCGGGATGTTCAGCGCGATCTCGCGCGTCAGCCGGGTACGGACCTCGGTCTGGGCGGGCAGGACCTGGGAATAGGCGGGGACGAGCAGCACATCGTCGAAGGCGTAGGCCTCCTCGATCGTGACGCGGCTGCGGGTGTTCAGCGGCGTGCGGTCGGCAACCGTTCGCTCGGTGGGGGAGGAGGTGCTGTCGGGGGCCATGGCGGGGCTTTCTGGCAACGGTGCCTTGGCGCGCCGTGTTACGCGCAGGGGTTGCGGGGTGCAAGCGCGGTTGCATGCCGCAGGCGAGGGGGTGGCGCGCGTTTGCGGGGACGCGCCGGTACGGCGGCCGGTGTTATGGCCGGTGTTATGGCCGGGCCGCGGCGCAGGCGAGGGCTGGCACTTCGCCGCGACCCTGCTTCCAGCCCTGTTCGCGGCCCTGGCCAAGTTAATCCGGGGGCGGCTGGGCAGCGCCCTGCTGCCGCATCCGTACGATGACGCAGTAAGCCAGGTATCTCTGGCAAATTACGCTAAATCTGTGTAAATTGCCTGGCAGATCTTCATGACGGAAATATTCGATATATGTCAGCAACATTGACGCCGGCCGCCGCTTTGCCGGCGACTGACGAGGACATAAGCTCCGCGCTGGCAGCCGTCGCCCGCATCGATGCGGTCGCCACCATCCTGGAGGTCGTCTGCCGCGCCACGGGAATGGGCTTCGCGGCGATCGCCCGCGTGACGGAACAGCGCTGGGTCGCATGCGCTGTTCAGGACGGCATCGGCTTCGGCCTGAAGCCTGGCGACCAGATTGATATTCAAAAGACGTTTTGCGACAGCGTGCGCCGCAGCGGCGCCGAGGTCGCTTTCGACAATGCCGCCGAGCACGCGGTCTATCGCGACCATCCCATTACCGCGATGTACGGCATCCAGAGTTACATTTCCGTCCCCATCCTGCACCGTGACGGCCGCTTCTTCGGGACGCTTTGCGCCATCGACGTGCGTCCGGCACGGGTCAATACGCCCGAAATACTGCGGTTGTTCCGCCTGATGACCGAGTTATTGGCCTTCAACCTCGATGCCGAGGATCGGGTTGCCGTGGCGGAGGCACATTCGCTTGCGCGGCAACGCGACGCCGAATCGCGGGAGCAGTTCATCGCCGTGCTGGGCCATGATCTTCGCAATCCATTGGCCGCCATCTTTTCGGCCATGCAGCTCATGGGCAAATCGCGCCCGAAGATGGATAAGGACATGCTGATCGGCGTTGTTCAACACAGCGCGCAGCGTATGTCGGACCTCATCTCACACGTCATGGATTTTGCCCGCGAGCGGCTGGGCGATGGTCTGGCGGTGGATCGCAGCATCCAGGTCGCGCTGGCCCCAGCGTTGGAGGCACTGGTCGAGGAAACCCGCTTCGCCTGGCCTGGGCGCGTGATCCAAGCCGACGTCCACCTGGACGGACCTGTCGAATGCGACCGCGCGCGGATCGGCCAGATGCTGTCCAACCTGCTGGCCAATGCGCTGACCCATGGCGACCCGGATAAACCGGTCACCGTGCGTGCCTGGATCGCCCAGGGGGTGTTCAGGCTTGCGGTCACAAACCAGGGTGTGCCCATTCCGCGCGAAGTCATGGGCCAGCTTTTCCAGCCGTTTTTCCGGGCCGGAACGCAGCCCAACGGTGGGGGGCTGGGGCTGGGTTTGTATATCGCCGCGGGGATTGCGCGCGCACATGGGGGGACGTTGGGGGTAGCCTCGGATACCGAGGGGACTTGCTTTACCGTTTCGATGCCCGCCGTATAGGTGAAAAAACCTTGACATTCAGGAGAA
>JBBRWI010000090.1:0-14622 GCA_038249305.1 Acetobacterales bacterium
ACGGGCCTGCCCCCCGCGGCGGCCAGGGCCTCATCGTGCAAGGCCAGGTAGCCGCGGCTGGCGAACCGCAGCACCCGGTCCGCGTCGAAGACGGCAAAGTGGCAGGGAATGTGATCGACCGCACGCACCACCAGGTCGAGCTGGGTCTGCGCGCGGCGCGCCTGGCGCCCCGCTTGCCATGCGAGAAACAGCGGTGGCAAAGCCGCGGCCGCCGCGAAACCGAAGGCCGCCTGGCCAGACCAGACAGCAGCCCCCGCCGCGACAACACCCGAAGCGCCGAGGCCGAGCAGAATCGGCGCGTAAGGCTTCAGCCAGCCGCCAGGCTCAGCCATCGGAACATCGCGACACGGCCCGCGTTGAACCGCCCTCAACGCCCACCGCGGGAGGCCATGTCAGATGTTGGCCCCATGCCTGTTTCAAACGCATTCGACGCCCGTTGGTGGTCGAAAAGCCGATTAGATGTTTAATTATCCTGCAAAATTCGCGCTAAGCAACAGAATTGACGAGGAGCCATGGCTGGCGGCCATCGCCGGTTGCAGGAAATGGCGTCAAACCTCGAAAAATGGTGTCTCCTCGTGGGCCTCGCCCCGTAGGCGTAAATCGAAACGAAATGCCCGGTTGCCCCCCGCGACCCCGTCGGGCAGCGCCACCAGATGCGGCCACCGCGGGGCCGGCACGGCGCCGAGCACGGGATCGGCGGCGTTCAGCGCCGGGAAGTCCGGAAAGAACACGGTCGTCTGCAACCGGCGCATCAATCCCGCCCCCAAGATGGTCAGGTTCACATGCGGGGCGCGCTGGCCCATCGCATCGGCATAGCCGCCGGGCAGCAGGGTCGTGAAAACATATCGGCCTTCTGCATCTGTCCAGGCACGCCCCCAGCCGAGGAAATCCGGATCGGCCAGATGCGCCTGCGGGTCCTCGGGGTGGGCGAAGCGCCCGGCGGCATCGGCCTGCCAGGCTTCCAGCACGCCGTTCACCACGGGGACACCGCCCTCGCGCAGCACCTGACCACGCAGGATGATGCGTTCGCCGCGCGTGCTGGGCGCGGCCTCGGCAGTCACGCGGGTCAGGTCGTTATCCGCCGGTTGGAAGAAGGTCCGCGGAAAGAAGGGGCCGATGGTGTGCTGAGAGGTGGGGCGCGCGGTCATGCCGGCGGGGTCGCGTGGCGGCCGCGCAGCACGATGTCGAAGCGGTAGCCCAGGTGCTGGTCCCCGACTTCGGCCGGGTGCAGCGGGTGGGCGATCAAGCGGCCGCGGGCCGCGGCGTCCGGCACCGATTGCAGGATGCGATCCAGATCGTTCAGCGGGTCGCCGGGGAAATACATCTGGGTGACCAGGCGCGACAGCGTCGCCGGTCCATGCACGCCAAAATGCACATGAGGCGGGCGCCACCAGATATCCTGCACCGGCACCGGATAAGCGCCGGGCCGGATGGTGAAAAAGGCATAGCGGCCGTCGTCCTGCGTGCGGACGCGGCCGTTGCCGATGAAATTCGGATCGAGCGGGGCCGCGCGCTGGTCGATCGGGTGAAAATAGCGCCCGGCCGCATTGGCCTGCCAGAGTTCCACGACGGCGCCGGCGATGCCGCGCCCATCCTCGTCCAGCACGCGGCCGGCGATATGGATCAACTGGCCCTGCGCGATACGCCCGGCGCCCAGCACGGCCAGATTGTCGTTGCCGCAGGGCAGCTTGTCTGCCAGGCGGAGCGGCGCGGTCCGCTCGGTGCGCGTCACCGGGCCGTGATGCAGCGGTTGCTTCGGCGTATGCGTCCAGGTGTTCGGATAGCCCTCGATCGGCACCGTCGGTTCGATGCCGGGCGGCCAGGGATCGATTTGCAGGCTCATCGCAGGATCACCGGTTCCGCTGTGGACAATCCCGCGAGCAAGGCCGGGTCCGGCACGATGCCAAGCCCCATGCCCTGCGGCGGGTGAATCTGGCCATGCTGCACTCGCAACGCGTCGGGCGCCACGATATCGTCCGCCAGCAAAGGCCAGCCGCAATCCATGGGATGCGGCGTGTCCAGGTCGAGCGCCGCCGCGATGTGGATGTTGGCCGCGGTGCCGATGGCGGTCTCGTAGAAGGAATGCAGCGCCGGCGTCAGCCCGCAATGGCGCGCGACCGAGACCATGTCGCGCAAGCCCGCCACCCCGCCCCAATAATACAGGTCGCCCAGCACCACATTCGGCCCGACCCCACGGCGATAACGCGCGGCGATGTGTTCGGGGGCGATGATCGACATGTTGGTGGCCAGCGGCGTGTGCAACATCGCAGCCAGGCGCGCGGCGCCTTCGAGGCCATCGGTCGGGTCCTCGAAGAATTCGATGCCCAGGGGCTCGGCCGCCAGGCACAGCCGCAGCGCGGTCTCGGTGGAATAAGCCCCGTTCGGGTCGATCCGCAGCCGCGCATGCGGCAACCGCGCGCGCAGCGCACCGAGGGCGGCCAGGTCCCAGGCGGCGCCGCTGCCGGCCGATTTGTATTTGAAGGCCGTGACGCCCCAGGTCGCGGCGATGTTTTGCGCCAGGTCGGCGACGCGCACAGCCTGCGCGGTATCGGCCATGTGCACCGCCAGTTCCGTCGGCGTCACCACCCGCCCCGGCACCGCCGCCGGCAGCGGGCAGGCGATGGGCAGCGGGCGGGTGGCCTGCGCCGCGCCCAGCATCGCCGCAAACGGCACCTGCAGATGCCGTGCGGCCGCGTCCCAGGCGGCGAGGTCAACCGCTGCGAAAGCAGCCAGGCCATTGCGCCCATGCCGGTTGTCGAAGCCGATGCGCGCGAATTTGCGCCGCAGCGCCGCGCGATCGGCGACGGCGCAGCGACCGATCCAGTCGCGCGCAATGGCCGTGACCCGGGCTGCGCAATCGGGCGTGCCGTTGGTCTCACCCCAGCCGATGCTGCCGTCGTCGAGGTGCATCTCGACCAGCGTGCGCGCCTGCCGGTCGGTCAGGTACATGGCCGAGACATAGAGGTCACGCAGCGGCAGCGTGATGCGATGGAGACGGATCTCGCGGATGCACGCCCCGGTGCGCGCAGCGGCGATGATGGGGGGTGCGGCGCGCGTGACCGCCGCGCCGATCGCACCGGCAATGCCGTCCGGATCGTCGCGCAGGACCAGCGTCACATCAAAGGCGCGCGCCAGGGCGCCGATCGCCGCCGTGCCTTCGGCCACCACCAACGTCGTGCGCGGATCAAGGATCGCCGCCACCGGATCGGGCGCAGGGGCCAGGTCGGTCTGGATCACGTCGGGGGTCGCGGCGATGCCGCCCAGGCGTTCCGCCGGTGTCACCGTGCCGCATCCAATCCCGCCAGGATGTCGGGCAGCAGCGCCCGCGCCTGCGCGGCCAGATCGGCATAAAGACTGTTGCCATGCGCATCGATGCCAACCGTGACGGGACCCAGATCCTCGACCCGCAGGGTCACGAGGCGGAAATGCGCGACCAGATCCGGCCAATGCACCGACACGACCGCGCGCATCGCATCGGACAACAAGGGGGCGCCACCGCCGAGGAAGGAGAAATAGACGCAGCCGACCTCCTGCATCGCCGCGGCACACGCTGCATCCAACCCGCCCTTGCCGCCGACCGAGGTCAGCCCGATGTCTCGGATGAAGCGCGGCATGAAACCGTTGAAGCGGGTGCTGGTCGTCGGGTTCATGTAGCGGATGTCGAAGCCGGCCTCGGTTTCCTCGCTGTAGGACCCAAGGTGGAACAGCGCCTGGCCGCGCAGGTCGCGCGGCAGCGGGCGGCCTTCGTCGAGGTATTGCGCGATGCGCGCATGCGTCGGCAGGCCGGCCGTGATGGTCATCTCACCCGACAGGGTGACCATCTCGCCCAAGGAAAGGCCGCGTGCGTCTTCGGGCGACAGCGGCAGGCGCAGGTGCCTCATTCGACGCGCTCCACCGTGCCGTCGGCGTGGATGATGGCCTTGGTGCGACGGCTGATCCAGCAGTTGAAGCAGACCGCCACCGGGGTAAATCCGTGGCCGGCGGCGTAGTCGATGTGGACCGAAAGCGCGGTGGTGTCGCCACCCGTCCCCATCGGCCCGAAGCCGGTCTTGTTCACCGCGGCCAGCAGCCGCTCCTCCATCGCCGCCAGGATGGGTTCGGGGTTGACCGTGCCCATGGGCCGCAGGGTCGCGAGTTTCGCGAGTTTTGCCGCATGGTCGAAGGTGCCGCCGATGCCGACGCCGATGGTCACCGGCGGACAGTGTTGCGACCCGGCCTTGAGCACGCAATCCATCACATAGGCTTCGATCTGCGCCAGCGACGGTGCCACGAAGATTTCCAGCGAGGCCCAGCGCCCGCCGCCCAGGGCCTTGGGCTGGCAGGTGATTTCGGCATGGTCGGCACCACCGATGAAGTCCCAGGTGACGATGGGCATATCCTTGCCCGCGTAACTGCGTTCATTGGTCAGCGGATTGGCGACATGCTTCAGCAGGGGCGGGTCGGACGTCGCGACCAGGGCTGCAAACCCATCGACGATGGCCGCCTTGATGTCGCCCTCGATCCGCATCGCCGTGCCGATCTTGATGAAATAGACCGGGATGCCGCTGTCGGAACACACCAGCCGGTTGGAGGATTCGGCGGCGCGCGCCGAGCGCAGCATGATCCCCAGCGTGCGCTTGGCGACATCGTGGGTTTCGCTGACCTCGGCGCGTTCCAGCGCCGCCAGGGCATCCGCCGGCACCCGGCGCAGCGACCAGCCATAAAGGTCGGCGGTCACGCGCTTCATGATGTCGTAGGTCAGCGCCATGCCCGTTCCCCGAAAGGCCAATGGACTGGCCTTTTAATCCCAACCCGGTTATACGAACCCGTCCATGAGCGCGCAATCCTTCCCCCCAGACCTGACCCGCAGCGCCGTGCCGCGCTACATTCAATTGGCAACGCTGTTCCGTGCCCGCATCACCCAGGGCCTGTGGCAGGCCGGCGCCCGTATCCCCACGGTCGATGAACTGGCCGCCGAATGCGGCGTCGCCCGCGCGACCATCCGCCAGGCGCTGGATGCGCTGGCCAGGGATGGGCTGATCGAACGTTTCCGCGCCAAGGGCACCTTTGTTCGCACCGGCCAGCCCGAGCGCCTGTGGTGCGAGGTGCAGACCGATTGGAACGGCCTGCTGCGGTCGCGGGAGGGGGCGCGGATCGAGGTGCTGGCGAATGATCCCGGCGGCACGGCGCCCTTCCTCGACCCTTCGCCCGGCCGGCCGGCGCCGGAATACCGCCATCTGCGCCGCCGGCATTGGCGCCACGGCCAGGCCTTCCTGCTGGCGGACGTATATCTGGACGAACGGCTCTGGCCGAAGGTCACGGAATCGGATCTCGCCACCCGCACGTCGCTGAAACTGGTGGCCGGCTTGCCCGGCGTGAAAATCGCCGATGCGCGGCAAACCCTGACCATCGGTTCGGCCGATGTCGCGGTGGCGGCGGCGCTGGGGGTTGCGCTGAATGCCCCGGTGGCCTTCGTCCGGCGGATCGCGGTGGACCGGCGCGGCACGGTCGTGCTGATCGCGGACGGAACCTATCGCGGCGATGTCGTGCGGCTGGACATGGCGCTGGCGACGTGATCAAAAGGTCATAAGACTAGACTATATAGGAGAAAGATATGCGGCTGCACTGGTCCCCACGCTCGCCCTTCGTGCGCAAGGTGATGGTGCTGGCCCATGAAACCGGGCTTGTGGGCCGGATCGAGACGATCCGCACCGTGGTCGCCATGAACGCCCCCAACCAGCCGCTGCTGGCCGACAACCCTCTGGCGAAGATCCCGACACTGATCCTGGATGACGGCACGCGCCTCTACGACAGTGGGGTAATCTGCGAATACCTCGACGGGCTGCATGCGGGGCCGAAGCTCTTCCCGACCGACGCCACCCGCTGGGGCGCCTTGCGGCAGCAGGCGTTGGGCACGGGCTGGCTCGACCTGCTGGTGCTCTGGCGCAACGCGCGCGAACAGCCCGTGCCGCCCAAAGCCTGGATCGACGGCTTCGTGCTGAAGAACGACGCGACCCTGGCGGCACTTGAGGCCGAGGCACCGGCGCTGGCCGGAGGCCCCATGACCATAGGCCATATCGCGATCGGCTGCGCGCTGGCCTACCTCGATTTCCGTTACGCCGACATGGGTTGGCGCAACGGCCGCCCCGCGCTGGCCGCCTGGTTCGCGGGCTTCGCCGCCCGCCCGTCCATGGTCGCGACGGCGGTCGTCGATGCCTGAGGGCCCGCTGTCCCACATCCGCGTGCTCGACCTGTCGCGCATCATGGCGGCGCCCTGGTCCACCCAGATCCTGGCCGACCTGGGTGCGGACGTCATCAAGGTGGAACGCCCGGGCCTGGGCGACGACACCCGTGGCTGGGGGCCGCCGTTCCTCGCGGCCGCCGATGGCACGCCGACCACCGATGCCGGCTATTTCCTGGCCTGCAACCGGGGCAAGCGGTCGGTCACGCTGGACCTGGCCCACCCCGACGGCCAGGCAGCGGTGCGCTTGCTGGCCGAGAAAAGCGACGTGGTGGTCGAGAATTTCAAGGTCGGCGCCCTGGCCCGCTTCGGCCTGGATGCCGCCTCGCTCCGCGGCAAGAACCCGCGGCTGATCTACTGCTCGGTCACCGGCTTCGGCCAGGACGGGCCGCGTGCCGAACAGGCGGCCTATGACTTCATGATCCAGGCCATGGGCGGGCTGATGGGCATCACCGGCCGGCGCGAGGATGAACCCGGTGGCGGCCCGCAAAAAGTCGGCGTGCCGATCGTGGATTTGATGACCGGCATGTATGCGACCGTCGCGATCCTGGCCGCCATCGCGCGCCGCGCCGAAACCGGCCGGGGCGAGACGATCGACCTCGCCATGCTCGACGTGCAGGCGGCCTTCCTGGCGAACCAGTCGATGAACTGGCTGCTGTCCGGCCGCGCGCCAAAACCCGGCGGCAATCGCCACCCGAACATCCAGCCACAGGACGTGTTTGCGGCCGAGGACGGCGCCTTCGTCCTGGCCGTCGGCAATGACGGGCAATTCGCGAAGCTCTGCCTGGCGCTGGACCGGGCCGAGTGGGGTGCCGATCCACGCTTCATCCGCAACGCCGACCGCGTGCGCAATTCCGCCGTCCTGACCCCGCTGCTGGCCGGACGTTTTGCCGAACTCCCGCGACAGAAGATCATCACGGCGCTGGATGCCGCGGGCGTGCCCTGCGGGCCGATCAACAGCATGCCGGATGTGTTCGCCGAACCGCAGTTGCAGCACCGGCAGATGCTGCGGCACCTGGCGCATCCCGTCGCCGGCACGGTGCCGCAGGTGGTCAGCCCGATGCGCTTTGCCGAGGCGCCGCTGTCCTTCGACCGCGCGCCCCCCACACTGGGGCAGCATACGGGGGAGGTTCTGGGCGCCCTCGGCCTGGATGTCGCCGATCTGCGCGCGCGGGGGGTCTGCTGATGCCCCGCATCCCCCTGCCCGACCGTGACGCGCTGGACGCGGCCCAGGCCGCCGTCTGGGACCGCATCGTCAGCGGCCCGCGCGGCCGGGTGATCGGCCCGTTGCGCGCCGTGATCCACGCGCCCGGCCTTGCCGCCCGCTGGTCCGCCTTCGGCGAGGGTCTTCGCTACGGCACCACCCTCCCCAAGCGGCAAAAGGAACTCGCCATCGCCATCACCGGCCGGCGTTATTCCGCGCAGGTCGAATGGTGGGTGCATGCCGACGGCGCGCGGCAGGCCGGGGTGCCGGAGGCGGCACTGGACGCGATCCGCGACAACATCCCGCCCCGCTTCGACGATAAGGATGACGCCGCAGTCTACGCCTTTGCCCGCGCGCTGCACCTGCATGGCCGTGTCACCGACGCGCAGCACGCCGCCGTCATGGCACGCTGGGGTGTCGTCGGCGTGGTCGAACTGACGGCGGTCATCGGCTACTACACCATGGTCTCGATGATGCTGAATGCACAGGAGATCCCGCTGCCCGAAGGTGTCGCGCCGCCGCTTGAAGCGCCGACCACCGGGCTCGCGCCCTTGCCGGAGGAACACGCATGATCACCCGCCGCCTGGCGCTGACAGCCGCCGCTGCCGCCGCCGCATCGCCCGCCATGGCGCAAGCCTACCCCGACCAGGCGATCCGCCTGATCATCCCCTTCCCGCCCGGTGGCCCTGCCGATCTGATCGCGCGGCTGATCGGTGCCCGCATGGGCGAAAAACTCGGCCGGCCGATGGTGGTCGAAAGCCGCTCCGGTGCCGGCGGCACCATCGGCGTCGATGCCGCGGCCAAGGCGCGGCCGGATGGCTATACGCTGGTGCTGGCCAGCACGGGGGTCATGGTCATCCTGCCTCATCTGATGCCGACCATGCCCTATGACCCGCTGCGCGACCTGGCGCCGATCGGGCTGGTCCTGGCGGTGCCGCAGGTGCTGGCGATCGCGCCGGGCCTGCCCGCCAACACTGTCGGCGAACTGGTCGCGCTGGCCCGCGCCCGCCCCGGTACGCTGGCCTATGGCTCGGCCGGGACCGGGTCCTCGCTGCATCTGGCCGGCGAGTTGTTCCGGCTCCGCGCCGGGATCGACATCACCCACGTGCCCTATCGCGGCGCGGCGCCCGCCGTCACCGATCTGTTGGCCGGGCGCATCCAGATGTTGCTGGCCGATGTGCCCATCCTGCTGCCGCAGGTGCGTGGCGGGACGCTGCGCGCGCTGGCGGTGACAGGGCGCGAACGGTCGGACGTGCTGCCCGACCTGCCGACCATGGCCGAGGCCGGCCTGCCCGGTGTCGTGTCGGAAACCTGGTATGGCCTGCTCGGGCCGGCGGGCATTCCCCCCGACCGGATGGCAACGCTGCAAGCGGCGCTGGCGGCGGCCTTGCGCGAACCGGAAACGCGCCAGGCGCTGGTGGCCCAGGGCGGCCGCATCGCCGATATGGATGCGGCGGGATTCGCGGCCTTCATCCGTGCCGATCATGCAAAATGGGGAGAGATCGTGCGCACCGCCGGGATCCGCATGGAATGATTCCGCGCCGCACCCTGCTGGGCTGCGCCGTCGCGGTGCCGGCCTTGGCCCAGGCACCGTGGCAGGCCACGCGCCCGATCCGCATGATCTGCCCGTTTGCCGCCGGTGGCTCGGCCGATGCCTCCGCCCGCATGGCGGCGGATGCGCTGACCCCGGTGCTCGGCGTGCCGGTGATCGTCGAGAACCGGCCCGGCGGCGGCGCCACGCTCGGCGCGCAATTGGTAGCGCGCGCGACGCCCGATGGGACCACGCTGCTCTATGGCACGCCCGGGCCGCAGATCATCAACCCGCATCTGATGCGCAGCCTGCCCTATGACCCGGAGCGTGACTTCGCACCGATCTCCGGCTTCAAGCGCGCGCCGAACCTGCTGGCGGTGCATCCCGGGGTGCCCGCGACCTCGGTCACCGAACTCATCGCCCATGCGCGCGCAAACCCGGGAAAACTCTCCTTCGCCAGTTCCGGCATCGGCTCCTCCTCCCATCTGGCGGGTGAGATGCTGAAGTTCCTGGCGCAGATCGACATCCTGCATGTGCCCTATCGCGGCACCGGGCCGGCCCTGACCGATCTGCTCAGCGGCACGGTCAGCATGGCGCTGGATACGCTGTCGATCCTGCTGCCGCCGGCACGCGCCGGCAGCCTGCGGGCCTTGGGCGTCACCACGCCGCAGCGGTCGAGCCTGGCGCCGGACCTGCCGACGCTGGCCGAGACCCTGCCCGGCTTCGATGCCGCCCCCTTCAACTACATCGCCACCACCGCCGGCACGCCGCCCGCGGTGATCGCGCGGCTGAACGCGGCGGTGGTCGGCATCCTTAACGATCCGGCCTTCCGCGCGCGGATGGCGGCCCTGGGCGAAGAGCCGACCCCCTCCTCGCCCGGGGAACTGGCGGCGACCATCCGCACGGAATCCGCCCGCTGGAAACAGGTGATCGAAGCGGCCGGGATACGGGCGGAATGATCGACGGCCTGACCACCATGACCGTCACGGTCGCCGCGCATGTCGCGACCGTGACGCTCGACCGCCCGCCGGTGAATGCCCAGAACCCGGCCTTCCGGCACGATATCCAGCGGGTTTTCGACACGCTGCACGACCTGGCGGAGGTGCGGGCGATCATCCTGACCGGGGCGGGCCGGACCTTCTCGGCCGGCGCCGACCTCAAGGCCCGGCCGGGGTCCGAACCAGGTGCCTATCCGGCGCATAATCGCCTGGTGCGCGCGGGTTTCGACTGCGTGATGGACTGCGACAAGCCGGTCATCGCCGCGGTGAATGGCGCTGCGATCGGGGCGGGCTGCGTGCTGGCGCTCTGCGCCGACATCATCCTGGTCAGCGACAACGCCTTCCTGTCGATGACCGAGGTCGATGTGGGCCTCGCTGGCGGCGTGCGGCATGTGATGCGGCACTTTGGGCAATCCGACGCGCGGCTGATGATCTATACGGCGCGGCGCATCAGCGGGGCTGAGTTGCTGCGGATGAACGTCGCCTCCGCCTGCCTCGCGCCCGACGCGCTGCTCCCCGAAGCACGCAAGATCGCGGCCGAAATCGCGGCCAAGGTCCCGCTGGCCATCCGCGCCGCCAAGCGCGGTTTTGGCCTGACCGAGGATCTGCCGCTGGCGCAGGGCTATCGCTACGAACAAACCAACACCGTCGCCCTGGCCCAGACCGAAGATTTTGCCGAAGCCCAGGCCGCTTTTGCGCAAAAGCGGCCTGGGATTTTCAAGGGGCGCTGAGGCTCAGTCTATCGTGATGTTGCTGCTGCGGATCAGCGCGCGGTAGGTCGCGACATCCTCGGCAATGTTCTGGCCGAAGGCGGCGGGTGTGGTCGGCGCCAGTTCGACGCCGATCGCCAGGAAGCGCGCCTGCACCCGCGGATCGGCAGCACGCTGGGCAACGGCGGCGTTGATCCGGGCGACGATCTCGGGCGGCAGCCGCGCCGGGCCGACCAGCCCGTTCCAGGTGATCGTCGCGAAGCCGGCAAACCCCTGCTCGGCCACGGTCGGCACATCGGGCAGTTGCGGCGCGCGCGTCGCCCCCGACACCGCCAGCAACCGCACATCCGGGTTGCGCGCATGCGGCAGCGCCTCCGACAGGTTGGCGAAATAGGACGGCACCTGCCCGGCCAGCACATCCGTCATGGCCGGCCCGCCGCCGCGATAGGGCACGTGCGTTGCCTCGAAGCCGGCGCGTTGCAGGAACAGCAAGGTGGTCAGGTGCCCCATGCTGCCGACGCCGCCGGTCGCATAGACGGCGCGCCCCGCCTGCGCCCGCCCCAGCGCCACGAATTCGGCCAAAGTCGTCGCGGGGACCGAGCGATGCACGGTCAGCACGAAGGGATTGGTCGCGAGCAGCGCAACTGGGGTGAAATCGGCGATCGGATCGAACCGCGGCGGGCCGGATGCCGCCGCCGGCGCGACCGCCAGCACGGCGACCGCCGCCATCAGCAAGGTGGTGCCATCGGGGGCGGCGCGCGCCACCGCCTCGGCCGCGATCAGCCCGCCAGCGCCGGCACGGTTTTCCACAATGGCCGGCACACCCAGCACTTCGCCCAGCATTTCGGCCGTCAACCGCGCGATGGCATCGGTGTTGCCGCCAGCGGCGAAGGGCACGACGATCCGGATCGGCCGGGTCGGCCAGGTGGCCCCGGGCTGGGCCAGCGCGGCCGGAGGCGCTGCCAGAAGGCCCGCCGCCATCAGTCCGCGTCGGCCGAAGTGTCTGCCCTGCATCCCCTGCTCCCTTGCCAATACCCTTCGACCCTAACGCAACCACCGGCGCCGGCCAGCCCGCCGTCGCCCCCCCTTGTGTGACGGTCGCCGCGCTTCTGTGCGGTCGCAGCCTCCACTTTGGCAACCTGCCCGGCAGGCGCGGTGTTGAGCGCAAGGTAACAGAGGCTGCGATGCGCACGACCGACCCATCCGCCGTGATCGACCCGCCCCCCGCCACCGGCGCTGTCGTCGTCCTGCGTCGGGTCTGGGACCGGGCGGCGTCGGATCGCATCTCGCTCGTGGCGGCCGGTTGCGCCTTTTACGCCATGCTCGCGCTGTTCCCGGCGATGTCCGTGCTGGTGTCGGTCTATGGGCTGGTCTTCGACCCGACGACGGTCGAACCGCAGTTGGAGGTCTTGCGCCGGCTGCTGCCCGAACAGACCCACGACCTGATCGCGGCCAGGCTGCACGAACTGGTCGCGACCGAGCGGCCACGCCTCGAACTCGGGGCCGGGGTCGGTGGCGCCATCGCGCTCTGGAGCGCTTCGGCCGGCACGCGGGGGATGATCGGTGCGCTGAACATGGCCTATGACGTCGAGGAACGACGAGGATTCTTCCGTTTCCAGGCCTTCGCGCTGCTGCTGACCTTCGGCGCGACGCTGGCCGTGGCGATCGGCATCGCCTGCCTGGTCTTCCTGCCGACCATCATCGGGCTGATCGACATGCCAGCGCGGCAGGCTTGGATCATCCGGGCCACCTCGCTGGGGCTGCTGCTGGGGTTGGTCGGCCTCGGGGTGGCGACGCTGTATCGTGTCGGCCCGTCCCACCCTGACCGCAATGCCAAGATCCGCTGGCGCGGCATCGCCGCGGGGTCGGTGGTCGCGACCTTTCTCTGGGCGGTTGGATCGGTCCTGTTCACTTTCTACGTCAGCCATATCGCGAGCTACGACCGCACCTATGGTCCGCTCGGCAGCGCCGTGGGGCTGCTGATGTGGTTCTATGTCAGCGTGTATGTCGTGCTGTTCGGCGCCGAGTTGAACGCAGCCATGGATGCCGAGGCGGCGGCGCGCGGCCGGGCCCGCCGGGTCGCATAGACACCGCAAGAACGCTCAAAAGAAGGTGCCGAGACCACCGGTCGTCGACTCGCCGGATCGCACGGTGTCCTCGATCCTGACCGGGTTCGGGTCCCAGCCACCGGTCGCGTCCAGCACCTGCACGGCCTGGCGCAGGTTGGCCGTCACCGTCGGTGGCAGGCTGAGCAGGCCCATCCGTCCGAGCAGGGTTGCCGTGCCCTGCGGCCCCTGCGCGAAGGGCGCGGCCTGCAGCACCCGCGCGCGCGCCGCAGAATCCGCACCAGCGTTGGCGGCGGCGGTCAGCGGGCCGATGACCTCGCCGGGCGGCGCATCCACCTGGATCGACAGGGCCTGGCGCATCTCGGTACGCGCATTGGCCAGGTCGAAGCCCAGTTGCCGCGGCAGCGGAGCCCAGCGCGGGGAGCGGGGGACATCCGCCGCCAGCCATTCCAGCAACGCCGCCGCCCGCGCCTCGGCGGCCGGATTGCCCTCCAGCCGCCGCGGTTGGCCCCAGGCCTCCGCTGCCGCCACAACCGCCGCCCGCGCGGGATCGCCGGTGCTGGGGATGAGTGAGAGGGGGGGCAGGCTCGCCATCGGCACGGGCGTGCGCAATTCGGCACAGGACAGGAGCATGAGCGGGAGCAGGAGAAGGGCGATGCGCATCCATCTAATGCTAAAGCACGCGGCGCGGATGGGGAACGGCGCCCGCAACCTAACGGGCCCGGCGGTCCAGGATGAACCGAAACGCGTTGCGGTTCATCTCACGCTCGGCCAGGCGGGCGCCCAACGCGGCCTCGGGGATCGCTGGCAGGCTGGCCAGCCGCGCCAGGGTTTCGGTCTCGCCGGCCGTGAACACGGCGGGGTCGAGGGCCGTGCGGGCGGCCGCCAAATCGCCGGTCGCCAATGCCCGCCGGACGGTGAATAGCCGGTCGATCATGACCTGCGGCGGTGTCCCTGGGGCGACGGCCAGGATCGCCCTGGCCTTGGCGGCGCCCTGCTGCAGAAGGATACCGGCCAAGGGATTGACGCTGATCCAGCGCGGCCCCGTCGGGATCTCGACCGAGAGGAATTCAAGCCGGGCGAAGGCCACCGCAGCCTCGCCAGGCCGATTGGCGAGGACCGCTGGGTTATCGAAAGCGTAGGCGGTGGTGATGATCGCCGCCCGGGTCGGATCGCCGGCGCCGGCGATGTTGTCTGGTGGCAGCACCGCCCAGGGCATTGGTTGCACGGCGCAGCCCGCAGCCAGCAGGACCAAGGCGAAACCGATCAGCGCGCGCCGCATGGGTCGCCAACGGCTGATGCGCCCGCGCCGCGAAAACATGGGCCGACCGACGTCCGCCACCGTCCCCGATCGGCTGCTGTATCTGGTCCATCCGGGCCACAGCGTTCGTAAGGTCGGCGGTCGCGGTCGCCGCCTGCGGCAGCGGCGGCAAGGCGGATAGCTTGGCGGCGCCGCCGGCCCGATACGCAGCCGGAATCATCACCACCTCGGCCGTCGCGCGGTTGCCGGCCCGCAGCGCCCGTCGAGTGGCGAACACCCGGTCGATGACGGCCGGCGGCGGGGCCACCGCCGCCAACCACGGCACCGGGCGGCAGCGTCGCCGAGACTTTCGGCCCCGGTGCCGGGCAGCCTGCCGACAGAGGAAGAAGGGCTGGCATAGCGATGTGACGGCGCATGGCTTCAGGCCCCCTCGGTGGTCGGCGTGGGCGCGTCGGATATGAAGACAAGTGTCATTCGCGGCGAAGCCATCCGCACGCGTCCATCCGAAAGCATCCTGGCGAAAGCGAACCATGCCGGACAGTCCGGCTGTGGTCGCATCAGTCCGGCCAGTCCGGCGCGTCCGGCGATGAATCGTCACGGTCCATCTCGCCCATGGCGCCGCGCGTGCCGGC
>JBBRWI010000091.1:0-14572 GCA_038249305.1 Acetobacterales bacterium
CCGCCGTGCTCGCGCATTTCACCGGCCGGCTGGCGCGTTTCAAGCATCCGCGGGCGTTGGTGGTCGTAGACACCCTGCCCCGCACGGCGCTCGGCCAGGTTATTTTGCCGGCGCTGCGGGCGCTGGCGGCGGGTGGACGTGTGGGGTAGCCCTGGCGCCGCCTTTTCGTCATAAGCCTGCGGTGTTCAGCCGCCTGTCGCTCCTGCCCCGCTACGTCGCTTCAGCCCTGCACAAGTTGGGAGAGCCCGGGCGCGCCGCACGCTGGCAGGCCTGGAATACCAAGGTCTTCGGCACGGAACTGGCGCGGCACTACTACATCATGGGCCTGGCCGGGCCGAATGTGGCCTTGCCGACAGCGCCGGTTATGCAGGGCATCGGCGGCCGGGTCTGCCGCCAGGCCGACATAGAAAGCGATTGGCTGCGGTACTGGTGCGGCCAACTGCGCTGCATGCCACTTTATCACCGCAAGCTTTGGGAGGACTGCTTCGCCGTCCAGGCGCTATGGGAGGCAGAGATGCTTCAGGCGGGCCGGCGCGGCCTGGGCTTTGCCGTGGGCGTCGAGCATCTGCCGGCCTATCTGGCCAGCCAGGGGGTCGAGGTCGTGGCGACCGATCTCGACATGGGCGATGTCCGGGCGGCGAAATGGGTCGATACCGACCAGCACGGCAACACACCTGACCGGTTGTTCCAGCCCGACCTTGTCGATCGGGCGAGCTTCGACCGGCTGGTCACGCTGCGCAGCGCCGACATGGCCCGCATTCCCACTGACCTGGCAAACGGCGCGTTCGACTTCGTCTGGTCGGTGTGTGCCCTGGAGCACCTGGGCACGATCGAGGCCGGGCTTTGCTTCATCGAGCGGGCGATGGACTGCATCAAACCCGGCGGCGTCGCGGTCCATACGACCGAGTTCAACCTCGACCCGGACGGGCCGACCATCTCCCGCGGGACGACCGTCCTGTTCCAACGCCGGCATATCGAGGAGCTGGGTCGTCGCCTGGCGGCGGCCGGCCACACCCTGTTGCCGGTCGATTTCGATCCGGGGCAGGGGGTGCTCGACGGTTTCATCGATCAGCCGCCCTATGCATATCAGCGTGGGCCGCTGCCGGTGCCCGATGCGCCGCATCTGAAGCTGTCGGTTCTGGGCTATGCCGCGACCTCGATCGGGCTGATCGTGCAAAAGGCCGGTTGAGCGGGCGCTGTTTGCGGGCTTGGGGCCTACTGTTAGATTGCAGACACGATTCGCCGCTCATCCGGTCGGCGCAAACATCTCCTGGGCCATTGCCCGGGCCGCCGCGACCCATCGAGAGGCCGCGCGGAGCAGGGCATTTGGGGGTAGGGCGATGAAGATCTCGGTGGACCGGACGGTGCTGCTGAAGGCGCTCGCCCACGTGCAGAGCGTGGTGGAAAAGCGCAACACCATCCCGATCCTGGCCAATGTCATGCTGTCTGCCAAGGACGGCGTGCTGACCCTGACCGCCACCGACATGGAGATCGCGGTGGTCGAGGCGGTCGCCGGCGTCGAGGTCACCCGCCCCGGGCGCACCACGGCCCCCGCCAGCACGCTGTATGAGATCGTTCGGAAACTGGCCGATGGCGCGAAGGTGGAGCTGGACCACAAGGGCGGCGATGCGGCGCTGACGCTGCGTGCGGGCCGTGCCAACGCCAACCTGAACGTGCTGCCGGTCGAGGATTTCCCCTCCATGACCGAGGGCAAGATGGCCCATAAATTCGCGCTGAAGGCGGGCACCCTGCGCGATCTGATCGACCGCACCCGCTTCGCGATCAGCACCGAGGAGACGCGCTACTACCTCAACGGCATCTACCTGCATGCCGCCGACTCCGATGGCACCAAGGTGCTGCGCGCGGTCGCGACCGATGGCCACCGCCTGGCGCGCGTGGAGGAACCGCTGCCCGACGGGGCCACGGGCATGCCGGGCGTCATCGTGCCGCGCAAGACCATCGCCGAGGTCCGCAAACTGGCCGAGGAAACCCAGGATGAGATCACCATTCATCTGTCGGACACCAAGATCCGCTTCGACGTCGGTACCGTGCAACTGACCAGCAAGCTGATCGACGGCACGTTCCCGGAATACGAGCGGGTCATTCCCAAGGGCAACGACAAGGTCCTGCGCGTCGGCAAGAAGGCGTTTGCCGATGCCGTCGGCCGGGTGGCATCCATCAGCACCGAGAAGTCGCGGCCGGTGAAACTGTCGGTCAGCCGCGGCAACCTGATGCTGACGGCCAACAGTCCGGAACTGGGCCAGATGCAGGATGAGTTGGATGAGGCCCTGGTATCCTATGACTCCAGCCCGCTGGAGATCGGTTTCCAGGCCAAGTACCTCACCGACATAACCGACCAGATCAGCGAACAGGTGGAATTCCATTTCGCCGACGGTGCGGCACCGACGATCGTCAAGGACGCCGGCCGGGGCGATGCCCTGTACGTGCTGATGCCGATGCGCGTCTAGCCGCGGTTGGTTCCAACGGGGGGGTGCCGATGACCCCCACTCTGCGGTTGGCCGCACTGCGGTTGGCGGCGTTCCGATCCTGGCCAGCACTGGAAGTCGCCTTGCCGGGCCAGATGGTCTTCATTGTCGGTGCAAACGGGGCCGGCAAGACCAATCTGCTGGAAGCGATCAGCCTGCTGACGCCAGGCCGCGGCTTGCGCAGCGCGCGGCCCGGTGATCCTGCCCGGCGCGATGCCCATGGCCGTGCCCCTGCCTGGGGTGTCGTGGCTTCGGTGTTCGGCCAGCATGGCCCTGTCGAGATCGCCACCGGCACGACGCCCGAAGCCCCCGACCGCCGGGCATTCCGCATCGATGGCCTGCCCGTCCGCACCCAGGCCGAAGTGTCGGCCCATGTCGCCGCCGCCTGGCTGACGCCGCAAATGGACGCCCTATTCCAGGAGCCGGCGAGCGGCCGGAGGGCGTTCCTCGACCGCCTGGTCTGGGCGCTGGAACCGCATCATGCGCGCGAGATCGGTGCCCACGACAATGCCATGGCCCAGCGCAATCGGCTTTTGGCGGAGGGGCGGCGGGACGACCGCTGGCTGGCGGCGCTGGAGGATGCGATGGCGCGCCATGGGGTCGCCGCCACCGCCTCGCGCCGGTCGCTGGTCACCAGGCTCAACCTGCTGCTGCAGGCGGGCGTCCTCGGCGATTTCCCGCGGGCGCGGCTGGGCCTGGCCTGCCCGATCGCCGCAGCGCTGGACGAGGCCCCGGCGTTGGCGGTGGAGGACGGGCTGCGGGCGGCCCTGGCAGCCGGCCGCGCCGCAGATGCCGCCGCCGGCGGCGCCCAGGCCGGTGCCCACAAGGCCGATCTGACACTCGTCCAGGCCGAGACCGGGCTACCGGCCGACCAGTGCAGCACGGGTGAACGCAAGGCATTGCTGGTCGCGACGGTGGTCGGGCACGCGGGGCTGATCGCCGCGGCGCGGGGGTTCGCACCACTGCTGCTGCTGGACGAGGTGGCCGTGCACCTGGACGATGCGCGTCGGCGGGCGCTGTTCACGGCGCTGGCGGCGCTGCCGGCGCAGGTGTTCCTGACCGGTACCGACCTCGACATCTTCGCGCCACTGGCGGGCACGGCGCTCGGCTTTGTGGCAAGCCCTGGGCGTCTGCTGCAAGTCTCTGGTTTTGCTGGCGCCTGACGCTGCTGACCGGTGGCGCGGCTGCTGGCCTTTCGGGCCGATCCGCGCTAGAACGAAAGTCGAAAATCCCTAGATGTGATACGGAGTTCCAAGCCTTCATGAGTGAGCCTCTGCGCGCCCCGGAGGAGGCCGGTTACCAGGCCTCCGACATCACCATCCTGCGGGGGCTGGACGCCGTGCGGAAGCGGCCGGGCATGTACATCGGCGACACCGATGATGGCTCCGGCCTGCATCACATGGCCTTCGAGATCATGGACAATGCCGTGGACGAAGCCCAGGCCGGCTTTGCCACTCGCGTTTCGTTGATCCTGAACGGCGACGGCAGCGTGACCGTCACCGATGATGGTCGCGGTATCCCGGTCGACCTGCATCCGGAAGAAGGCGTCAGCGCCGCCGAGATCGTGCTGACGCGGCTGCACGCCGGCGGCAAGTTCAACCAGACAAATTACAAGGTTTCCGGCGGGTTGCACGGTGTCGGCGCCGCGGTCGTGAACGCGCTGTCCGACTGGATGGACGTGAAGATCTGGCGTGACGGCCACGAGCATTTCATCCGCTTCGAAACCGGTGACGCTGTGGCCCCGCTGTCAGTCACCGGCGCGTCGGCGCATGTGCGGGGCACCGAGGTCACCTTCAAGCCAAGCCCCGCGACCTTCAGCAAGACGGAGTTCGATTACGCCATCCTTGAGCGCCGCCTGCGCGAACTGGCCTTCCTGAACTCCGGCCTGCACGTGCAACTGCGTGACGAACGCCATGCCGATGTGAAGGAGACGCTGTTCCACTACGAGGGCGGGCTCGTCGCCTTCTGTGAATGGCTCGACCGCAGCAAGGAGCCGATCTTCAAGCCGCCGATCTGCTTTGCCGTGAATGACGACAAGTCCGGCATGCGCGTCGAACTCGCGATGTGGTGGAATTCCAGCCCGCATGAATTGGCCCTGTGCTTCACCAACAACATCCCGCAGCGCGACGGCGGCACACATCAGGCGGGCTTTCGCCAGGCGCTGACGCGCATCGTGATGAAGATCTCCGAGGACATGGCCAAGAAGGAGAAGGTCGAACTCTCCGGCGAGGACATGCGCGAAGGGCTGACGGCAGTCCTGTCGGTCAAGGTGCCCGATCCAAAATTCTCCAGCCAGACTAAGGACAAACTGGTTTCGTCCGAAGTGCAGCCGGTGGTCCAGAAGGCTGTGGCCGATGCGCTGGAGCACTGGTTCGAGACGCATCCGCGCGAGACGAAGATCGTCATCGAGCAGGTCGTGCTCGCCGCCGCCGCGCGTAAGGCGGCGCAGTTGGCGCGTGAGAAAGTGAGCCGCAAGACCGCGCTGGATGTCGCGACCCTGCCCGGCAAGCTCGCCGATTGCCAGGAGAAGGACCCGGCAAAGTGCGAGCTGTTCCTGGTCGAGGGCGACAGCGCCGGCGGCTCAGCCAAGCAGGGCCGCGACCGGCGTTTCCAGGCGATCCTGCCGTTGCGCGGCAAGATCCTGAATGTCGAACGCGCTCGGCTGGACAAGATGCTGGGCTCGGCGGAGATCGGCACGCTGATCACAGCACTCGGCACCGGCATCGGCAGTGGCCCGACCGAACGCGGTGGCTTCGACCTGGGCCGCCTGCGCTATCACCGCATCATCATCATGACCGACGCCGACGTGGATGGCAGCCATATCCGGACGCTGCTGCTGACCTTTTTCTTCCGCCAGATGCCGTCACTGATCGAGCGCGGGCATCTGTATATCGCGCAGCCGCCGCTCTACCGCGCGAAGCGCGGGCAGGAGGAGCGCTACATCAAGGACGACCGGGGCCTGGAGGAGTTCCAACTCGAGAAGGCACTGGCCAATGCACGGCTGACCCTCGGCGACGGCATGGTGTTCCAGGGCGACGAATTGCGCGAGCGCACCGAGGCCTTGCGCCAGCAGGCCAGCCGCATCCGTCGCCTGGCCGCCCGTGTGCCGGTTGAGGTGGTGGAACAGGCCGCAATCGCCGGCGCGCTGGATATCGGGCGCGACGGCGCCGCGGCCCAGACGCTGGCACAGCGGCTGGACGCGCTGGCGCGGCCGGAGGAGCGCGGCTGGAAGGTCAGCCTCGATCAGGATGGGCTGGTCATGGCCCGCACGGTCCGCGGCGTCGGCGAACGCCACCATCTGGACCCGGCGGCGCTGCGCAGCGCCGAGGCCCGCTGGCTGGCCGAACGTGGGCAGGCGCTCGCGACCGAATGGGCGCAGCCGGCGCGCATCGGCTTCGGGGCGGCTGAACCGCTGACCGCGCTGGGGCCGCTGGCCGCACTCGACCGCATCCTGGCCGAGGGCCGGCGCGGCTTGTCGATCCAGCGGTTCAAGGGCCTTGGGGAGATGAACCCGGACCAGTTGTGGAACACCACCCTCGACCCCGCGATCCGCAGCCTGTTGCGGGTCCGGGTGGAGGATGTGGAGGATGCCGAGCAGGTGTTCAGCACGCTGATGGGCGACGTCGTGGAGCCGCGGCGCGAGTTCATCGTGGGCAATGCGCTGAAGGTGGCGAACCTCGACGTGTAGAACGGGCGCTAGAGCAATATCGGATCAGATGGAATCATCTGATCCGATTTCTTGCTCTAGATTCAACGGCTTCTAGAGCACGAGACCGATCCACTTGGATCGATCGTGCTCTAGAGGTCGAGCGGCAATCCCACATAGTTCTCGGCCAGCGTCGTGCTGGCAGCCCGGCTGCCGCAGACATAATCGAGTTCAGCGACCTGTACCCGGTGCTCGAAGGCATCATCATCGTCGAAGCGATGCAGCATCTGCGTCATCCACCAGGAAAACCGCTGCACCTTCCAGATGCGGGACAGGCAGGTGGCGGAATAGGCATCCATCAGCCGCTGGTCCTGATGGCAGAAGAACGCCTCCAGCGCGCGAAACAGAACGCGGATATCGGCGACGGCAAGGTTCATGCCCTTGGCCCCGGTGGGCGGCACGATATGCGCGGCGTCGCCCGCCAGGAACATCCGCCCGTGGCGCATGGGTTCCGTCACAAAGGAGCGCATGGCGGTCACGCCCTTCTGGAACACCGGCCCGGGCGTGAGGTCGGTGCCGAGCCGCCGATGCAACTCGTCCCAGATGCGCGCATCAGACCATGCGGCGATGTCCTCATCCGGCCGGCATTGCAGATAAAGGCGCGACACGGTCGGGCTGCGCATCGAGGACAAGGCAAAGCCGCGTTCGTGCCGCGCGTAGATCAATTCCTCGGTCGGCGGTGGCGCCTCGGCCAGGATGCCGAGCCAGGCGAAAGGATAGATGCGGTCGAAAAAGCGTGCGTTCGGAAGCGCGGGCCTGCAGATCCCATGAAAGCCATCGCAGCCGGCGATGATCTCGGCATCCAGCCGATGTGCGGTGCCGTCCTTGATGTAGGTGACGTAGGGACTGCCGGTGTCGATGTCGTGGACGGCGGTGTCCGAGACCTCGAACACCAGCGGGGCGGTGCGTGCCGCGATCAGGTCGCGCACCACCTCGTGCTGGCCATAGACGGTCACATGCTTGCCGCCGGTCAGGCCGGAGAGATCGATGCGATGGGCGACGCCGTCGAAGCGCAATGCGATGCCGTGATGAACCAGGCCCTGGCGATCCAAACGCTCGCCGACGCCCGCCTCACGCAGGGTGTCGGCGGTGCCCTGTTCCAGCACGCCGGCGCGAATCCGTTCCTCGATGTAGCCGCGGGATCGCGCCTCGATGAGCACCGCATCGATGCCGGCGTTCTGCAGCATTTGGCCGAGCAACAACCCCGCGGGGCCGGCCCCGATGATGGCAACCTGGGTTCGCGTTCTTGGCATCAGGCGGCTTTCGCTGGGGTCGTTGGCCCACAAGCAAGGGCCGGGTGCGGCTACCCCGCGCGGCGCATCTGCCCTGCGGGCGGCAATTCGACCTCGATCGCCAGGGTGGACAGGTCGCTGCCGCGCTCGGTCGTGATCTTCACCTTCGACGGGTCAACGTTCACGTAGCGCAGCACGACCTCCATCAGGTCCTTCTGCATGCGCGGCAGGAAGTCATCGCCGTTGCGGCGGTTGCCGCCGGTCGCGACGATCATCGTCAGCCGTTCCTTGGCGATGTTGGCCGATGAGGGCTCCGGCCGACCGCGAAAAAAATTCAGCCAGCTCATGCCGCCCTCCCGCCAAAGAGCCGACTGAAAATACCCCGTTTCTCGACCTCGATGAAGCGCATCGGCCGCTCCTCACCGAGAAAGCGCGCCACAGCATCAGTATAGGCCTGGGCGGCCGAGGTCTCAGCATCCAGGATCACTGGATTGCCGGCGTTGGAGGCCTTCAGCACAGCCTCCGACTCCGGGATCACGCCCAGCAGTGGCACCGCCAAGCTCGATTGCACGTCCTCCAGCTTCAGCATTTCGTCCTTGGCGACGCGCACCGGGTCGTAGCGCGTGACCAGCAGGTGTTCCCGCACCGGCTCGCGATTTTCCTCGGCGCGCTTTGACCTGGACTGGATGACGCCCAGAATGCGGTCGCTGTCACGCAGCGACGACAGCTCAGGGTTGGTCACCACGATGGCTTGGTCGGCGAAATACAGCGCCAGCAGCGCGCCCTTCTCAATCCCGGCCGGGCTGTCGCAGATGATGTAGTCGAAATCCTTCGAGAGTTCCTCGATGATTTTCGCCACCCCGTCGCGGGTCAACGCGTCCTTGTCGCGGGTCTGGCTGGCGGCCAGAATAGCCAGCGTGTCCACCCGTTTGTCGCGGATCAGCGCCTGGTTCAGCCGCGCCTCGCCCTGGATGACGTTCACGATGTCGAAGACCACGCGGCGCTCGACCCCCATGATCAGGTCGAGGTTGCGCAGCCCTACGTCGAAGTCGATGACGACGACCTTCTTGCCGCGCTGCGCGAGGCCGGTGGAGAACGCGGCCGAGGATGTCGTCTTGCCGACGCCGCCCTTGCCCGAAGTGACCGTCACGACCTGCGCCATGCGCGAAGCCTCCTTGGAGATGTGCTGGAACTAACCGATCTTGTCGAAGCGCATGGTCTCGCCCACCAGGCGCACCTGGCAGGCGCGGCCCATGGGTGCGTCGCCGTAGCCGTCGCGGACGGCGTAGAAGCCGGCGATAGAGACCAACTCCGGGTCGAATTGCAAGGCGAAGACGCGGGCCTGGGTAGTGTCCGTGCCACCGGCGATGGCCCGGCCGCGGAGCGCGCCATAGACGTGGATATGACCATCGGCGATGACCTCGGCCCCCGGGTTCACGGTGCCGGTCACGATCAGATCGGACCCCTGCGCCCAGATGCGCTGACCGGCCCGGACCGACTGGTCCACGATCATCGTCGGGCGCTGGCCGATAACGGGTGGCGCGGCCGGCGGCGGCGCTGTGACCGCCACGGTGGCTTCGGGGGGGCTGGCGGGGATGGGCGGCGCGGTGTCGTGCCCGGCATTGCGCAGCGGCGCGAGCCCGGCGCCTTGGGCTGCCGCGCGCATCTCCGCCGTGCCGCCGGTGGTGCCGATCGGCAGGATCGCGAACTCACGCAGGCCTGCGACCAGAGCTGAAAAATCCACCTCATCCGGGCGCGCGGTCAGGTCATCGAGGCCAATGACCACCGGCGCATGGCGCAGCATGCCGGGCGCACGGCGGAATTGATCACCGATCGCGGGGACCACGACACTGGCACGAGGGTCCAGCAAGCGCAGCACCAGCAAATTGAAATTGGCCCCCCGCAGGCGGAAGGGTTCAAGGTGTGCTTGCGGGGCGGCGGACATGTTTGACGCGTGGACCCCTGGCTGAAACTGAGTAATAAGGATAGCAGTCGCCCGCCCGCCAGCGAAGCCCCAACCGACCCGCCAGAGCACGATCGATCCAAGTGGATCGATCTCGTGCTCTAGAAGCCGTTGAATCTAGAGCAAGAAATCGGATCAGATGATTCCATCTGATCCGATATTGCTCTAGCCGCCGCGAATCCCCGCGGCCCGCACCAGCGCCGCCCATTTGGTGACCTCAGCCCCCAGATAGGCCTGGGCGGCGGCCGCCGAGCCATCGGCGAAGGGGTCCACACCGATCTCTCCCAGGCGTCGCTGGACGGCCGGATCGGCCAGGCCGCGCAGGGCTGCGGCCTCCAGGGCCTCGCGAATCGGCAGCGGCGTGCCGGCGGGCACATAGATCGCCTGCCAGGCCGAGGCGTCGTAGCCGGCGACCCCCGCCTCGTTCAGCGTCGGCAGGTCCGGCAACAGGCGGGAGCGGACAGGGGTGGTGACAGCCAGCCCCCGTACCCGCCCATCGGCGATCAGCGGGGCCAGCAGGGTTTGGCTGTCCACCATGAAATCGACCCGGCCGGCGGTGAGGTCGGTCACCGCCTGCGGCGTGCCGCGATAGGGGACGACGGTGAAATCCGTGCCGGCCATCGTTTTCAACAACGCCGCCGACAGGTGGCTGGTCGATCCAATGCCCGCCGTGCCGAAGTTTGCCTCCCCCCGCTTCGCGCGCATCCAGTCCAGGAACGCGGCAATATTGGTCGCCGGGATGGAGGGATGCACCGCGACAACAAAGGGCTGCCGTCCGAGCAGGGCGACCGGCACGAAATCCAACGCCGGTTTGAAGGGGAAGGCGGGATAGAGCACGTCCATCACCGTGTGCCCGACGCTGCCGACCATGATGGTATAGCCATCCGGCGCGGCCCGCCCGACCACGGCGGCCCCGATGGTGCTGCCCGCGCCGCCCTGGTTGTCGATCACCAATGGCCGGCCGAGGGTGATGGACATCGGCTCAGCCATCACGCGCGCGACCACATCGGTGATGCCGCCGACAGCAAACGGCACCACTACGCGGATCGGGCGGGTCGGGTAGCGGTCCTGGGCCAGGGCTGGCAGGGGGAGCAGGGTTGCGGCGAAAAGGGTACGGCGATGCATGGGAACTCCGGGCGGGTCTTGGCGGCGCGGCGGCGGCGGTTAATGCTGACACATTCCTTCATGGACGCCAGCCTTGGCCGATTTTATCTTGCAAGAGCCATTCCGCGCGATCTTCTACACGCCCTTCTACGCCGCCCTGGCCCGCGGCGCCTTTGCCGCCGAGGGCGTGGAGGTGCGCCTGATAACGGTGGGCGAGCCGGACCGGGCGGTCGCCAACCTGCTGTCGGGTGCGGCCGACCTGGCCTGGTCCGGCCCGATGCGCGTCATTCGCGACCACGCGGCGGACCCGGCCTCGCCGCTGGTATCATTCTGCGCCGTCGTGATGGGCGACCCCTTCTTGTTGGTGGGGGCCGAGCCCAACCCTGATTTCGCCCTGCCAGAGCTTTTGGACCTGCGCCTCGGGACGGTCAGCGAGGTGCCGACGCCCTGGTGGTGCCTCAGCCTGGACCTTCACGAGGCGGGGGTGGACCCGGCCGCGATCGAGCGCATCACCGATGCCGGCATGGCGGATAATCTGGCGGCGGTCATGGCCGGCACGCTGGATGTGGCGCAAGTATTCGAGCCTTATGCCACGCTGGCTGAACAGGCGGGGGCTTCGGTCTGGCACGCCGCGGCGACGCGCGGCCCGACAGCCTACACAGCCTTTTATTCCACGCGAGAAAAAATGGCGGCGCGGCCGGCCGAGATGGTGGGCATGGTGCGCGGCATGGCGCGCACGCTGGATTGGCTGGGCGTCGCCTCCGCCCCGGCGGTCGCGGGCGCGGTCGCCCCGTTCTTTCCCGATATCGCCCCCGAGGTGCTGGGCGCAGCCATCCTGCGATACCAGGCACTCGGCATCTGGTCCGCGACGCCGGTGTTTTCGCGTATCGCGTTCAATCGCCTGCAGGAGTCGATGCTGGCCGCCGGCGCCATCGCCAGGGCGCCGGGCTTCGATGCCTGCGTGGACCCGGCCATCACCGCCGACGCGCTCAGCTGAAGGAGGCAGACCTTTGGCCCGCACCGCGACCACCCGCGCCGATTACCGCTGGTTCTTGGAGATCCCGACCCGCTGGTCCGACAACGACATGTATGCCCACGTGAACAACGTGGTCTATTACTCCTACTTCGATACGGTAGTGGCGCGGTTTTTGCTGAGATCGGGCGCGATCGATCTGGCGACATCATCCATCATCGGCGTGGTGGTGGAAACGCAATGCCGCTTCGTGGGACCGATCTCCTTCCCCGACCTGGTGACGGCGGGGCTGCGGGTGGAACGCATCGGCAGCACCTCGGTCCGCTACGGCATCGGGATTTTTCGTGGCGCAGATGATGCGGCGAGCGCCGAGGGACATTTCGTTCACGTCTATGTGGATCGGGCGACCCAAAAGCAGCCGACGCCGCTGCCGGGGTTCTTCCGCGATGTGCTGGCACCGCTGATGGTGGCTAACGCGCCCTGATCCTCGCCCAGGCCCAATTCGCCATCGGCCAGAACAGCGCCGCCAACCCCAGCACCATGATCGTGCTGACCAGGCCGTTTGCCCAGAAGATGCCAAAGGAGCCGTCCGACATCAGCAGGGCCTGGCGGAAGGATTGTTCGGTCCTGTCCCCCAACACCAGCGCCAGCACCAGCGGCGCCAGGGGATAGTCCAGTTTCTTCAACACGTAGCCGACGACGCCGAACACCAGCATCACGATGATGTCGAATTCGGCGTTGTTTACCGTAAAGGCGCCGATCGCGCAGACCACCAGGATCAGCGCTGCGATGATCGCGAAGGGGATGCGCAGGATCGCCGCGAACCAGGGCACCGCAACCAGCACGACGATCAGGCCGACGACGTTGCCGATGTACATCGAGGCGATCAGCCCCCAGACAAAATCCTTCTGTTCGACGAACAGCATCGGCCCGGGCTGCAAGCCCCACATCATCAACCCACCCAGCAAGACCGCCGCGGTCGGCGACCCCGGCACGCCGAGCGCCAGCATCGGCAGCAGCGCCGATGTGCCCGCCGCATGCGCGGCGGTTTCTGGCGCGATCACGCCTTCGATACGGCCTTTGCCGAAGTCATTGCCGTGTTTGGAAAATCGCTTGGCGACGCCATAGGCCATGAAGGAGGCGGGCGTCGCCCCCGCCGGCGTGATCCCCATCCAGCAGCCGATCGCGGATGACCGCAGCATCAGCGCCCAATGCTTCGGCAACTTGGCCCAGGTCCGCAGCACCACCTTCATGTCGATCTTCGCCGAACGTCCGCGGAAAGACAGACCATCCTCGATGCTCTGCAAAATCTCCGACACGCCGAACAGCCCGATGACGGCCACCAGGAAGTTGAATCCGCGGATCAGCTCGGTGGAGCCGAAGGTCAACCGCAATTGCCCCGTCACCGTGTCCAGCCCGACGGTCGCCAGCAAAAAGCCAATCATCATGACGATGATGGTCTTGGTCGCCGAACCTCGGCCCAGCCCAACGAAGCAGGCAAACGCCAGGAACATCACGGCAAAGAATTCAGGCGGCCCGAAGCGCAGGGCAAACCCCGCGACGACCGGCGCGACGAAGGTGATCATCACAATGGCCACGAAGGCGCCGATGAAGGAGGAGGTGAAGGCTGCGGTCAGCGCCTCGGCTGCCTGGCCCTGCTGCGCCATCGGATAGCCGTCGAAGGTGGTTGCCACCGACCAGGGTTCGCCCGGGATGTTGAACAGGATCGAGGTGATGGCACCCCCGAACAAGGCGCCCCAGTAGATGCACGACAGCATGATGATCGCCGACACCGGTTCCATCGCGAAGGTCAGCGGCAGCAGGATCGCGACACCATTGGCACCGCCCAGCCCAGGCAGCACGCCGATCAGGATGCCGAGCACGATGCCCAGCAGCATGACGAACATGTTGTGCGGCTGCAGCGCGACCGCGAATCCGGCCATCAGAGCGTTGATCTCGTCCATCTCAGAGCCCAAGCACGTCTTCGATCGGACCCTTGGGCATCGATACGAGAAACCAGATTTCAAACGTGACGAAGGTCACCACAGCCACCGCAATGCCGGAGGCTGCGGCCACCCACCAGCGGAAGTCACCGAGCCGCACCATGAAGAAGGCGACCAGGACCGCCGACGCCGCATAGATGCCGAGAAAAGGGATACCCGCGACATAGACCGTGGCCGGCGCCAGGATGGTGGCGACCAAGCGCAACTGTGCGAAACTCGCGAACTGCGCCCCGGCCTCCCGCCCACGCGCTACCTGGAACAGGTTCACGAGGCTTGCCGCGATCAGGATGGTGCCGATCCAGAACGGCACGTAACCCGACTGCGGCCCGTCGCTGCCCCAGCCCGCCCCGATCCGGACCGAATCCCAGGCGGCGACCGCGCCCAGCATCATGATCAAGACCGAAACGACGATTTCCACGCCCGCGGTGCCGACCCCGCGCCCCAAGGCCCTGTCTTCCTCCACGATCAGCGTGCCGGCGCCGCCATGAAGCCCGCTTCGGTCATCAGGACCCGGTGGCGCTCTTCCTCACGTCCAAGCCATTCGACGAAGGGTTCACCAGCCATGAAGGTGGTATTGAAGGCGCCGGTCTGCATCAACTCGCGCCACTCGGGTGTTTCACGGATGCGGTTAAGCAGGTCGACGTAGAAAGCGGTCTGCGCCGCGGTCACGCCGGGGGGCATGAAAATGCCGCGCAGCATCAGGTATTCCACGTCCAATCCCTGCTCGCGGCAGGTCGGAATATCACTCCAGGCCATGGTAGCCGTCATGCGTTCGGTCACCGGCAGGCGTTGGCTGTCGAACACGCACAACGGGCGCAACGACCCCGAACGCCAGTGGGACACTGCCTCGATCGGGTTGTTCACGGTCGCATCGACGTGTCGGCCGGCGAGTTGCACCGCGACCTCGCCGCCACCACGGAAGGGGACGTAGGCCAGCGGCGCTCCCGTCGCACGCGTGATGGCTGCGGTGATGATCTGGTCTTCCTGCCGCGATCCGGTGCCGCCCATGCGCAGCCGTTCCGCCCGCGCCTTGGTCAGGAAGTCGCCAACCGTGTTCATCGTCGATTCGCTGTTCACCCACAGCACGAATTCATCCAGCGCCAGC
>JBBRWI010000092.1:0-14522 GCA_038249305.1 Acetobacterales bacterium
TGCAGCCTCGGCGACCAGGGGCGCCGCATCAACCACCACAGCCAGCCGCAAGCCGCTCCCGGCCGCGAGTGCGCGCGCTGCCGGGATCACCGCGGCCAACTGCGCCGCGCCAACCGCCGTCGCGTCGATCGCGAGGTGGCCGCCGTCGCGGAGGACCGGATCCGGCACCGGCCCCACCTGGGCGGCCAAGCCCGGCGCATCGAAGCCGATGGTCAGGATCGGCGGCATGGCCGGGGCGCCCGGCATTGGCGTGAACCCGATCAGCACCGTTCCGTCCCTGGCTGCGAGCGACACGGCCGCAGCCTCGGGCCTCGTGGTCGGTTGCAGCAGGACGGCGCGCGTGAGGCCGGGCTGCAAGCTCAGGACACTCAGAGCCGGTACCAGGCCGAGAGTATCGGCGATCACCATCCGCAGCCGCCCCGGATAGCCCGACAGGCCTGAAAGCACCGCTTCCAACGCGGCGGAGGAGAGGTTCCAGCCGGCGTCCGGCCCCGGGGCTGGCGTGTCCTGCGGGGTCAGCGGGTTCACCAGCACCAGGCCGTCGGCCAGCGCCTGCCAGCGCGACAGGTCATCGGCGAAGCGGTGCGGGTTGCCATGCAGGATCAGCAGGATCTCGTGCCCCGACTGCCGCAGATGCGCCAGCATGGCACGCGGCGCGGCGCCTTGCAGCGGGTGCAGCAGGCCGGCGTCCGACACGATCACCGCGACCAGTGGCGGTCGCGATGGATCGGTCAGGAAGCCCGGCGGCAACACCGCGGCATCGGAACCCAGCATCGCCATCGCACGACGCCAGGGCACGGTGACGCCGCTGCGGGCGAAGACCAGATCGTCACCGCGCAGGAACTCCGCGCGGAACGGCACCGCCGCCAGGATCGCGCCCGGCACGCGAGCAGCCAGGTGCAGCCCAGCAAACGCGTCCCCATAGGCGCGGTGGCGTGCATGCACGCCGGTGTTCAGCCGGTTCGGCACGGTCTCGCCCAGCAGCACATCGCCCGACCAGAACCGGATCACCTCGATGCGGGGTGTCGCCTGGGCCCAGCCCTCGAATTCTACGACGCCATACTCGTCGCAACTGGCGCGGGTCAGCGCGCCGATCGGTGGCAGGGCGGTGGGTTCGGGCAGCGGCGGGGCGAACAAGGGCACGCCCGGCCCCGTGCCGACCCACTTGGGGGTCAGGGTCTCGCCGACGACACCGTCCCGGGTGGTGATCCGCAGCGTCACCCCGGCACTGCCGGGCGCATCCAGGGCCGCGAGATCAGCCTCATTCAAATGAACGGCGAAGCCCGAGTCCTGCTCTGGGAAGTGTCGCAACCGCCTGGCGACATCCGGTCGGGAGATTCCAGACTGCACCCAGAGTGGCCGGGTCCCGATGAAGGCTTCGAGCCGGATCAGCGGCGCCATCGTCGCGACCCAGCCCGAGATGATCGCCGATCCAGATTCTCGCAGGTATCTCCAGCCGCCGCGCATGACTTGTGCTGGGTCCAGTGCTGCCACCTTGTCCTCACCGCGCGCAGCCGTCGCCATCGGGATCTGCGGTGTCGTCAGGTAATTGCTGAGCGCGTGCAGGGCCGCGGCGCCGCAGGTTTCGATGCTGGCGACCGATGCGACCGCGTCCTCGAGGTGCGACCAATCGTCGAGGGACGAGGCGATGACCCGCCGGACGCCGTCGCGCAGTGCTTCGACGTCGCCGAACGGTGCCGCGACCAGCGAGTCGCCGCAGACTTCGCGGAACACCGGCAGATCATAGCAGACGCAGGGTGTTCCGACCGAAAGCGCTTCGATCGGCGGCAGCCCGTAGCCCTCGAAGCGCGACGGATAGAGCAGCATGCGGGCGCGCTTGAGTTCGATGAATTTGTCGATGTCGGACAGCAGCGGCCGGACGTCGATGGTGATGCCGAATGGCTCGGCCGCGGCAAAAATGGCGTCGCGATAGCCTTCGTCGAGGGTGCTGTTGCCGACGATGAGGCTCAGCGTCCAGCCCCGCAGGTCTTCGCAGAGCACGTCGATGACGTCCTGTCCGCCCTTGTGCGGGTCGAGCGCCCGGATGAAGCAGACGATGCGGTCTTCCCGGTACTGCGGTTGGACGCGGGCCAGGGCCTTCACATTGATCGGCTGGTGCCAGTAGTCGAAGAAGGTGCTGTCCGGGTGGGCGGTGTAATACTTCTCTGCGTAGCGCATCGACTGCTGCGAGTTGCTGAGGACCAGACAGCCATCTTCGATGCAGCGCCGCCACTCGATCCACATGTCCTCGCTGCGGGCCTGGGGGGAAGAGGCGTTGAACCAGTTCGGCGTTTCGAAATTGAACAGGACGAGCCGCGCCCCGCGGCGTTGTGCGAAACCGCGGGCACCGATGTAGAACAGTCGTTCCTGCGACTGCCCGGGAATGATGATGACGACGTCGAAGCGGCCCTCGGGCAGGCCGGTCTGGAAATCCCTGGTCAGGAACAGCGGGACCTCGCCCGGATGCCCGAAATGCTTGAGGTCCTCGTAAAAGACCGGCTTCGCGTTGGTGACGAAGGCCACCTCGGCGCCGACGCGTGCCAGGCAATGCGCCAGGATGAAGGCGGCGAGACGACCGCCGCCATAGACGCCGGGTGGGTTGGTGGCGAAGATCGCGACCCGCAGCGGGCGATCCTGCGGCTTGTTGGGGGCGATACTGCTCATGCGACCGATCCGACAGGTGAAGCGGTTTGCTGTGCCGAGCGTGGTGGCCAGCCGGTCAGCAGGTCGAGCGCGGTGCCGTCGCGTGCCACGCAGAGCAGGCGGGCAGCCGAACCATGCGGGATCAGCGCCGCCGGCAGGCGGAGTTCGAAGCCGCAGCGCGCCGCGGGGTAGCCGGCATGTTTCGCCATGATCTTGGGGCGTGGCGTGAAGGTCGAAACACCGAACCAGACCTGCCCGTCGGGGGAGATGAAAAGCCCCCCCAGCGGCACCTGTGCCACCACCCAGCCAGTGACCACACGATGCGCGCCGACCACCGTCTCCGCCTCGATGCCGCAACGCGTGGGCCGCCACGGGTCGAAGGGCGTGACGTGCCAGGGCTGGAAACGGATGGGCGGCGCACAAGCCTTACCGTCGCGCAAGGCGGTGATCGTGACCGGCCCGCCGGGCGCGCCGTTGGGCAGCAGGAGGTGGCAGGTAAGGTCCCGCTGGCTATCGTGGCCTGTGCCGGCACGCCACACGGTCGTCAAGGAATTGCCCAGGGTATCCTCCGCGCGCAGCCCATCGGCATCCGATGGGATCGACGCGGTGACGGTCACCAGCAGGCCCCCGGTGCCGGACGCCCTGCAGCCGGTCACCTGCGGCGGGCTGCGCGATGCGACAGGCGGTGCGGCGTCTGGAGGGTAAGGACCGAAGATCGCTGTCATCGCCGGCCGCGGCGGGGTAACCGCCACGGCGGCGGCACTGCGCAACAGGATATCCGCCAGGCGCAGGGTCGCCGCGTCGAAGTCGAACACCGGTTCGACCATCGCCCGCAGGGCTTGGCGGCGGTCCGGATGGCGCAGCGCCTGGGCCAACGCCGTGGCGACGTCGTCGTTCGTGCAGCCCGCCGCGACATGGCTGACGCTGGCCAATCCGCTCTCGACCACGCCGGACACGGGCAGGCACACGCTTTCGGCCCCGGCATGGGCAGCTTGTGCGATGCGGTGCACGACGTCGTAGGCCTCGGACAGGATCAACACCGCCCGCGCCGCCGCCATCAGGCGAAAGCCGGCTTCGGCGGAGGCCGGCGCCACCCACTCGACCTGCGCGCCGGGCGCGGCCGCGACCTGCGCCTCAATGGCAGCACGGCTCAATGCCGACAGCCGTTCCGATCCCAGCACACGCAGCACCCGGCCGGCCAGCAGATCGGGCGCGATCCCGGCCAGGAAAGGTGCCTGTAGTGCGCCCTGGGGCAGGATGGCGAGGATGCTGCCGTCGCTGGTCGTGTCCAGGCAGCCCCGGGCGGCCAGGGTGTTGATCGGTGCGCCCCACACCTCGAAACGCAGCGTGCCTGTCTGCGCCGCGTACAAGCCGCGCGCCTGGCGGTCGGCGGCATCGTTCGCCGACAGGATCAGCCCCCCCATCAGGCAGAGCCGCCGCGCGTCATCCCAAAGCCTTGGGTCATGCGGACCGGCTGGCATCAACCGGTGCAGTACCGCGACCCTGGCGGGGGCGAGCGCCAGGAAATCCCCGCAGGCCGCGGCGAAGCCCGCGTGCAACGCGGCCGGTGGCGCGACCACCACCCAATCGAAACGCGACTGCGCGAGTCCGGTCAGCGCATCGCCCAGCCGGTAGAAATTCAGGCCGTCGGGCGCGAGGTGATCGAAGGCCGCAAGATCAGGCGCTGCGTCCGTGACGACATGCGCCTGGCCGCCCATCGCGCTGACGACATGCGCCAGCATCAGCGCGCTGTGGCCCAGGCCGTCATCCTCGGCCAGGGTGCAGAAGATCGCCACGCGCAGGGACAGCGGTCGCATCATTCGCGGGCTGCCCCGCCGTCGCGGCGCGCGGTCACGCTAGCGGACGGCAAGCGCCACCTCGAACGGTTGCCGGTCGAAGATTTCGAGCGCGCCGCCTCTGCTTGCGTTGCGGATGAAGCCGCCCTCCAACTCCATGATGCGCCGTGCGGTCGCGAAGGCCGTCATGATCTCCCGCAGCGCCGGCGGCAACCAGGGCCGTCCGCTGCGATACCCTTCGATGAAATGATTGCCCTCACCCATGGCGGCCGGCATGCCGTCGGCCCTTTCTGTCGGTGCGAATGTGAAGTTGAGGTCGGTGCCATAGAGGAAGAACCGCCGCACGCCCATCAGGTAGCCGAGTTGCAGGGCGACATAGACCGATGATCCACCCGTCGAGACCTGCCGGTCGGCACGCAGCGAAAACAGCGGCGGGAAAATCCCCATCTGCCGGACCCAGATATGGTCGCCCTTCAACGCCGGTGGCGTGGCATCGGCCACGAACACGGCGCCGCCCGATTCATCCACGATCTCCTGGCCGAAATCCGCGATCATCTGGGGATCGCCTGTCACCGTGTAGTGCGGGCGCAGCCGCGTGCGGCCATGCGCCAGGTGAAAGCGGTTGAAGCCGAAGGTGAGCCGGCCATCGAGTGCGTCGAGGTCCTCGATCCGCACGCTCGGGCCATTACCGATCAGCCATGCGGTTTCGCCGCGGTGCCGGTTCGACATCTCGGTCAGTCGCTGGCTGCTTGGCGGAGGGGTGCGGGTCCAAAGGTGCGGACCAGGCAGGGTTTGCCCGATGCGCGGTTCCCCATCGGCCTTGTCGTCCGCTTCGGGCGTTATGGCGACCGCGCGGATCGCGTTTGTCACCCGCATGCGCATCCGCAGCACAGTCGCGCCTGGTACCGGCGTTCCGGATAAGGGCGTGCCCGGCGGCCACCATTCCAGCGGTTGAGGAATTATATGCGGTTCGGCGGTTCGCGCCCAGGCAAGCAGTTCGGTCTGGCCTTCGATGGGGGTCAACGCCAGAAGCCCGGCTGCCTCCTCGACAGGGTGCGGCGGCGGGCGTCGGCGGATGGTTTCCCCGCCGGCGACTGAGATCAGTGCGGTCACTTGGGCCGCGGCCATGCCCGGGGGCAGGACCGCGACCACATCCACTTCGGTCAGGTCACGCCGCCGCGGATGCAGCGTGATGAAGGCATTGGCCAGGATCGCGCCGGTATCGACGGCCAGGCGGCCCTGGGCGAGCGGGCCAGCGCCCTGCACCAGGAAACGCCAGTCCAGCACGCGGGTCCAGGGGTTGAACCGGGCGAACTCGTCCTCTTCCAACGCGCTGGGCCTACGCGCGACGGCGGCGGATGGCAGGCCGAGGGCGTGCAGCGCGGTGGCGAGCGCGGCCGGGTCGTCCTCGCGCACCCGAGCCGTAGGCGGGTCCGCGATGTCATCGCCTGGTGCTGCGTCGATGGCGTCCGGCATCAGCCGCATCTGGCCTGGTGGAAAGACCTCCGCGAAGCGCCCGGCATCCTGTTCCGACGTCAGCCACATCTGCGTGACATGGCGGGCGGCGATCCGGGCGCCCGCCGCGAAAGCCTGGGAAGCGGCCAGATGCCATCGCCGCGAAAACGCATCGGTTGCGTGCTTCGAAAGTTCGTTATGACGGCTCGCGTGGTGGGCATGCACGCGCCAGACGACGGGCAGGCCCAGCCCCGCGACGTGCGGTGCCAGTAGCCCCGCGCTGCCGCCACAAAGCACGACCAGTTGCGGCCGAAGCAGGCGCAGCCGGTCGAGCAGCCGTTCCACCCGGCGCGGGTTCAGCACATGGCGCAGCAGCGCCGCCGGGTCGGCCAGACGGTCCCAGATCGCATCGGGGATCAACGCGGCCATCCGCGCATCCCCGCACTCCGGCGGAATTTCCCACAGGCCCGGAATGGCGGCGGGGTATTGGCCCTCCGCCAGCACCGCCGCGAAGGCTTCGGCGCGAAACGGACGTCGTGCGAACAGGATGGCGTCCCGCTGGCGCAGCATCCGCCTGGCGCCCGGTGTCAACACATCCCCCAAAACGACCTGCGTCAACACCGCCTGGGCGGCAAGCGCCGCGGCAAGCCGGTGCGACCGGGCGCGCGCGGGGCAGGCCGACGCCATTGGTGCATGGGGGCTGATGACGGCGATGCGGCGCAGACTGGCGATCTCCTGTTCAACTGCCGGCTGGGTTGCCGCTGCACGGATGGGTCGGGTGGTCGAAGGTTGCACTGCCGCAAGGCTTTCACCAATACGCCGAGATGGTTGGACGGGTCTGGCCGCCGCGCACCACACGTGTCTGCCGACAAAAGCTACTTCCAAAGTGCATTGTAATCCACCTTTGGAAAACTGTTCAGATGCGTGCCGACCGTCGCATTCAGCATCTGCACGCCATAGCGTTCGCCCCAAAGCCGGCAATAATCATAGGCCGCCTCCGACCACGCGGTCCGGGGCGGCACGAAAACCTTGTCGCTGCTGTAGGCCGCGGTGAAGTGCGTGGCCCCGCTCGAGGCGTTGCCCTCCCATACGTCCCAGCCGAGTTTGCTCTGGCGCACCAGATCCTCGGGCGGGATCAGCGGGGTGCGGTTGACCCCTTCGGCCTCGCCGGGGCCACGGCGCTTCGCGCGGGCGATCGGGTAGCTGTGGTCCACCCCGATCAGGATGATGGGATTGCACCCCATCATCGCCGCGATCTGCATCAGCGTGATGGTCACGGTGAAGGCCATGAACACCGTGCTCGGCACCTCGGCGAAGAACGGAAAGCGCAGTGAACCCGGGCCGCCGAATTGCAACTCCGATGCCACCGGGATGGGACAGGCGTTCGAGACGCGGAGGAAGTTGAGATATTCGAATGGAAAGAATTTTATCGAGTCCGCGTCGACGCCCTGCTCGTATTCCTCGCGGTACATCTCGATCTGCAGGCGGTCGGAGATTCCCCAATACTTGAAGGCAAAGCCCCAATCCGCGTAACCCAGAAAGGACCGATTGGAACCGAAGGTGATCTCGTTCTTCAGCAGCGACATGTCGGTTTGCCGCAGCGACGGCCCATTGCCGATGATGAAGGCGCGCTGCCCTTTGTGACGGTCGATGAGCCTGTCGAGCAGGAAGGGAATCGTCGCGCGATGGGCCGCATCGCGCCCAATGAACGCGAACGCCCGCACGCCCAGGTCGTGCAGGACCCGGACCGCGCCGAAACGCTGCGCCCAGGAGGGTACGGTCTCGTTGCTGCGAAACACCATGCCAAACTGTTCGGGCTCGCAGAGAAAGGCGGCCTCGGCGCCCTGGGCCGCGATGCGGGACAGCAATGGGCGCAGCGCGAGGGCTTCAGGCCAATGCGGCGCGCCGGGCAGCACGAAAGCCTCAAGGCCGAATCGCAACGCCAAGGCTTGCAGGGTCGGCAGATCGACGGCATCCGCCAGAAGGACTGGCCGGTCGCCGCCGGCCAACGATCGCTGCAGCCAGGCCTCGGCAATATCGACGTCATTGGCCGAGATATAGGCGAGTTTCAGCACGGCGGCCCCGCCCCCTGGTGCGGCGTCATGCCGGCAACGACGCTCTGCATGCGTCCAGCACTTCCCGCAACGTCGTCTCCCACGGCACCCTGGGCGCCCAATCCAGCGCGCGGCGCGCCGCCATCGCGTTGGGGATCGCGCTGCGCACATCGGTTGGCCGCAACAGGCCGGCCGCTTCCTCGATCACCGGCTGTACCCCCGCCAGGCGCAGCACATCCTGCAGCACATCGCCAACCCGCCTGACTGTGCCGCTCGCGAGGTTCAGCGCCGTACCCGGCGCCAACCCCGGCGCCGCGACCAGCGCCGCGGCATAGGCCGCGCACACATCGCGCACGTCGAGAAAATCCCGCCAGCGGTCGAGCGCACCCACCTTCAGCACCGATGGCTGCAATCCGGCGGCGACACGCACCGCCTGATGGGCGAAGGCGCCGACGACAAAGCCGTCCGACTGCCCCGGCCCCGTCTGGTTTGCCGGGCGCAGCCGCAACGCATGCAATCCGCGCAGGGCCATCTCGCCGATTGCGAGGTCCGCCGCCGCCTTGCTGGCGGCATAGGGGTTGGCCGGGCGCGGCAGACCCTGCTCGTCGATCGCCTCGCCGGATTGGAAGCTCAGCCCATATATCTCGGCGGTCGAGACCAGGATGAAGGCAGCACCAGGCGCGTGCTCCAACACCGCCTCGGCCAAGGCAAGCGTGCCGTCCACATTGATCCGCCAGGTGCGGCGAGGATCGGCGAAGGACGCTGGCACCGAGGCCTGTGCCGCGAGATGCAGCACCGCGTCAGGGGCCGCCTGCTTCACCGCGGCCCGGAGGCTGTCGGGTGCGAGAAGGTCGGCGATCAACACCTCGTCGGTGTTCAGCATCGACTCGCCGCTGCGCCGGACGGCGATCAGGTGGCTCGCGGGCAAGGCGCGCCGCAGCACCGGCAGCAGATGGTGCCCGACGAACCCGCCGGCCCCCGTGATCAGCACGCGTTGCGGGGCAGAGGTGCCGGCCATCACCGGTCGCGCTCAGCCCATCCGCTTCTGGTGTCGCGCGATGTCGGCGTCCACCATTTCGGCAATCATATCCGCCAGCGAGGTTGCCGCGACCCAACCGAGTTTCGCGCGTGCCTTCGCCGGGTTGCCATGCAACACATCGACCTCGGCCGGGCGGAGGAAGGCGGGGTCGATCCGGATATAGTCCTCGGCGTTCAGGCCGGCATGGGCGAAGGCGATCCGCGCCATCTCACCCACCGTCGTCGTCACGCCGGTCGCCACCACGTAGTCGTCTGGCTTGTCCTGTTGGAGCATCAGCCACATCGCCTCGACATAATCGCGCGCATGGCCCCAGTCGCGCTTCGCATCGAGGTTGCCCAACGGCAGCACATCGGTCAGGCCGAGCTTGATGCGGGCGACGGTGTCGGTGACCTTGCGGGTGACGAATTCGATGCCGCGCAGCGGGCTTTCGTGGTTGAACAGAATGCCGCTGCTGGCGTGAAGCCCGAAGGATTCGCGGTAGTTCACCGTCATCCAATGCGCGTAGAGCTTGGCGGCCGCGTAAGGGCTGCGTGGGTAGAAGGGCGTGGTCTCGCTCTGGATCGGCTCCTGGATCAGCCCATACATCTCCGAGGAGGACGCCTGGTAGAACCGTGCCGTGGGGGCCGCGATGCGCACACCCTCCAGCATGTTCGCAGCACCCAGGCCGGTCACGGTTCCGGTCAGCAGCGGCTGGTTCCACGAGGTCTTGACGAAGGATTGCGCGCCGAGATTGTAGACCTCGTCAGGCTTCGCGGTCTGCACGGCGCGGATGATCGCGGACAGGTCGAGCAGGTCGCCGTCGATCATGCGGATGTCGCGTTCGATACCAAGCCAGCGCAGCCGGCTGTCGATGACCTCGGCTGATGCGGACCGGCGCAGGAAACCCCAGACCTCATAGCCCTTGGCCAGCAGCAGTTGCGACAGGTAGGCACCGTCCTGGCCGGTGATGCCGGTGATGAGCGCGCGCTTCATGCTGTTCCTTGATGCGAAGATCGCGCTGCTTTTATGCCAGTGGCTTGAAAGTGGCCAGATGCCGCGGCGGCCCGTGGCCGGAGCCCGCGTCGCGTCGGGATATCAGGCGCCCATCGCATCTTCGCCCGTCCGGGTGACGGCCCAGCCGGCGATGATGCCGTTGTCGAACCAATACAGTTCCTTCAACGCAGGCCGCGCCATGCTCCGGCACATACCCCGGAAATCGTTCTGCTGATCGGCAAGTCATTGAGTTTGCGCGTGGATTGCTGGATCACGACATCGCTTCCGGCATTTCTCGATTGTCTCGGGATGGGGTGCCGGCCAGGTCGCTGGTGGCGCGACCACGCGTTGGTCTGCATCCGATCCACCTATCGCCCGCCATGGCCGGCGCCGGTCCATCGGCTCCGGCCCGGTCATTCGTCTGCCGGCCGCATGGCGTCGCGCAATTGTCTCGCTTCGCCCAACCATGTCCCCATGCGGTCTCGATGCCGATCCGTGGTAGTCGGGGTCGCCGATCAACAGGAGGACGCTTTGGCCGATCTCATCATCATTGCCTACGACAGCGAAGCGACGGCCGAGGCCGCGCGGAAGAAGCTGTTCGAACTGCAAAAGGAATACCTGATCGAACTCGGCGACGCAGTGGTCGCCGTCCGGCACGACGACGGAACGATCAAGCTGAACCAGTTGATCAACATGACGGCGGCCGGGGCCGCGTCGGGCGGGATGTGGGGCGCGCTGGTCGGGCTGCTGTTCCTGAACCCGCTGCTGGGGGCCGCGATCGGGGCCGGCGCCGGCGCCTTGAGCGGGCGTTTCACCGACGTCGGCATCGACGACAAGTTCATGAAGGATGCCGCTGGCGCCCTCACGCTCGGCCAGGCGGCGCTGTGCGTGCTGGTGCGCCAGGTGACGGCCGACAAGGTGATCCCCGAAATGGCGCAATTCGGCGGCACCCTGCTCCGCACCAACCTGACCGACGAGCAGGAAGCAAAGCTGCGCGAGGCGCTCGCCAAGGGCTGAGCCTGGCGCTGCCGCCCCCTGGCAACCCTCGGGGGCGGCGCGTAACCCGAAGGCACTTCGGGGCGAAGCACCGACACAGGTGGTCTGCCAAGGCGGCCGCCACGACGGAGACGATCGTATGCTGCCCCAGGACCCCAAGCCTCGCCCCTCCTCCTACGACAAGCGCGTGGCGCTGGTATTGCAGGGCGGCGGTGCGCTGGGCAGCTACCAGGCGGGGGTGTACGAGGCCCTGGCCGGCTCGGACTATCTGCCCGACTGGGTGGCGGGCATCTCGATCGGGGCGATCAATGCCGCGATCATCGCCGGCAACGCCCCCGAGCATCGCGTGGATCGGCTGCGGCGTTTCTGGGACACCGTGACGACGCCGGCCGTCCCCTTCGCCCGGCTGTTCGGGTCCGGCCCGCTTGCCGAGGCTTTCTCCGCCGCCAACCGCCAGGTCGCCGCCAGCGCCGCGATCCTGTTCGGCCAGGCGGGCTTCTTCGCGCCGCGGCACGTGTCGGGCTGGGCGGGCGCGCCCGCCGGCACCAGTTTCTACGATACTTCGGCGCTCAAGGGCACCCTGGAAGCCCTGGTCGATTTCGACCGCATCAACGCGCGCGAGATGCACTTCAGCGTCGGTGCGGTGAATGTGCGCACCGGCAACTTCGCCTATTTCGACAATGCCGACATCAAGATCAGGGCCGAGCATGTCATGGCAAGCGGCGCCCTGCCGCCGGGGTTTCCCGCCGTCGAGATCGATGGCGAACACTATTGGGATGGTGGCCTCGTCTCCAACACGCCATTGCAGCATGTGCTGAACACGATTCCGCGGCGTAGCCGCCTGACGTTCCAGGTTGATGTTTTCGCCTCGCGCGGGCCGTTGCCGACGACGTTCGATCAGGTCCTGGAACGCGAGAAGGACGTCCGCTACAGCAGCCGCACCCGGGCCGCGACGGATATGCTCGCGCTGATGCACGATGTGCGCCACAACATCAACACGCTCTGGGACCAACTGCCGGAGGCGCTGCGCGCGACGCCGGCGGCACAGTACCTCTACGGCTTCGGCTGCGTGACCACCATGGACATCGTCGAGATCGTGTACCGGCCCGGTGCGCCGCTCGGCCAGTCGAAGGATTATGAGTTCAGCCGCGCCACGATGCACGACCGCTGGGCCGATGGGCTGGCCGATGCCCGCACCACCCTGGCCGCGTCGCCCTGGCTGGCGCCGGCGGATCCCGCGCTCGGCGCGCGCACCTTCGACGTCTTGTTCCGCGAAGACGCGGGGCGGGCGGCATAGGGGGCGCGCATGTCGGTATTCTGGGCAGGAATGACGGTGGCTTTTGCAGCGGGATAAGCCTCGGCCGGGTTAGCCGTCGGGGTCGCTTTCCTGCTGTTCGGCCTGATGCGGATGGACCCTGCGGCGGGCGGTGCCTTTGCCTTCCGGCCCCTGCTGCTGCCGGGGTCGCGCAGGCGGTGCAGCAATGTATCGAATGCTGCCGCATGTTCGGGCGCGAATTCGAACCAGGTCAGGAAATCGAAGGGTTTGCCCAATTCGCGGGCATGCAGCAGCGACGGGCGACCGCCGGCAGGTATTCCAGCCCGATGCTGATGCGGCGCGATCGCTCCGCCAGGATCGCACGGCGTTCATCCTGCGCCAGCGCCCATCAGGCTTCGGTCTTGCGGATCGGGATCAGGGCGGCGCAGCGCGCTTCGGGGCGGGCCAGCCCCTGCTGCACGGCGGCCAGGGTGGTGACCTCCGGTCGGGTGGCATGGCGTGAGACGCGAACGCGCAGTCGGTCGGGACGCAGGGCCGCGCGACCGATGCCGAAGTCATGGGCGTCAGCGCGCCGGCATCGCGTCGCGGGCGCGCCGCAACATTTCCACCATGGCGGCGGGCACATAGACGGTCATCACGTTGTCGCGGTCGCCAACAACCAGGGGCACGAAGCCTGGGCGCGGCGCTTGCGAGAAGATCGCGTCGAGGTGGACGACGTCCACATCCATACCCTGCTGCCCTTGCGAGACCATGACGCGACCGCCGCCTACGAGGTTGCCCTGGCCCATCGGGCCATAGTCAACCATCACATTATCGGCGGTCCCGGTCACGCGAGGATAGCTCTGCGCCTGCACGGCGGTGGCACCGAGCGCCAAGGCGGCGGCGGCGAAAAGGCTCATTCGGATGAAACGCATGATCTTTGTCTGCATGTTGAAGCAGCGGACTCTCGGCCCGCCTGCCCATGCCCGGATTGTCCGGGAGGGTGGTTGTCGCGTCCAATGCGCCCGTCGCATCGGTTCCATCCGCCGGGCGTATTCCCAGCGCGATTAAGCGGACTTTTCGGTGAAGCAGTTGCGCCGCAGGGCCTCCATGAAACTCGCAAGTGGGGACGACCGGCGGCCGCCCGCGACTGTCACCAGGCAGATCGTCCGCAGGGTCGGCAGATCATGGACTATCCGAAGGACCAGGCCCGGCTGCACGGCGCTGAACTCCGGCAGGAAGCAGACGCCCATGTTCGCGGCGACCAGGCCCTGGATCCAATCCTCCCGTTCGCTGCGGCAGGCGCAGACGATCTGGGCGTTTGCAGCATGGAGGTGGTCGCGCAATACGTCGCGGTGTTCGCAGTTCATCCGGCTGAGGTAGGTCTGACCGTCCGTATCCTTCAACGCGATGCCGTCGCGGGCGGCGAACAGGCGACGACATAGCGCTCGGTGTAGAGCGGTTCGGCCTTCAGACGTGCGACATAGCCATCGGGCTGCACCATCAGCGCCACGTCCAACTCGCCTTGCAGCAACTGTTCGGCCAGGCGGTCATGCGTCGCATCGGCGATGGTCAGGTCGATGCCCGGCCGCGCCGCGCGGAACGCCCGTAGGAAGCCACTGAACCGCGTCGGACCGACCGAACACATGATACCCAGCCGCAGGTCGGAGGCCTGCAGCCGAAGATGCAGCGCCGCCTGATTCTGCATCGAAAGCCTGCGTGCGACGATGTCCTCGATGCGCGGATGGATAAGCCGCCCCATGGCGGTGAGATGCGTGTGCCGCCGTTCCCGCGCGAAAAGTGGTGCTCCGACCTCGGCCTCCAGCTTCTGGATGCCGCGCGTCAGGGTGGGTTGGCTGACGCCGCATTGCTCCGCCGCCTGGGTGAAGTTCAGCGTGCGGCAGACCGCCAGGAAGTAGGTCATCTCGCGCAGTTCCATGCGGGCTCTCTCCGTTGATCCTGCTCGCGCGACATCCTGCCGGGGCAGGGGTCGCGCTAGAGCAATATCGGATCAGATGGAATCATCTGATCCGATTTCTTGCTCTAGATTCAACGGCTTCTAGAGCACGAGATCGATCCACTTGGATCGATCGTGCTCTAGGGAACGGCCCCCCTTTGAAGGGGGGTTGAGCCTGCTTCGCTACGAAAGCGCATCTGGTTCCGCAGCAGACTTTCCAATAGGTGGCGGTGGTGTCAGCCGCCAGGCGCACCCTGCGTGTTCACATACAAGGCATAAAGCGAATGGCTGGCGGCCATGAACAATCGGCTGCGACCCCGGCCGCCAAAGCAGAGGTTCGCGCAGCGCTCCGGCA
>JBBRWI010000093.1:0-14522 GCA_038249305.1 Acetobacterales bacterium
CGAACCGCGAGGCGCTGGTGCTGGACAGCATCCGCCCCTTCACCGACCCCGCCTATGGTGTCGACATTTTCAAGCTGGAGCCGCCCGGCCCGATCCATCACGTGCCGGACCCGCATGGCCCGAATGCGGCGGCGCTGCAAAGCGCCTATGACCGAATGGCGGCGATGCTGCCGCGGCCCTGGGTGATGCTCTCGGCCGGCGCCGAGGCCGAGGACTTCGCTCGCAGCATGCGCTACGCCTATCGCGCCGGTGCGTCGGGCTACCTGGCCGGCCGCGCGATCTGGTCGCAGGCCTTCAGACACTTCCCGGATTACGCGGCGATGGAGCACGCGCTGGCGACCGATAGCCAGCGCATCCTGTCCGAGCTCAACGTCCTGATCGACGCCGCCGCAACCCCGTGGCACGCGCACCCGGGCTTCGGCGGCGGGGTCGAGGCGGATGTGGAGGAAGGGCGATTCCCGGCCGGCTACCGCACCGCGGCGGGCTGAATAGCGATCACTCGGCGCGGATGCCGGCGGCGCGCACCACCGGCGTCCAGCGCGCGATCTCGCTCCGGATGAAGGCGGTGTATTTGGCGGGCGTCGAGGCATGGACCTCGTAGCCCTGGCCGATGAGGATACGGCGCAATTCGCCGCCTGCGGCCAACGCCTCGATGACGGCGGCGTGCAGCCGAGCTACGATGACGGGTGGCGTGCGGGCGAGGAAGAGCAGCCCGTAGAAGCCGGAGGCGATCAGCGCCGGCATGCCCTGCTCCACCACGGTCGGCACATCGGGCAGTATGGGTGAGCGCTGGCGCGACCCGATGGCGATGGCGCGCAAGCGACCGGCCTGCACCTGTGTACCTGTCGGCACGAGCGCGTCGTAGATGCCGTTCACCTGGCCGGAGAGCGCATCCTGGATCGCCTGGCCGGCGCCGCGATAGGCCACCACGGTGAAGTTCCCGCCGCTGCGCGCGCGCAGCACCCCCGCGGTCAGGTGCGTGACGGCGCCGACATTGGGCACCGCCATGCTGAACCTTCCGGCGGAGCGGCCCGCCGCAATAACCTCCTGCAGCGTGCGTTCCGGGCGTCATGGATGCACCGCGACCAGCGAGGGGATCGACGCCACCAGCGACACTGGCGCGAAGTCGCGCTCCACGTCGTAGGGCAGGTTCATCCCGAGCGCGGTGTTGAGCGCGATGGGTGCGGCGGCAAACAACACCGTATAGCCGTCTGGCGCGGCCTTCGCGACGGCGTCCAGCCCATCACGCCGGCACCGCCGCCGCGGTTTTCGATCACCATCGACTGGCCGAACCGCTCGCCAAGGCGCTGGCCGAGCTGGCGTGCGACTTGGTCGAGTGCGCCGCGCGCCGCGGTTGGGACGACCACGCGCACGGAGCGTGTCGGCCAGTTCTCTGCTTGCGCCAATGCGGGCCGCGTCAGTGCCGGACTGGCCAAGGCGAGGGATCCCAGAAGCGTCAGCGTGAAGCGTTGCATGTGTCGAACTCCCTGGTTGCTCATTGCGGCGCCCGCGCGCCAGGTGTGATGGTCACCGCGGCGGACGACGGGCGCATCCGGAAGGCGTCGCCGCATCAATCCCACCCGGGAAGTCGCCCTGTAAGATGTTGCACACCGCCGCGGTAGCGTCGTCGGGTTGCGGCGGGCACCAGGGGAGCGTCCATGGCGTTGTTGTTTCGAAGGCGCGGATGGATCCCATGCCGGCGATGTCGTCCCCGAATCACGGCCAACATAATAGCGAGAAATGCGCAGCCAGATGGTGCGGCATATCAAGCAGTGGGGAGGAATCGCGCGTGTTCGCTGCTTGCGGGCTTGCCGGACCTATCATGGCGTTCGCCAGCCTGTCCTCCCGCCCAACGTCACCTCAACGGCGTGGGTCGCGCCGTCGTCGATCATCGGCACTGGCGCCCCGGCGGACAGGCTCGCGCCGTCCAGGCTGATCGACACGACGCCCATGCCGGCACGAGCAGGGTTCTCGACCGTAACGACGTAGCGGGTGGATCGCCAGACAATCGCCACCTCATAGCGCGCCCAGTCCTTGGGGATGCACGGATCGATGTGGAGCATGGTATTTCGGATGCGTATGCCCAGGATACTCTCGATCCCCACACGTTGCATCCAGCCAGCGGAACCGGTGTACCATGACCACCCGCCGCGGCCGACATGGGGCGACGTGGAATAGATGTCGGCCGCGACGACATAGGGCTCGACCTTGTAGCGGGCCACATCGGCAGGCAGGAGCGCGTGGTTGATCGGGTTGAGCATGGAGAACAGCGCGGAGGCCTTGTCGCCGTCGCCCAATTGCGCAAACGCCATCACCGACCAAAGCGCCGCATGGGTGTATTGGCCACCATTCTCACGTATGCCCGGCGGATACCCCTTGATGTAGCCTGGCTCGTGCGTCGTCTTGTCGAAAGGCGGCGCCAACACCAGCAGAAGCTTCTCTTCGGCGCGTAGAAGACGTTTGTGCACCGACGCCATGGCACGCGCGGCGCGCTCGGGCGGAGCCACGCCGGAGATCACGGCCCAGGATTGCGCGATCGAATCGATCTGGCATTCCTCGTCGGTGCGGGAGCCCAGCTTCGTGCCGTCGTCGAAGTAGGCGCGCAAATACCAATCGCCATCCCAACTTCGCTCAAGTGCCGCCGGCAGCGCCGCTGCGAAGTCGCGCCAGGCGATGGCTCGCTCGTCATCCTGCCGCGCCACAGCGAGCGGGGTGAAGGCCTGGAGCGCCGCATGCAAAAACCAGCCGAGCCAGACACTTTCACCCCGCCCCGCTTCCCCGATGCTACTCATGCCGTCGTTCCAGTCGCCCGTCCCCATCAGCGGCAGACCATGGCTGCCGACGGTAAGGCTGTGGTCGAGCGCGCGGGCACAGTGCTCGAACAGCGTTGCTGCATCGTCGGCCTCAGTCGGCTGGAAAAACCTGTCGTGCTCGTCAGCCCCCAGGACCGGCCCCGTCAGGAATGTCACAGGCTCGTCGAGGATGGCCGCATCGCCGGTCGCTTCGACGTAATGCGCCACGGCATAGGCAAGCCAGGCGCGATCATCCGAAATCCGCGTCCTCACACCGTTGCCGTTCTGCGGGAGCCACCAGTGCTGCACGTCGCCCTCAACGAACTGGCGGGCCGCGGCGCGCAGCAGGTGTTTGCGCACCAGATCGGGGCGGGTCGCGGTCAGCGCCATGCCGTCCTGCAACTGATCGCGGAATCCGTAGGCCCCGCTCGCCTGATAGAAGCCGCCGCGGGCCCAGACGCGGCAGGCGAGCGACTGATAAAGCAGCCAGCCGTTAAGCATGATGTCCATGCTCCGGTCCGGCGTCTTCACACGAACCGCACCCAGCACGTCATCCCACTGGCCGCGAACGTCTGAAAGGATCGCGTCCAGGTCCGCCGAGCGGTAGCGCGCAACCAAAATGCGGGCATCTTCGGCACTGCGCGCCGCGCCGAGAAAACAGACGATCTCGACCTTGCCTCCCGGCGGCAGTTCTACGGTGGTCCGCAGCGCCCCGCAGGGGTCCAGGCCAGCCCCGACGACGCCCGACAACGGTCCCGACGTACCAAGCGCCTGTGGGTTGGCGAGCGAACCGTTGCGGCCGAGGCACTCCCGCCGGTCGCCTGTCCAACTGGTCTGCCGGCCACCCAGGTCGACGAACGCAACCTGCGTGCCGAAGGCGCCGTCCCACGGATTGACAGCGAACAGGGCACCGGTCTCGTTGTCACGTTCCGTCTGCACGAATGGCGCGGTGGTCGCGCGCGACGCGCCGAGAACCCACTCCACATAGGCGGACACGGTGATGCTCCGCTTGCGGTCGGTGGTGTTGTGCAATTGCAGCCGCGAGATCTTGATCGGATCTTCGACGGGCACGTATTGGAGGAGGTGACTGGTGATGCCGTGGGCCGCACGGTCGAAACGACTATAGCCGTGGCCATGGCGTGCGACGTACGTCGCTGTCGGATCGCGGCAGGGCGCAGCGGTCGGACACCACACGGCCTGCATCTCGTCGTCGCGCAGGTAAAAGGCCTCGCCAGTGGGATTGCTGACAGGGTCGTTCGACCAGGGCGTGAGCTGGTTTTCGCGGCTGTTCCTGGCCCAGGTGTAGCCGCTCCCCTCGGCCGCGGCCTGAAAACCGAAGTGGGCATTGGCGATGACGTTGATCCAGGGCGCCGGCGTCGCCTGCCCGGCCTTCAGGACGATGACATACTCCCGCCCGTCCTCCGCAAAGCCACCCAGCCCGTTGAAGAACTCCAGCGTCGGCAGGGGCGCCTCGTCGTTCACGTGCTGGCCCATGTCAGACGGAGCGTCGGTCGTCGGCATGGCGTCAATCTCGGCGCGGTCGAGCTGGTCGGATAGGCGCCCGCGGTTGCCGCTGATTACCACCCGCGCCACCGCAACGAGCAGGGCGCTGGTTGCCGCCGGCAGAAGATCGGTGCGAAGCAGAAAGATAGACCCCGGTGCCGCGCCTTGATTGGTACGGCCGGGCGGCTGGGTTCGCACAAGCGATTCCAGCGCCGCCTGAAGCTCCTGCGAATAGGATGCGGCATGCTCATTCAGGATCACGAGATCGACCGCCAGAAGCTTCAGTCGAAAATATTCGTGAGCGAGCAGGAGTTGTTGCGCGATCTCGAGGTCCGATACGTCGCTGATACGCAAGAGCAGGATCGGCAAATCGCCTGAGATTCCCTGACCCCAAAGCCCCGATTGCGCCCCGGCGCCGCGCCGTATTGCATCCGAAGTAGGCCGCAGCCCCGGCCCCGCGAAAAGCAGGTGCCCCGCCAGCCGCTGAAACAGGTCCGCCTCACCAGGGGTCATTCCCAGGTGGCGCAATTGAACTTGCGCCTGCGTCCAGGCCAGGGTCGATGCGCGATCGAATGCGCTTGCGTCCCGATGCTTGTCGAGGCACGTCACGGCCGCCTCGCGAGAGGTCGCCACGACGGTCCAGAAGGCGACCCGAACCGTCGCGCCCGGCGCGATGGTGATGCGCCGCCTGATCGAGAACACCGCGTCCAGGACCGTGCCGACGCTGTTCGACAGCGTCTGCTCCCCGGCCATTGCGACCGGGTCGCGAAGGCCATGACCCCGCCCGATGAAGCGGGCGCGGTCGGTCTCCACGGCAAGGTCGCCGTCGCCCACAGAAGCATGCCCGGCCCAGATCGCGGGCTCCGTCGGCGTACGCTGCCGGCGAGTCGCGAGGATGGCGCCGGCATCCGCGAGAAATTCAGTCTCGACAAACAGCTTGGCGAACGCGGGATGTGCGACATCGGTCGCCTGAGGCGCTAGCGCAAGCTCGGCGTAGGAGGTGACGTCGATCGTGCGTGTGTGGTCGCCGCCATTGGAGATCGAGATGCGGCGAACCTCGGCGTCCTCCTCGGCCGAAAGCAGCACTTCCATGACCGTCGTCAGAGTGCCGTCTTGGCGCGCGAACTCGGCACGGTCCTCGCCGAAGGCCACGTCATACTCGTCGGGCGCATGACCACTCGGCTGCAGTCCTGCCGACCAGACGCGCCCGGTGTCGACGTCTCGCAGATAGATGTAGGATCCCCAGGCATCACATGTCGGGTCTTCGCGCCACCGGGTCACAGACAAGCCCTGCCAGCGGCTGTATCCGGACCCGGCGGTGGTCAGCATCAACGAATAGCGGCCGTTGCACAGCAGATGCGTTATGGGTGACGCACTCTGCGCATTGCTGAACCTGCGGCCACCGCTCGGCACGACATCCCGCGCACCGGCGGAAGGTTTCCCTTCGGGCGGCAGACAGTGAACAACCGTCGCGCTACGGGGCGCACGCTCTTGCAGCAACAACTCTGTCGCCTCGATCATTGGTTCCGCGTGGAATCGCGCCCGCATGATGCCGTTCAGCACGGCGTCTGCGATGCCGACAATGGTCATGCCCTGGTGGTGCGCCATGAAGGCCTGGACCACGGCGACCACCTTGCCGTCCGGAACCCGCCCGGGCGTAAAGTCGAGTGCCTCGTAGAATCCGTACCGACCCTTTGCACCGGCTGCGGCAAGATGGGAGAAGTTGACGACGGCCGCCTGCGGATCGACCATGGCACCCAGTGCGGTTGCATACGGCGCCACGACGAGGTCCTCGTTTAGACCGCGCTTGAAGCCAAGGCCCGGGATTCCGAAGTTCGAATATTGATAGGTGTATTCCACGTCGCGCACGTTGTAGGCGGATTCGGAAATACCCCACGGTATGTCATGCGCCACCCCGAAATCGATCTGGCGCTGCACGACGACCCGATTGGTCTGTTGAAGCAGGCTGCCGGTCGGCGCACGCATGACGAGCGATGGCATCAGGTATTCGAACATTGACCCCGACCAGGAAACCAATGCGGCGCCGTTGGCGAGCAGCGTCACAGGGCGGCCAAGCCGAAACCACTCGCGTGCGGGGATATCGCCCTTGGCGACCGCCACGAAGGAGGCCAGACGCGCTTCCGAGGCAAGCAGATCGTAGCAATTGGAATCAAGGACGCCCTCGGCCACCAGATAACCGATCGACAGCAGCTTTCTTTCGTCGTTCCGAAGGAAGCCGAACTCCATCGCCAGGGCCATCTCACGCGCGGTCATCTCCACGATTGCCAGTCGATCTCTCAGGGCCTCGTAAGTGGCCGCATCGAGATCGCGACGATGGCTTTCGTCGGTGCGTTGGATTGCGGTCATCCAAAAGACGAGGTCCGCGACGGCGCTGCCGCTGCCCGGCAACGCCAGATTGCCTGCGATAACTTCGACGTTCCGCAGCGCTGGCGCGAGGCCATCAAGAAGCGCAGCGCGGCCGTCCTTCGGGTTCCGTGGCCGGGCGATCCGGGCTTCGATCTCGCTCAGGGCGATGCCGATCGCTTCGATCAGCGGCGGCGAGAGGTGAGCCGTATCCCGCAGCCGGGCCAACTCCTCAGAGGCGAGGGCCACGGCGTCGGCCAATCCAGCCAGGTAAAGGGGCCGATCGCCCATCCCGCTGCGCCAGTGTTGGCAGGCGTTGGCAAGTGCGATGAGGTGGCCGGCGAGATTGCCGCTGTCGACGGTCGAGATATATCGCGGCTCAAGCGGGCGAAGATCTTCCGTGGCATACCAGTTGTAGAAATGCCCTCGAAATCGCGGCATCCGCGCCATGGTGGCGAACGTTGCCTCAAGCCGTTCAACGGCATCCGCCAGGCCGATCCACCCGAAGTCATGGGCGCTTGCCGTCGACAGCAAGTAGAGGCCGAAATTCGTCGGCGATGTTCGACGTGCGAGGACCGGCGCTGGGTCTTCCTGAAAATTGTCGGGCGGCAGCATATGGTCTGAGGGCGTTACGAACGCTTCGAAATAGCGCCAGGTCAGTCGCGCCGTCGACCTCAGCGCTTGTGTTTCCGACCTGCCGAGGCGGGGACGGCCGTCGGTGGCGGAGATCTGGCTTGCGCCATATGCCAGCGCCGGCGAAGCAATCCAAAGCATCGCGAAGGCCGATGTCAACAGCCAGACCCACGGCTGCGTCCACACCGTGAGTGCCAACACCAGGAAACCCAGCAGCGGCGCCCATGCCATCCGACGGTAATAGCCCACCATGCCAAGCCGCGGGGCATCGCCGGCCCGCGGTGCCGCTACCCATTGCAGCAGCCTGCGGTGCGATACGAGAACCCGGAACAGGGTTCTCGAGACGGCGTCGCTCATCAGCGAGGCTTGGTGCGGTAGAAACGCGACGGTCAAGGCCGTGAGTGTGGCCGCATGACGCAGTCCGGTTCCCACCACCAGCAGATAGCTACGCACCGTCAACCTGGCGCGAGGTCGCGCAGCATCTCCGAAGACAGGAAGCAGCGCGGGCAGCGCCACGGTCGCGAGGATAAAGGCGGTCCACGCAGACGCCGTCGCGAAGGGCAACAGCCAACCCGCCGCCAGGGCGGCAACAGCGGCGGGTGCCGACAGCGTCCGGCGCAGGTTGTCCAGCATCTTCCACCGCCCGATGGCGGGTAGGGCGCCACTTCGATCCCGCCCCTCGTCGGAACGCTTGGCGGATGATGTGATCCAGGGCAACAACTGCCAGTCGCCACGGGCCCAGCGGTGCTGGCGCAACGCCGCCACGGCATAACTCGTGGGGAACTCCTCCACCACCTCGACATCGGAGGCGAGCCCTGCGCGGGCGAAAACCCCTTCGAAAAGATCGTGGCTCAGGATCGACGACTCGGGCACCCGTCCTGCCAGGGCGGCTTCGAACGCGTCAATGTCGTAGATGCCCTTTCCAGCATAGGAACCCTCGCCAAAGACATCTTGATAGACGTCCGACACGGCCCCGGCGTAAGGGTCGATGCCGTCCATGCTGGAAAAGATGCGCTGAAACAGAGAACTGTTGCGACCGACAGGCAGCGACGGCGTGACCCGCGGCTGCACCAGCGCGTAGCCTTCCACCACTCGCCCCGAAACTGCGTCGATGCGCGGCGCGTTCAATGGATGTGCCATCTTGCCAACGAGCCGCCGTACCGCGTCGCGCGGCAGCCGCGTATCGGCGTCCAGCGTGACGATGTAGCGCACATCTGCAGGCAGGACCTGCGCGGATGGGCGATCAAGGAACGTCGTGTCCTCCGCCCCACGCAGCAGCCGATTCAACTCATGCAGCTTGCCGCGCTTCCGCTCCCAGCCCATCCAGCTGGCTTCGCCTTCGTTCCATACACGCCGGCGGTGCAGCAGAAAGAATCGTTCGCCGCCAGGTGCCGGGCCATAGCGCTGGTTCAGCCGCGCTACGCTCTCGGCGGCTGCAGCCAGTAGCGCCGCGTCGCCCTCGGCAGTTTCGGTCGGGCTATCGGTCCAGTCCGAGAGCAGCGCGAAATGCAGTTCGCCATCGGGACTGGCCAGATGGTGAATCTCGAGCTGTGCGACCAGTTCCGAAATTGATTTTTCCGTGGTCAGAAGTGCTGGCACCGCGACCATCGTGCGCAGTGACGACGAGATGCCTGTCGGGAGGTCCAGGGCCGGCAGCGAAGCGGCACCAAAGCCCCACATCAGCAGGCGGTTGACGCAGGATACTGCTGCATCTGACGCAGGGATCGCGCCCACGATAGCAAAAAGGACCAGCCACCAAGCGTCTGTCCCCGCCAACCCGAGCATCCACAGAGGTGCCGCGAGGAACGTCGCCGCCACCACCACGATCGCGGTGCCGTAGCCGCCTATGCCGCACGCCCGGAACTTACGCCCGACCCGGGCGCGCAGGGTTGGCCTGAATCCGATCGCAGTCTCAAACTGTGCGCGGCCGCCAGCAAGCAGGTAGTACCCCGGGTCGCCATAGCGGGCTGCACCCATGCCTGTCGCCGCTGCCTTGTGGGCTGTTGCGACGGCGCTGCGGGCTATGTCGAGCTCGGCAAAGCGCGATCCGCGTGCCAGCTCCTCGACAGCGCTGCGGTACAGATTTCGCGTAGCAAGGTCCATGTCGTGAAAATCGCAGGCGCTGGCCAACACCCGGTCCACGAGGCAGACCTGCTCTACCGCTTCGCTCCAGTCGATGCCTGCGATCAACCGCAGGCTGGTGACGATGTTCTGAATTGTGGCGTTGGCTGCGCCCTGTCGCTGCAGCTCGGTCTGCACCACTGTCGCAATTTTCGTATCGCGTTCGGCCAAGCGCTGGTCGAGCCAACGGAGTGCCAAGTCGTCCTTGGGATCCTGTCCACGCAGCCGATGCGCGAACTGCACGGCGAAAGCATCCGTCACCGATACGTCGGCGAGAAGCCCGACCTCCTCCAGCCATGGCTGCACCGATTGTCCGCCGTGGCCAAGCAGCCGATCGGCCAAGAGGTCCGCCTTGAGCCGGGCCGCGCTGTTATCAACAATGGTCGTCGCAAGACGGCGCAGGTTTTCGATCAGTACGATCCGTAGTGTGATCGGAACAGCCCAAAGCTCACCGATGGTGAGAGGTTGAACCTCCTGATAGGCAAGCAGGTAGCGCCGCAGCGCCTGCGGCTCGATGTGGCTGTCGGTATGGGCGACCAGCGACCAGGTCGCGCCGAATACACGCGGGAGCCCGGCGAAGGGACCCTCTGCCAGCTTCGGCAGCTGGAAATAGTATTGCCGCGGCAGATCTATGCCGATCTCGCGGATTTGCATGTCCACCAGATGGTAGTTGTCAATCAGCCACTGCGCGGCCGGCGTCAGATGCCGCCGATGCCCGGCCTGTTCCGCGATTGCACGATTGGCTTCCAGTAGTGCCGCCGCGTTGTCCGCAAGGCGGCCTGACAAGGGATGTCCCCTAACCTTGCCCGGCAGGATGGGTTGAGTGGCAGCCAGACTACGGCCATGTTCCTCCAGCCGCTCGATTCCGAAAATCTCCTCGCGCACCAGTGTGACATCCAGCCAAAGCGGCAGGTTTGCCCCAGCATCAATTAGGCGACCGATCATCAAGCCCAACCCGGTACGATAATGGCAACGATACGAAAGGTCGGCCAGCTTTGACGTCGGTACGCGCCCGATCTGCCGCCGTAATGGCCCATTCGCACCGCAGGCCAGCGGCCGCCTGAACCGTAATTGCCCACCATCAACGCCGGAAAAGCGTTCGGCGATACGACGTGTCTGACTGGCGTAGCCTGGACAAGAGCGGCATGGCGTGCACGGCCCGCCCGTCAACGGTTTCCGTCTGCGGTGGGACCTCTGCCGCTGCCTGGCAATCGCCGGATGGGGAGCTGTTTTCCGCTCCTGGGTCTGGGACGCTTCCTCGCAGTTCGATGATGTTTTGGCGTCGAGCGTTGCTCATCGCGGTCCTCCATGTTGCGGTGTCACGGTTGTGGCACCTGACCCTCGCGGGCAGCCCGGCGATACGCATTCAATCGACGTTCCGCGCCGGCTTACGAATCACGATCGGGCTACGTAGCAAGTGAAGAACGCCTTCGAGAGTAAGGCGGTTGCACTGGTATTCCGCACCCGCATCAGTTTTCGTGGCGCGAAAGAGCCGTCGACCTCAGGCCCGCCACTTTCGCAGTGCGACGTCAGAGCCGACCAACGCCATGGCGATCAAAAGGGTCGGTCCGGCCGCCGTCGAACTTCGCTTGCGCCACACGCCGCCCGTGGATGGCAGGGCAAAAGCGCTCCTTTGTTGACACGACGTTTGCGATGCCACGGTCAGTCCGATCGCTGGATAGTGGCTGGACGCGTTCGAAATTCGCACTGCTTCGAGTCAGCACGGCAGACTGAGAGCGAGGAGGGCGGTTCCTCGACGCGTGAAAGACATCAGTCCTCGCCGCTCTCCCTAAGTTCAGCAATGGCCAGCCCCGCCTCGCCCCGCACCGCGTAGATGAGGAAGATTTGCCCGGCATCCTCCAGGATCGCAGGATCGCGAAGCTGTCGCACAGGCCGGTCGATGGCGCCCCGCCAGGACCGCTCCAGCGGAAGGTTGCCGCCCTCCCAATCGGCCTCCGGCCGCAAGACCTCCTCCGCCTCGCCCTCCACCCGCCAGCCGCGCCAATCGCCTTCGAGCCGGATGCGGGAGGCGAGGATGCGTTCCGGGCTGTCGCCGACCCGGGTCCAGAAGACATGCAGAAGGTCGCCGCGCCGCAGCAAGGCGGTGTGGCGTTGCAGGCCGTCCGGGAACAGCGTCGGTCCGCGCTCAAACCCCGAAAGGCCGTCGGCGGAGTGGAACAAGATGCCCGGCATGGCCAGCGCGAAATGCGCGCCGCCATGTTGGAAGACGCGAAAATAGGAGGGGCCGAACAACTCGGGACGCGCCGTGAAGCGGATGCCGTCCTCGGACGTCGCGAGCCGCGTCCGCTGCGTGCCCCAGCCGGAAAGCCCGTGGAAATACATCAGGATTCGGCGGCTCGCCGGATCGACATGCACATCCGGGGAAGCGATGTGCGGACAGGCCTGGTCCTCCTCCGGCCGCAGTATGCCGGGCGTGCCGGGCGGGGCCCGGCCGGGCAGGGCATCCGCCGCGCCGGCGCCTTGCGGCCGGGCCGGTGGTTCGGTCGGGAACTGGCTGTCGGCCAGGTCCAGGCTGCCCGCCTCATGCATCCGCCAGGGCCCTTCCGGCACATCGGCATGGGCAAGCCGGATGTAGCGGCCCTTGTGGTCGGCGAAATAGAGATAGTAGCGGCCGAGCCGGCCCGGCAGCCATTCCGGCACGCGGATCATCGAAGGGCCCTGCACATTGGCACCCATTCGGGCATCCATCCCCGGCTGGATGATGGGCCCGATCCGCCGTGCAGACCATTGTGCCATGCCGTCGCGTCCTTGCCCCTCGGGCGCCATCCTTGACCGCCGATCGCGCGCGGAGGGCTGCTTGACCCCCACCCTGGGTGGGGTCCACATTTTCTACAACAAAGGACTTTGGAGGATAGGGGTGGCGGCTGAATTCGCGGGGTTCCCGCGTCCGGATGGCAGCGCGGGCGCGCGCAACACCGTCCTCGTCCTCTCCATTCTCGGCCTCACCGGCGCATCCGCCCGCCGCATTGCGCGCCAGGTGCCGGGCACCACCTTGATGTCGCTCGCAGTCGGGCGCGGCCAGTTCGGCGAGGACCGGGCGCTGCTGCGGCGCATGCTGGTCGGACTCGGCCGCAACGCCAATGCTGCGGCCGTGTTGCTGGTGGGGGCCGACCGGCTGCGGCTGGATGCGATCGCCGAGGGCATCGCCGACACCGGCAAGCCGGTCGAGACGGTGGCGCTGGATGACTGCCACGAGGACAACCTGGCATTGTCCGAGCGTGGCGTGCGGATCGCGGCGAAACTGGTGCGCGATGCCTCTCGCATCCGGCGGCAGGTGCTGCCGGCCTCGATGCTGCGCGTTGGCATCGAATGTGGCCATACCGATGCGACCAGCGGCATCGCCGCCAATCCCCTGGCCGGCCGCGTCGCCGATCGCCTGGTAGATGCCGGCGGTGCCGTGGTGTTCGGCGAAACCATGGAATGGCTCGGCGCGGAGGAAGTGCTGGCGGCGCGGGCGGCGACGCCGGAGGTCGGCCGCCTGATCGTCGCCGCCGTGCTGCAACGAGAGGCCTGGGCCGCCGCATCCGGCGAGGATCTGACCGGCAACAACCCGGGCCAGGAGAACATCCGCGGTGGAATTTCCAGTATCGAGGAAAAATCCCTGGGCGCCATCGCCAAGGGCGGCTCCCGCCCGGTGCGCGGCGTGGTGTCTCATGCGGCGCCGCTGCCCGGGCCGGGGCTGTGGGTGATGCAGGGCCCGTCCTTCTCGCCGCCCTCGATCACCGGCTTCGTCGCGGCGGGGTCGCAGATGACGATGTTCACCACCGGCGCCGGCAATTCCTATTGCGACGCGCTCGCGCCGACCGTGAAAGTCAGTGCCAATCCCGCGACAGTGCGGCGCCTGGCGACGCAGATCGATTTCGATGGCTCGGGCGTGCTGGAAGGCACGCGCGATCCGGAGGAGGCGGCGGATGCGCTGTTCGCGCAGTTGCTCGACCATGCGTCGGGCTCGGCGACCTGGGGCGAAGTGCTGGATGAGGGCGAATACGCGTTCGCCCGGCTGGGAGCGGATTTCTGATGCAACGCTGGCAATTCCTGGTCCTGAAACCCGAGGACGACGTGGCAACGGCGTTGGGCGACGTTCCGGCCGGCGAGGCTGCCATCCGCATCGGCGAGCAGGTGGAGAGGCTGGTGCTGCCGGCGCCGATCCCGCTGGGCCACAAGATTGCGCGCCACGCCATCGCGCGCGGCGCGGTCATCCGCAAGTATGGCGCGCCGATCGGCGAGGCCACCGCGGACATCGCCGCCGGCGCGCATGTTCATGTCCACAACCTGCGCAGCCGCAGGGCCAGAAGAACGTGAGAACCGGAGGACCACCATGACGACGTTGCACCGCCGCGCCCTGCTCGCCGCTGTCGGAACCCTGGCGCTGCCGGGACTGGCCCGCGCCGAGTGGCCGGACCGGCCGATCCGCCTGATCGTGCCCTTCGCGCCGGGCGGCGGCACCGATACGACGGCCCGCATCGTCGCGCAGGGCCTGAGCGAGCGGCTTGGCCAATCTGTGGTGGTGGAGAACCGTGCCGGCGCCGGCGGCGCCATCGGCATGGCGCAAGCAGCGCAAGCAGCGCCGGACGGCTACACGCTGGTGATGGGCCATGTCGCGACACATGTCGTCAACATGGCCGTGCAGAAGAACCCGGGCTACGACACGGCGCGGGACTTTGTGGCGCTCGGCATCACCTCAACCGCCGCCAATATCCTGGTGGTCAATCCAAGGCGGCAGCCTGGCATCGCTTCGGTGCGGGATTTCGTCGAGGCCTGCCGCGCCAGGCCCGGCGAACTGGCCTATGGCACCGCCGGCGTCGGCTCGCCTGCGCATATCACCACCGCGCTGTTCCTGCGCGAGGCCGGGGTGGAGGCGCAGCACGTGCCCTATCGCGGCGGCGCCCCGGCGACGACGGATCTGGTTGCGGGCAATCTGGACTTCATGTTCTCCGGCGCGTCCGACTGCATCCCGCATATCCGCGAGGGCAGGCTGCGCGGCATCGCGGTGGCCAGCGTGCATCGCCTGCCCGGCGCACCGGAACTGCCGACCATCGGCGAGAGCGGCTATCCCAGCTTCGCCTTCGAGATCTGGCATGTCATCTC
>JBBRWI010000094.1:0-14323 GCA_038249305.1 Acetobacterales bacterium
CAAACACGTCCCGCCGGGGACCGGCAAACACGTCCCGCCGGGGACCGGCAAACACGTCCCGCCGGGGACCGGCAAACACGTCCCGCCGGGGACCGGCAAACACGTCCCGCCGGGGACCGGCAAAGGCGTCCCGCCGGGGACCTTCGATGATTCGTGGCCGAATGGCTTGTGGATCACGAAAACGCATGCTCCGATCGCCCAGGTGTTTTGCGCGCGGCAAGGAACGGCGCGCTATGACGTCGAACCTTGGCCGAATGGGCCGTGGGGCAGGGCCCGGGTGGGGCCCAATCTTGGGGGACGTCTTTGCCGGAAGACCTGACTCTGACGGACGCCAAGCGGTTGTTGAAGATTACAACGCCGCTCGGTCCCAACAAGGTGACGCTGCGTCGCCTGGTGGTGCGGGAGGCGATTGCCCGGCCGTTCACGCTGGAAGCCGAAATCATCTCCAGCGAGATGGACCTGCAGCCATCCGCGCTGATCGGCAAATCCATCACCTGCACGATCGATGGCGCGACGATGGACGCCGGCGCCGGCACCCGCCATTTCAACGCGGTGGTGCGCGGCTTCGCGCGCATCGGCGCCTATGGCCGTGGCCTTGCGGCCTATCGGCTGGAGGCGGTGCCGCTGCTCTGGCACATGTCGCGGACCGCCGATTGCAGGATCTTCCAATCGAAATCGGTCAAGGACATCGTCACGACGATCCTCGGCGAAGCCGCCGTGGCGCCGGTGCGCTGGGGCTCCTCGGTGCCGACGGCGACCCGGGTCTATTGCGTCCAGTACAATGAGACCGACCTCGACTTCGCCCAGCGCCTGCTGGAGGAGGTGGGCTGCGGCTACTACTTCGAACAGGCAGAGGGGTCGCATACGCTGGTGGTCTGCGGTGCCAACGCCGATTATCCGCTGGTGCCGGGGTCGCCGCAGGTGGTGCGCTCGGATGCCGCCATCTTCGGCGCGCTCAGCAACTGGCGGCCGGTCGCGGCCCTGCAGCCTGGCAAGGTGGTGGCGCTCGATTTCGACCAGGTGAAGCCCTCCGCCCTGCTGACCAAGGAAGCCGCCACGGTGCTGACCACGCCGGGTGTCGCGTCGTGGGAGGTGTTCCGCTGGCCGGGCGGGCAGGCGGTGCGGCCGGACCAGGATACCTCCAAACTGGGCATGGAGGGCTTCGAAGCGAACGCCGACCTGATCTCGGCGGCGGGCAATGATCCGCGCGTCTTCGCCGGCGGGCGGTTGAAGGTGCTGCCCGGGATCGACGCGACCTCCCCCGAGACCTGGCTGGTCACCGAGACGGTGCATGAGGCCTTCGACGAGACCCATTTGTCGGGCGGCGGCACCGCCTCCTACCGCAACGGTCTGACCCTGATGCCGGCTGACCGCCCCTGGCGGCCGATGGCATCGCGGCCACGGCCGGCGATCCCGGGGCTGCACAGCGCCATCGTAACCGGCCCGTCGGGGGAGGAGATACACACCGACAAGTACGGCCGCATCAGCGTGCATTTCCACTGGGACCGCAAAGGCAAGAAGGACGACACCTCCTCCTGCTGGGTGCGGGTTGCGCAGAGTTTCGCCGGCAAATGGGGCGGCAGTTGGACCCTGCCGCGCGTGGGCGATGAGGTGCTGGTCGGCTTCATGGACGGCGACCCCGACCGGCCGGTGGCGATCGGCAGCGTCTATAATGCCGACAACATGCCGATCTATGCGCTGCCGGCGAACAAGACGCAGTCGGGCTTCAAGACCAAGTCGAGCAAGGGCGGCGGCGCCGCCAATTTCAACGAAATCCGCTTCGAGGACAAGAAGGGTTCCGAGCACTTCAATGTCCAGGCGGAAAAGGACATGATGATCCTTGTCAAGAATGACAAGACGGAACATGTCAAGCACGACCGAACCGAAACCATCGACCACGACCACACCGAGACCATCAAGAACAACAAGACCGAAACGGTGAAGGTGGATCGCACCGAAACCGTCGAGGGCAAGCACACCGAGACTGTGACCGGCGACTACACGGTGACGGTCAAGACCGGCAATCAGGAAAACACGGTCAGCACCGGCAACCAGACCAACACGATCAAGACCGGGAACATGACCACCGAAGTCAGCATGGGCAACCAGACGACAACGGTGAAGATGGGCAACATCACGCACAAGGCCTCGCTCGGCGCGATCACGGTCGAGGCGATGCAGTCGATCACCCTCAAATGCGGGCCGAGCAAGATTGTCATCGACCCGAGCGGGGTCACCATCGAAGGCCCGATGATACAGGTGAAGGGCACGGCCATGGTGACGGTGAAGGCGCCCCTCATCATGGAGGAGGCGCAAGGGCCGATGATCCTCAAGGGCGCCATCGTGCTGATCAACTCCTCATGAGCAAACCGCCGGTCAAACTCGCCGTGCCGCTCGCTCCCCTCCTGCCCCGGCTGGAATTGGATGATGACGGCCTGGCGATCCTCGCGGGCGCGACCGATGCTGCGGCCGGCATCGATCGGCTGGTCGCGGCCGGCCGGCTGTCGGATGCCGCACGGCTGGCGGCGCATGCCCTGCCCAAGCGCGAGGCCGTGTGGTGGGCCTGCATGTGCGCGCGTTCGGTGCCCGACGCGAAGCTGAAGCCGCATGATCTCGCAGCCCTGACGGCCGCCGAGACCTGGGTGCGCCAGCCGGAGGAACCGACCCGCCGGGCGGCCTTCAGCATGGCCGAGAAGGCCGGTTTCAACTCGCCGGAAGCCTGGGCCGCGGTGGGCGCCTTCTGGTCCGGCGGCAGCATGTCTATCGAAGGCCAGCCGGTGGTGCCGCCGCCCGATTACCTGACCGGTGTCGCGATCAGCGGCGCCATCGTACTGGCGGCGGTGCGGGGCAAGCCGCAACTGGCCGATACCCGGTTCAACAAGTTCCTGATCGCGGCCAAGGACATCGCCGCGGGCGGCGCCGGGCGCCTGCAGGTGGAGGACGCCTGACCCATGCCGCCGGCGTCCCGCATCACCGACATGCATCTCTGCCCGATGGTGACGCCGGGCGTGCCGCCGATTCCGCATATCGGCGGGCCGATCATCTCCGGCGCGCCGACGGTGATCACGGGCTTCCTGCCGCAGGCGCGGGTCAGCGATCAATGCGTCTGCGTCGGCCCGCCGGATATCATCGTCAAGGGCAGCATGACCGTCATCGTGACCTACCTTCCCGCCGCGCGCATCGGCGACATGACGGCGCACGGCGGCGCGATCATCCTGGGCTTCCCGACCGTCATGATCGGCGGCTGACCGTCGCGCGGGTGAGGTTGACGCCGCCGCCGGCCTGACGGCCCACTAAGCATGCCGTAGGCGATCGTCGGCGATCGAATGCTTTTTGGGAGCCGTCCATGGTGCTGGTGCTGTCCGTCCTGCGCTGTCCCGACCAGGCGGTGCCCGAACAGCGTCGCGTGCCTGGCGGCGAATATGCGCTGGGCCGTGGAGCGGACTGCGATTGGTCGCTGCAGGACCCGGATCGCGTGCTGTCCAAGCGCCACTGCGTCGTCGAATTCTTCGCCGGCGGCTGGCAGGTGCGCGACCTGTCGACCAACGGCACCTTCGTGAACGCAAGCGGCGATCCGGTCGGGCGCGAGCAGATCCGGGTGCTGCGTGATGGCGACAGGCTGCGCCTCGGCTCCTACGAAATCGAATGCCGCATCGAGGAAGAGGCTGGGTGGGGCGCTGGCCAGTGGCAATCGGCGGCGGCCACCCCGGACCCGATGGCGGCGCGCGCGGGGGCGCCGCGCGCGGGCGCGTCGGATGACATTTTTTCGGCCCCGCTGCCGGGGCTATCGCCGGCCGGCGGGCCGCCAGGCGGCGGGGCGCCGCTGCTGCCGTCGGATTTCGATCCGCTGGGCGCCGACGACCTCGGCCCCAGCATGCCCGACCACCGGCCGAGCACGAACGACGTCTTCACGCCGCCGCGCGCGACGATGCCCGACCTGCTGCCGGACGACTGGAACGCGCCGGCCGCACCGCGGGCGCCGGCCGCTGGCCCGGCTGGCGACCCTTTTGCCGGCCTGCCCGATCCCTTCGCCGATGCGCCGCCGGGCGGGCGTGCCGCGCCCCCACGCCAGGCGGCGCCCGATCCTTTTGCGCCCGATCCTTTTGCCGCTCCGCCGCCGCCGCCCGACCCCTTCGCCGAGGTCGCCGCCCCGCGGGCGCCCGTGGCGCCGCGGCCGGCGCCGGCCGCCGATCCTTTTGCCGAACCGGGCGATCCCTTCGGCGCCATCGCCGCACCGCGCGCGCCGGCCCGGCCGATGGCCGATCCTTTCGCCGAAACGGGGGACCTGCCGCCCCCGCGGCCCCCGGTCGTCGCTCGCCCCGCCCCTGCTTCCCCGCCCTCGGCGCCCCCGCCCGCCCCAGGCTCGCTCGACCAGGCGCTGGCCCTGCTGTTCGCCGGCGCCGGCCTGCCGCCGCCGCCGCCTGGCACCGATGCCGCGGCGGCGTTGTCGGCGGCGGGGCTGGCGCTGCGCGCCTCGGTCGGTGGCCTGCGCGCGCTGCTGATCGCGCGGGCCGATGTGAAGCGCGAATTCCGCATCGAGCAGACCATGCTGCGCGCCGCCGGCAACAACCCGGTGAAATTCGCCGCGACCGATGAGATGGCGGTGCAGTCGCTGCTGGGGCCGCGCGGCCATGGACCAGCGGCGGTGCAGGAAACCGTCGATGACCTGACCGCGCACCAGGTCGCAACCGTCGCCGCGACCCAGGCCGCCGCGCGCGCGCTGCTGGGCAAGCTGGCACCGGCGGGGCTGGAGGCCGAGGTGACCGGTGGCGGCATCATGCCCGGCGCGCGGGAAAAACGCCTGTGGGACGCCTATCGGAAGCTTCACCAGCAGGTAACCGACCAGTTCGAGGATGACTTCGACAGCGCCTTCGGCAAGGCTTTTGCCCGCGCCTATGAAGAGGCCTCGCGCGCCGGCAAGGGATGAGTGCAGTCTGATCCGGGGTGGCGGATCGGCGATGACAAGGTGGCATCGGCGCCAGGCTGATGCAGGGGAACGGCGCCATCGGCGCCAGGACAAGCGAACGGCGCCATCGGCGCCAGGACAAGCGAACGGCGCCACCGGCGCCAGGACAAGCGAACGGCGCCATCGGCGCCAGGCAGGGGAACAGCACGCAGCATGGCTTGGCACGACAAGGTCGTCTGGCAGGAGGGCATGTTCCTTCGCGCGCAGCATTTCCAGCAGCAGGACCGCTACCTCGAGCATCTGCTCCAGGCCCGTGCCGCCCCCTTGCGCGCGCATCCCTGGGGCGTCACTGAATTCGCGCTGGATCGTGACCTGCTGGCGGCGGGCAAGTTCGCCGTCTCCAACGTCGCCGGCGTGCTGGAGGACGGCACGCCCTTCGCCATCCCCGGCACCGCCGACCAGCCGGCGCCGCTCGACCTGGCCGAGGGCACGCGCAACCAGGTGGTCTATCTGGCGCTGCCGGTGCGCCAGCCGGGCAGTGCGGAGGTGACCGCCTCGAACGGCGCCGAGGCCGCTGCCGCGCGCTATGCGCTGCGCCCGTTCGAAGCCTATGACACCCATTCCGATGCGACCCTGCCGGCCGAACTCGGCGTCGGCCGCCCGCGCCTGCGCTTCATGCTGGAAAGCGAGGAGCGCGCCGGCTTCTCCTGCCTCGGCCTCGCCCGCATCGTCGAGGTGCAGGCCGATCGCCGGGTCGTCGTCGATGACCGCTTCATGCCGCCCTGCCTGCGGATTTCGGCGGTGCCTCCACTGGCCAATATCGTGGCCGAACTGGTCGGCATGCTGGGCCAGCGCGCCGAGGCCCTCGGCGCGCGGCTGTCGCAACCTGGCGCGCGCGGCGTGGCGGAGGTTGCCGATTTCCTTTTGCTGCAAACGGTCAATCGCTGCCTGCCGCTGCTCGCGCATTACGCCGATGCGGGAAATGTGCATCCCGAAACCCTGTTCGCGACGCTGGTGCAGATCGCCGGCGAACTCGCGACCTTCACCGCGCCCGACAAGAAGGCCTCGACCTATCCGGCCTATCGCCACGACGATCTGCAACGCAGTTTTGCCCCCGTGATCGCCGATCTGCGACGGTCGCTGTCGGCGGTGCTGGAAACCAATGCGGTCGAAATCCCCTTGCAGGAACGCAGCCATGGCGTGCGGGTCGGGCCGATCCTGGACCGCAACCTGCTGCGGGCCGGCCAGTTCGTGATGACGGTGATGGCCGACATGCCGGGCGAACAGGTGCGGCGGCAATTCCCCAACCAGGTCAAGATCGGCGCGGTCGAACACATCCGCGAACTGGTCAACGTCGCCCTGCCCGGCATCGTCGTCCGCCCCTTGCCTGTCGCGCCGCGGCAGATCCCCTTCCATGCGGGCGCCGTCTATTTCGAACTGGATCGTGGCAGCCCGCACTGGCAGCAGATGCAGACCAGCGGCGGTTTCGCGATCCATGTCTCGGGTGATTTCCCGAACCTGCGTCTCAGTCTCTGGGCGATCCGTGCATGAGCGACAATCCTTTCGGTGAACCCGAAGACTCCGATCGCACGGTGGTGCGTGGGGGCGGCGCCAAGCCCGCCGCGCCCGCCGGCCCGCAGCCCTTTGGCGGTGGTGCGCCCCCGCGCGCGGCGGCCCCCGCCGCGCCCTCCGGCAGCAGCGCGCCGCGCCTGGCCGGAGAGGCTGAGGCCCTGCCGAAGATCGGCCCCGGGCCGCTGGCAGCCGCCGCGGGGCCGCTGCTCGACCTGCTGGCGCGGCTGGCCAATGCCGGCGTTGCCGCCAACCCCAACCCCGAGGAATTGCGCGAGCGCGCGCTGCGGTCCTTGCGCCAGTTCGAGGCCGATGCACGCGAGATCGGCGCCACGGCCGAGGAAATCCGCGCCGCGCATTACGTCCTTTCCGCGGCGCTGGACGATGTGGTGCTGGCCTCGCCCTGGGGCTCGCAATCGGGCTGGGCGGCGAAGTCGCTGGTCTCGACCTTCCATCAGGAAACCCGCTCGGGTGAGCGGGTCTTCGACCTGCTGACCGGCATGATGAAGGAACCCGGCCGCTACAAGGGCGCGCTGGAGGTGTCCTACCTCGCGCTGTCGCTCGGCTTGCAGGGCAAGTACCGGCTGATGCCGCGCGGTTCGGCCGAACTGGATCGCACGCGGGAGGGGCTGTACCAGTTGCTCGCGCAACTGCGCGGCCCGTATGAACGCGACCTGTCGCCGCATTGGCAGGGGGTCTCAGCGCCGCATCGCGGCCAGAGCCGTGCCGTCCCGGCCTGGGTCGCGGCGGCTTTTGCCGTCGCCCTGCTCGGGGGGGGCTGGTACTGGCTGTCCGATGGCCTGTCGGCCAGCGCCGGCAATCTGTATGAACGCATGGCGGCCTTGCCGCCCGGCGCCCTGCCGGTGATCGACCGCAGCGCGCCGCCGGTGCCGCCGGCCCCGCCGCCACCGCCGCCGCCCGAACGCCGCCCGGCGGATGCCGCCCCCAAGCTGCGCCAGTTCCTCGCCCCCGAAATCGCGCAGGGCCTGGTGACCGTCGATGGCGATGCGCAGCGCCTGCTGGTGCGTATTCGCGGGCGGGGCATGTTCGCCTCCGGTGCCGCGACCGTCGATCCGCGTTTCGTCGATATCCTGCGCCGCATCGGCGAAGGCCTGAAGGAGGAGCCCGGCCGGGTCGTGGTGCAGGGCCATTCGGACAACCAGCCGATCCGCACCGTGCGCTTCCCGTCCAACTTCGCGCTCTCCACCTCGCGCGCGCAGGAGGCGATGGCCGCCATCGTCGCGGCCAATGGCGACGCTGCACGCTTCACCGCCGAGGGGCGGGGCGACGCCGAACCCGTGACCACCAATGCGACCGCGGAGGGCCGGGAGGAAAACCGCCGCATCGACGTCGTCCTGCTGCGCGGAGCCCGCTGAGATGAGCGCCTTTTTCTCCATTCCCGCGCTTGGCGCCCTGCTCGGCATTCTGCTGCTGGATGTCGTGATCTGGCTGTTCGCGCCCCTGCTGGGCGAGGCTTTCGATGCGATCTGGCTGCGCGGCCTGCTGGTCCTGCTGCCCATCCTGGTCTGGGCGGTGGTCTGCTTCCTGATCGGGCGCAAGCGGGCCGGGCGCGACACGGCACTGGTCGAGGCCGCCGCCGCCCCCGACCCCAAGATCGCCAAGGATGAGCACGCCGCCGCCGAGGAAGCCGAACTGCGCGGCAAGCTCACCGACGCGCTGGCCAAGCTCAAGGCCGCGACCGGCGGCAAGGGCACCTTCCTGTATGACCTGCCCTGGTATGCCATCATCGGCCCGCCAGGGTCGGGCAAGACCACGGCGCTGATGAACAGCGGCCTGGAATTCCCGCTGGCCGAGGGCCGCGTCGCCGGTGTCGGCGGCACGCGTTTCTGCGACTGGTGGCTGTCCGAACGCGCGGTCATGATCGACACCGCCGGGCGCTACACGACGCAGGACAGCGACGCCGATGCCGACAAGGCGGGCTGGGAACGCTTCCTCGACCTGGTCAAGAAGAACCGCCCGCGCCAGCCGCTGAACGGGGTGCTGGTGGCCTTTGGCGTGGACATGCTCGCGAAACTGGACGCGACGCAGCGCGAGCAGCATGCCCGCAGCGTGCGGCGCCGGATCCGGGAATTGGAGACCCGGTTGGGCCAGCGCCTGCCGGTGTACTTCCTGGTCAGCAAGACCGACCTGCTGCCCGGCTTCATCGAATTCTTCGATGACCTGGACAAGGCCGGGCGCGATCAGGTCTGGGGTTTCACTTTCCCGGTGACGGCGACGCCCGAGGGCGCGGTGCAGACATTCGGCGAAGAGTTCAAGGCGCTGGAGGAGCGGCTGACGGCGCGACTGATGGAACGGCTGCAGGCCGAACGCGGCCCGTCCCAGCGCGCGCTGATCGCGGGCTTCCCGGCGCAGGTCGCCTCGCTGCAAGGCCCGTTGCAGGCCTTTGTGCAGGCGGCCTTTGGGGGGTCCAAGCTCGATCCCGCGCCGTTCCTGCGCGGGGTGTATTTCACCTCCGGCACGCAGGAGGGCACGCCGCTCGACCGGTTGTCGGGAGCGCTGTCGCGCGCCTTCGGCCTCGACCCCAAGCGCCCCGCGGCGGTGATGGGCCAGAAGGGGCGGGCGTATTTCCTCGGGCGGTTGCTCAAGGAGGTGGTGTTCAACGAGGCGCGGCTGGCGGCCAATGACCGCGGCCTGGAATCCCGCCGGCGCCTGGTGCAGATCGGCGCCTGGGCGGCGGCCTTGCTGCTGCTGATCGGCGGCGGCGCCTGGGGCTTCTTCGCCTCCGGCACCGAGGCCGCGCGCGAAAGTCGCCTGGCCGCGGCGGTGACCGCGGCCGAGGCAGCGGCCACCGCGTCACAGCCGCTCGACCGCGTGCCGTCGCCCGACCTCACGCGGGTGCTGGGCTACCTGGAGGCCGCGCGCGCCCTGCCGGACGCGGCCAAGGGCGACGGGCCGGCCTTCGGGCTGAGCCAGGAGGAATTGCTGACCTCGGGCGCGGGGTCCGCCTATCGCCGGACGCTCGACCGCGTGCTGCTGCCGCGCCTGCTGGCGCGGGTGGAGGCGCAGATCCGCCAGGGCATCCAGCGCCCGGATTTCCTGTACGAGGCGGTGCGCGTCTATCTGATGCTCGGCAAGCAGGGGCCGATGGACCGGACCCTGGTGAAGGAGTGGTTCGGCCTCGACTGGCAGGCCGAATTCCCGGGTGCGGTGAACCAGCCCGGGCGCGATGCGCTGGGGCGGCATCTGGATGCGATGCTCGCGGGGCCGCTCGCGGCCTATCCGCTGGATGGCGCGCTGGTCGATCAGGCGCGACGCGTCTTCTCCCGCCTGCCGATGGCGCAGCGCGTCTATACCCGGTTGCGGCCGCTGGCGGAGAACATTCCCGCCTGGACCCCGGCGCAGCCGCTGGGGGCCGCCGGGCAGCGCTATTTCACCCGCAGCAGCGGCCGGCCGCTGACCGAGGGCGTGCCGGGGTTGTTCACCGTGGAGGGGCTGCATCGCGCCGTCCTGCCGCGCCTGCCGCAGGCCGCCCTCGAAGCCGCCAGCGAATCCTGGGTGCTGGGGCCGGAGGCGGCGATCGCCGGCGCCGGCAATCCAGGGCGGCTGGAGGCCGATGTGCTGGCGCTCTACGCCGCCGACTACGTGCGTGCCTGGGAGGCCATGATCGGCGACCTCGTGCTGCCGCCCTTCGCCAGCCTGAACGCGGCGGCCGAGGGGCTGAACCTGCTCGGCGCGCCGAACAGCCCGATGAAGGACCTGTTGCGCGCGATCGCGCGCCAGGTATCGCCCGGCACGGCGCCGGAGGTTCCGGGTGGGGCTGCCGGGGCCGCACTGGCGGGGGCCGCGGCGCAAGCGGCGCAGGCCGCGACGGCGGCCGCCAGCCGCATCGCGGCGGCGGTCGGCGCGAATCTGGGCGGCAGCGGCGCCAAGCCGGTCGCCGATGTGGTGGAACCGCGTTTCCGCGAATTGCGGGAAGCGGCGGGCGCCCCGGTCGATGGCGTGCTGGCGATCCTGAACGACCTGTATGTGCAGGTCGCGCGGCTGGCCAATTCGCCCCCCGGCACGGCCTTGGCGCCGACCCCGGGCCTGGACCCCGGCCAGCGCCTGCTGTCCGAGGCGCAGCGCCAGCCGCAGCCCTTGCAGGGCTGGATGACCGCGCTGGCGCAATCGACCGGGCAGGCGCGGGCGGGCGGCGCCCAGGCCGCGATTGCGGCGGCTGGTGGGCAGCAGTTGGCGCCGCTGTGCCGTGGCATGGAGGCACGCTTCCCGTTCCGCCGGACGCTCGCGGCCCCCGACATGCCGATGGACGACTTCATCCGGCTGTTCGCGCCGGGCGGGCTGTTCGACACCTTCTTCACGGCGAACATCCGCAACTATGCCGATACGACGCAGCGGCCCTGGCGGCCGGTCGCGGCCGATGGGCTGCCGCCGCCGATCAGCCCGGCCGACCTCGTGCAGTTCCAGCGCGCGGCGGCGATCAGGGATGCCTTCTTCCCGACCGGCGGCAACAGTGGCTTCCGCTTTCAACTGGTGCCGCAGGGCCTGTCGGCGGGGACCACGGCGGGGGTGCTCGAAGCCTCGGGCAACCGCGTGGCGCTGGCGCCGGGCGGGGGCGGGCGGCCGGTGGATGTGACCTTCCCGGCGCAGAACCCGGTGACCTTGACCTTCGACCCGGAATCCAGTGCCGGGCCGCTGGCCTATGACGGTGCCTGGGCGACCTTGCGCTTTGTCTTCCTGGGCCGGTTGAGCGCCACGGGGCAGCCCGACCGGTTCCGGCTGGGCGTGACCCAGGGCGACAAGTCGGCCGATTTCCTGTTGCAGGCATCGAGCAGCGTGAACCCCTTCGGCCTGCGAGAATTGCTGGAGTTCCGTTGCCCCGAACTGCGGCCGAACTGAGCGATGCCCGGCGCGACGACCGGCTTGTTCGGCAAGCTGCCGGCCCATGGCGACTTCGTGCGCCGGGGCCTGCCGCGCGGTTTCGTCGCCGCCTGGGATGACTGGCTGTCGGCCGGCATCGCCGCGTCGCGCGATGGCCTGGGGCCGGAGGGGGAGGCCGCGTGGCAGGCCGCCTGGGAAGCAGCCCCCGCCTGGCGCTTTCGCCTCGCACCCGGCGCCTGCGGGCCGGATGCGGCGGTGGGGGTGATGGTGACCTCGGCCGATACCGTCGGCCGGCGCTTTCCGCTGACCCTGGTCGCGGTCACGCCGGACGCCGGCCCGACGCCGGGCGAGGCCTGGTTCGCGGCTTTGGAGGAGGCGGCAGCGCAGGGGCGGGCCGGGGCGCTGGACGCGGATGCGGTGCTGGCCCTGCTGCCGCCGCCGCCGCCCGAGGACCCCGATGCGACGCTGGACGGCCGCAGCCTGTTCTGGACGGCGGGCGGCGCACCGGTCCGCATGCCGATGGCGGCGGACTTCCTGGCGCTGCTGGGGGCGGTACCGGAGCCGGCCGCCCCGCCGGGCGATATCCTGCCTGATGCGGCGGACATCCCCGACCCGGCGCCGCACGGCGAGGCCGATGCGCCGCAAGCCCCCGGGTCAGATTTCGGGCCAATCCCCGACGACACGCCCCACCACTGGGCCGAGACCGTGGACCTGCCCTGGGCCACGCCACCAGCCCCGCGCAACCCTGAAGACGGAGCGGACGCATGAGCGGCGTACTCGGATCGACAGCCTGCTCCCACCCCGGCGCCGTGCGCAAGCGCAACGAGGACAACCTCGTGGACCGTCCCGATGTGGGCCTTTGGGCGGTGGCCGATGGCGCCGGCGGGCATGGCGCGGGCGATGTCGCCAGTGCGGCCATCGCCGAGGCGCTGCTGGCCATCCCGCCCGGGCTGTCGGCGGCCGAAATGCTGGCCCAGGTGCGGCTGCGCCTGGATGCGGTGCATGCCGACATGCAGGCCCGCGCCGACGAACGCGGCACGGGCGGGGTCATCGCCTCGACCGTCGTGGTGCTGCTGGCGCGCGGCGGGCATTACGCGGCGCTCTGGGCCGGAGACAGCCGCATCTACGTGCTGCGCGGCGGCGCGCTGCACCGCGTGACGCGCGACCACAGCCTGGTGCAGGAACTGGTGGACAGCGGCGCGCTGACCGAGGCGGAGGCCGAGCACCACCCCCAGGCCAATATCATCACCCGCGCCATCGGCGCGCAGGGGGCGCTGGCGCTCGACAAGGTGTCGGACCGCATCCAGCCGGGCGACCGCTTCATGCTGTGCAGCGACGGCGTGTTCAAGGAACTGCCCGAAGCCCGGCTGGCGGGGATGATGGCCGAAGGCGCGGGCGCGGACCAACTGGTCGGCGCCGCCGTCGCTGCCGGCGCGCGGGACAATGTGACCGTTGTGGTGGTGAACGCCTGATGGCGGCGGGGGAGGGCGCCCCTACCCCCCCGTCATCCGCCCCGCCACCCCGCCGATCACGATCCCGATCAGCACATCGGTCGCAACGATCGCCGCCGCCACCAGCGGCCCGCCGCCGAGCGCCACCTTCGCGACCCACCATTCCAGCCACAGCGCCCAGCCAAAGGCCGCCAGCGCCAGCCCGCTGCCGACCCAGCCCGGCAGACCGAGCGCCGGCGGCACGATCATCGCGACCAGCAGCACCACGTATTGCGGCACATTCGCCCAGTTCCAGGCGGCCACGAAGCGCGGCCAGCGTGCCGCCGCGCCGGCCGCATTCACCAGCGGCAGCGTGCCCAGCAGCAGCGCGACCCAGGCGACGACAAAGGCCAGGCTTTCGACCAGCACCGCCGGCAGCAGCCCGACCGGCGGCACCGTCCCGCCCCAGGCCATCATGCGCAGCGCCAGGAAGGCCGGCAGGCAGATCACGATGCTGCGCACGGTCGCCCGCCAGGCGCCGGCGCCATCGCTGGGCAGCAGCGCCAGCCCCTGCACATTGCCGCGCGCGAGCCACAGCCCCGCGACCAGCCCGGCGGCGACCTCGATCCGTGGGCTGGGTGCCTGGTTGGGCGCCTGGTGCGGCGGCGGCGGGCTCAGCCGCCCGGCCCCCGGCCAGGGTTGGCGCCGCCGAGCGTCTCGGCGATCACCGCGGCATAGAGCCGCGCCAGGGCGCGCAATTCGGCGACCGGGGTCTGTTCGTCGGACTTGTGCATCGTCACTCCCACAGCGCCGAGTTCGGCGACCGGACAGTAGCGCGAAATGAAGCGCGCGTCCGATGTGCCGCCGCCGGTGTCGAGCGCGGGTTCGATGCCGCAGGTCGCGCGCACGGCGCGGCGCAGCGCCTCGACGAAGGGGCCGGGCCTGGTCAGGAAGGACTCGCCCGAACAATCGAGCACAAGATCATGCCGCGGCGCATGCTCGGCCAGCGCCGCGCGCAGCCGTTCGCCCAGCGAGGCCGCCGTGTGCAGGTCGTTGAAGCGGATGTTCAGCCGCGCGGTGGCAGCCCCCGGGATCACATTGGTCGTGGGGTTGCCGACATCGATGCTGGTGACCTGTAGGGTCGAGGCCTCGAAGAATTCGCTGCCGGCGTCCAGCGGTTCGGCGGTCAGCGCCGCCAGCACCCGCACCAGGCGATGGATCGGGTTGTCCGCCTTCTGCGGATAGGCGGCGTGGCCCTGGGTGCCGTGCAGGGTGATCGCAGCGTTCAGGCTGCCGCGGCGGCCGACCTTGATGGTGTCGCCAAGCGCCACCCGGCTGGTCGGTTCGCCCACCAGGCACATGTCGGGGATGTGGCCGTGCTCGGCCATCCATGCCAGGACCTTGACCGTGCCGTCGGTGGCCGGGCCTTCCTCGTCGCCGGTGATCAGCAGTGAAAGCGTGCCTGGGCTGTTGCCGGGGCAGGCGGCCGGGATCGCGGCGATGAAGGCGGCGATGGCGCCCTTCATGTCGGTGGCCCCACGGCCGAACAGGGCGCCGTCGCGGACCTCCGCGCCGAAGG
>JBBRWI010000095.1:0-14120 GCA_038249305.1 Acetobacterales bacterium
CCGTTTCATGCTCGGCGACCCGGTCGGCATGCGGTTTTCGGTGCAGCAAGCGCTGGGCGCGATGCCCGCTGATGCCCACGGGCGGTCGTATCTGCGCGGGTGCCTCGCCTTTGCACTCGGCGAGACGGGCGAGCGTTGGCGAGCGGAGTCCGAAGGGCGGCTAGAGCAATACCGGATCAGATGGAATCATCTGATCCATTGTTTTGCTCTAGATTCAACGGCTTCTAGAGCACGAGATCGATCCACTTGGATCGATCGTGCTCTAGCCGTCGCCGAGGCGCCGGACGACCTATGGGGTGCGCATGCCGTCGCTCATGTCATGGAGGAAGGCGGCCGCGCGCGCGATGGCCTCGCCTGGCTCGAGGGCGTAATGGGCGGCGTGACCGGAGCATCCTTGTTCGTCCGTCATCCGTTTTGGCGCCGTGCGCTGTTCCACCTGCATCTCGGGGAGAGGGACGCGGCGCTACACCTCTACGACACCGAGGTCTGCCGGGAGCCGGGTCCGGATTTCCGCGATCTCGCCAATGCCGCCTCGCTACTTTGGCGCCTGGACTCCCAAGGGGGGGAGGTTGGTGCAGCGCGATGGGACGAGCGTGCGCGCATTGGCGCACCGTAACCTTCGGCACTGCTGCGCGACTGCTCCATTACAGAATTTCACCAAGACGCCCGACCACGGCGAGTTCGCGGCTGCAAGCTTCGCGCGCGTCATTGCTGCTGGGGCGGCCCGCCTCGTCATCTGGGAGGCATTCGCGCGTCTCGTCGCGCCGGCCCGGATAGGCTTTCCCCTCGATGCGACCGGGCTGATTGAAATGGCGATTGGTCTTACCGGCATGGCAGCCCAGGCGACGCATGTCGCTACCGGCCTCCTGTTCTTCTCGCTCGGTCATGTGCTGGTCGTCCGGCCGCTCGCGGCGCGGGTCATGCCGGGGTTGCCGTGGCCGGTATTGGGGCGGCCTATGGGGTCGGGCTCTGGGTCCTCGCGATGTACGGCACGGCCAGCTTGCTTGGTGGCGCACCACTCTTCCTGGGCTTCGAGCCGGTCGCCTGGGCCTCATTGGTCGGCCACGTGGACCTGGGGCTTGGTATTGCCGGCGCGCTGGCTCTACTGCCCGGTGCCGCGTAGTGAGGCGCCACCTGCTGGCGCTTGCCGCCACCTTCGCCTTTGTCATCCCCGCCTGGGCGGCTCTGGCCCAGCAGGGCGGGATGATAACGCGTTCGAGCCACCAAAATGTACGTACCACGCTGGACCGATTCGGCGCCACGGTGCGGGACGCAGGCTGGGTTGTCTTCACCAACGTCGATCATGCCGCCGCCGCCCAGGCCGTCGACACGACGCTTCGCGCGCGCACCGTCGTGCTGTTCGGCAATCCCCAGGCCGGTACCCCAGCCTGCACGGCTTCGTCTGGATCGCCGTCGCGCTTCCGGGGTGCTCGGTGGGCGTCTGGCTGATGCCGAGAATTGGCTTCCTCCGCCCCGAGGTTTCGGCACACTGCCGGCGCAGCGCCACCAAAGCCTCGCGCGCGCCGTGGGCAAACAACAGCGGAGGCGCAACGCTGCCAATGGCGAAGACGGCCGTTGCCGTCGCGGCCACCAATGCCGCGCCCGCCTGCGCGGCGAGGGCGATCGCTATGCCAGCCAACCGACCAGCATCGCCACACCGGCGAGCAGCATCGGTGCATCGTCGCCGACGGAATGGTGATCGTCGAGCATGCGCAGCGTTTCGGGCGCGGCGTGCTGATCTGCGACTTCTGACAATACCTGCCGGTCCTGAAGCGAAAGCGCGGCACGCTGCGCATTGGCGTGCCGCTCCGCGAATGAATGCGCGTCGCGACATGCAGCTCTTGGCGCGAGGATCTCTGAGCGCTGTGCGCAATAAGCGTGGCGTGCTCGCGATCCTTGGCATTCACCTCGCGGGACTGGTGATGCAGGTGCGGGAATGGTCGGTCGGCCTGTAACGATGCGCTTGGGCTATCGCACACAAAGTCACTGCAACCGCAAACGATGGAGCACATCATGATCCGCAGCATCACCCGCCTCGTCACCCTCGCCCTTGTCGGCGGCGTCCTTTTCTCCGGCGCCGCGCAGGCCCAGAGCTACCCACGCGTCGTCGGCACCGGCGAAAACGCGAGCGTTGAATACGGGCCTGGCCCGGCAGCGAATCTCGTCGGCGGTGCGCTGAGCCGCGTGGTCGGCAGCGGCGAGAACACCTCGGTCGTGGCGACCGAGGTCCAGCACGTGCAGCGTCCCCGCGCGGGGCTTACCCCGATTATCGTCGAATCCGGCGAGAACCGAAGCGTCGTCTGGGTGCCGGGCGCCCGCGCAGCCTCCTGACCGTGGAACCTGTGCCCCCGGGCGCCGCGTCAAAGCGCTGCGGTGCCGGGGAGCAACCGCCAGTACCAGCGTGGAATGGTGCCAGGCGGAGAGGTGATTCTGCAGTCCTGCATAACCTTCATTGGCCGACAGGCGCGCGGCTCGCCGCGCGGCTCGGCCAGATGGTGCATAGGTTGCGATGGCGCGTTCCGGCCGACGCCGGCTACGCCTGGAACAGCACGGCCTTCGTTGGCGAGGGGTACATCATGCTGCCAGCGCCGGATGGATCTGGCCGCATCGCCTCCTCACCGTGGCCGGAAATGGCGGCGCTTTCGGCGACAGAAGTGGCTGGCTTCTTCGGGACCAGCCTTGGCGGGCCTGTGCCAACGCCCCGCTGCTGCCGTCGCTCGCCGTGTTCGGAGCGGCCGCGATCGCTTCGATCGCCGGCTTCGCCTTCGCGCCGATCAGCGCCGTCATGCTGGTTCATCTCGTCGATGATCCATGATCCTCATCGCCAGCATGTTTTCCGCGTCCTGTGCCAGCAGAATCCAGAGCTCGGCATGCGGACAGGTTTGGAAATCGCTGCCGACCAGCTTCGCGCCACGGACGTGGTTAACCTCGCACGCAGCATCGGTACTTTCGGCCCGACAGGCGCATGATGGATCGGCGGGCGCGGGCCCGTCCGCCGCGAAGATCCGCAGATCTTCATCCATCGATCGCCACGATCGATCCCAGTGGGCGCGCTCTGGCTGAGATTCGTCCGCTCCGCCCAAACAGACGCCCTTGGTGCCGGGCCAGGCGCTTCCCACTTCTCCGACCCAATGCTGGACCGCGGGAAAACGCCGCGATGGTTGCCGATGTATCTTGGCTTGGCGAGACCCTCACCCCTTGCCTGCAGCAAACGTTGCTGCGCGACCGAGCCAATGCGGCGTTACCGGGTCCGTGCCTCGTCGCGTAGGCAGAACTGGCACTCTGGGATTGGGCGATGATCGAGGTGATCCGGCCGCTGCGCGTGGTGGACCTGCGTGGGACTGCACTGGCCCGCTCTCGCGTGCCCACCGACGTCGTGGGCGCCGCGGACCAGCACTTGGCGCGTTCCTGGGCCGCAGCAGTTCACCGGTACCCAACCGATTTCGATGGCCAGCCTTTCCTTCACGCTTCCGGACCGGCGACAACCTCACGCTCTTCCATGACCGGGTTTGGGGAGGGGTTCAGGTCGCGGCACGACGGCGGGTGCTGGATAGCCCCGTTGAGCTCGGCCGGGCCTGCCACGCACTGGACCTCGGTATCATCCGGGCAGCAGGCGATCCGGAGTAGGCGTCGCAGCCAGCGAAGCCCGGGCTTTCGCCGAAGCGACCGATCGTGGCGTATCTCACCCGATGACTTCATCTAGCGCCGCCATGGCCTCGGCAAACCGCTATCGTCCTGCGACGTTGAGGGCCATCATGACACCGGCGATGGGCGCATACCCGCCCGATTTCACTGCATTGGGTCCTGCTATGTGCATCGCAGCAGAAGCCTGCTACGAAAACACATATGAAGACGACCACTCCGCCCTAACAATCTGATCCGCCGCGCCCTTTGTGGCGAGGGTGCTGGCTGGTCCTGAGCTTTGCTCGGGCGCGATTGCTCTTTTCGTTTTCTTTCCCCCGTACTGTTGCGCTGCCGTGCGCCCATTCGGCCACACGCGCCCCCGGAGTTCTTCCATGTCCCTGGCCCGGCTGCGTGCCGAATGGTTTTCAAACATCCGTGCCGACATCCTGGCCGGAACCGTGGTCGCGCTCGCGCTGATCCCGGAGGCTATCGCTTTCTCGATCATCGCGGGTGTCGATCCCAAGGTCGGCCTCTACGCCTCGTTCTGCATCGCCGTGGTGATCGCTTTCGTAGGCGGCAGGCCCGCGATGATCTCGGCCGCGACGGGTGCCATGGCGCTCGTCATGGTCACGCTGGTGCGCGACCATGGGCTGCAATACCTGATGGCGGCCAGCATCCTTGCGGGCGTGCTGCAGCTGGCCGCGGCGGCCCTCCGACTCAACGTGCTGATGCGCTATGTCTCGCGCTCGGTGATGACTGGCTTCATCAATGCGCTGGCGATCCTGATCTTCCTGGCGCAGCTGCCCGAGCTGATAGGCGTAACCTGGATGACCTATGTGATGGTCGTGGCCGGGCTTGCCATCATCTACCTGCTGCCACTCCTGACGAAGGCGGTGCCTTCGCCGCTCGTCGCCATCGTCGTGCTGACCGCCATCGCCATCGCCTTCGGCATCGATGTCCGCACTGTGGGCAGCATGGGCGAGCTGCCGGCCGACCTGCCCGCCTTCCTGCTGCCCGATGTCCCGCTGAACTGGGAGACGCTGCGGATCATCCTGCCGGTGTCCGCCACCCTCGCCGTGGTGGGGCTGCTGGAATCGCTGATGACTGCGCAGATCGTGGACGAGTTGACCGATACGCCGTCGAACAAGATGCGCGAGAGCTTCGGCCAGGGCATCGCCAACATCGTCTCCGGCTGCTTCGGTGGTATGGCGGGCTGCGCCATGATCGGTCAGTCGGTCATCAACGTGAAGTCGGGCGGCCGGGGCCGGCTCTCCACGCTTTGGGCCGGGCTGTTCCTGCTCTTCCTGATCCTGGTGCTGGCGGATCTGGTTCGGCAGATCCCGATGGCGGCCCTGGTGGCTGTCATGATCATGGTGTCGATCGGCACCTTCTCTTGGAAGTCCATCGCCGACCTCAGGGTGCATCCGCGCGAGTCCAGCGTGGTTATGCTGGCGACCGTGGCGATGACCGTTGCAACCCATGATCTGGCGCAGGGTGTGCTCGTCGGCGTGCTGTTCTCGGGCATCTTCTTCGCGCGCAAGGTGGCGCGGATTTTCGAGATCACCTCGGCCCTTTCGGCGGATGGCAGCACGCGCAACTATCGCGTGACGGGCCAGGTGTTCTTCGCCTCGGCGGAGGCCTTCGCCGAAGCTTTCGACCTGCGCGAAGCGGTGGAACGGGTCGTCATCGACGTCTCCCGCGCGCATGTCTGGGACCTCACCGCGGTCGCGGCACTCGACCGCGTCGTGCTGAAGTTCCGGCGCGAGGGTACCGAGGTTGAAATCCTTGGGATGAACGAAGCGAGTGCCACGCTGGTGGACAGGCTCGCCACCCATCACAAACCAGGCGCTTCTGCCGGACCGGCGATGCATTGAGGAAGGATAACGACATGGCGCAGATACTCGCCTGCACCGACGGCTCGATCTACGCCCAGAGTGTCCTGGACCACGCCGCTTGGGCCGCCGGACGCATCGGCGACGCATCGGTGCGGGTGCTGCATGTGCTTGACCGCGCGCCGGCCCAAGGACCGGTCGACCGCAGCGGCGCGCTGGGTTTCGACACCTCCGAGGCCCTGCTGCGCGAACTGGCCGAACTGGACGAGGCGCGCGGCAAGCTGGCCCTCAAGCGCGGCCGCGCCATGCTGGAGGCAGCAGAGCAGAGGCTTCGCACAACCGGGGTCGCCAACGTTTCCGTTTTCCAACGGCATGGCTCGCTTGTCGATACGGTGCTTGAGTTCGAAACCGAAGCCGACCTGCTGGTCATCGGCAAGCGCGGCGAGGCCGCCGATTTCGCGGTCGGTCACCTTGGCGCAAATCTTGAGCGCGTGCTGCGTTCCAGCATCCGGCCCGTCCTGGTTGCGTCGCGCGCGTTCCAGCCGATCCGTCGCTTTGCAATCGCCTGCGACGGCAGCTCTTCCGCGAGGAAGATGGTCGAGCACGTGGCTGGGAGCGCCCTTCTCGATGGCGTGGAGTGTCATCTGTTGACCGTCACGCCGACGGGCGAGGCAGATAGCGCGATCCTGGTCGGCCCGGCCGAAATTCTTCGACGTGGTGGCAAGGCCGCGATTTCCACCGTGCTGCAGGGCGAGACGGAGAAGGCCATCGCCGCACATGTGGTCAGCGCCGAGATCGACCTGCTGGTTATGGGCGCCTATGGGCATGGGCGGATCAGGACCATGATCCTGGGCAGCACGACCACGGCGTTGCTGCAGAACTGCCGAAGCCCGGTGCTGGTGTTTCGTTGAGCCAAGAACCGGCAGCTTCGCCAGGCCGCGCGTCCGCTGCGTGGGTTGGCCGCTTCGCCATGCCGCGATATTTCAGGCTGCGCCCGCCCTTGTGAGCACCGCGACGACGACGACGGCGGCAACACCTGCTGGCCGTTCGGGGATGCCGAAGCAGCTTGCAGGATTGGCCCGCGGATTGATTTAAAATAAACTGGCTCCAGCGGTCACGGGCACCCCAGGCCGCGCAGGGTGCCGGGGATCGGCGCGCAGAGCATCTTGCCAGCGATCTCCAGAACCGACTCTCCCGCCGCGACCGCTTCGCCGATGCGCCGCGAGATGCACACCACAGCGCTCTCGGGCGCATAGACCGCTCGCTCCCGCCCTACGCCGTCAATCGGGCACGGCTCACCGCGCAAGAGCAGCATCGGGCCGTTGGGGAGCACTTGGCCCAGTGCCTCCCAGCTCGTCTCGATGGCGATGTCGCAATTGACCCCTGCCACGAAGGCGACGCCGAGCCCGATGTTGAGCGGCGTCAGCCCACACCGGTCAGGCGGTGTTGGGTTTCGCACCCTGGGGTCGGGACTCACCCGCTGGGCGACCCCGGCCTGGCCACACTAAAAAGCGTCCGGATTCTGACGCGCTTCGCGCCCGAACATCCTGCCTTGGAGCGATATCGGATCAGATGGAATCATCTGATCCGATTTCTTGCTCTAGATTCAACGGCTTCTAGAGCACGAGATCGATCCACTTGGATCGATCGTGCTCTAGCCGCGCCCTTGACTCTAGCCTGCTGCCACCGGCAGGATTGGCTAACAATCTTCGGTTTAGTCGATATCTCCGCATCGTCCCCCTTCGCCCGCCCCGACAGCCTGGCCGACCGCCTTGCCGCTTGGCTGCGGGAGGAGATCCTGGAGGGTAAGCTGGAGCCCGGTGCGCGCCTCGTGGAAAGTGAACTCGTTCTGCGGTGCGGCGTCAGCCGTGTGCCCCTGCGCGAGGCCTTCCGGATCCTGGCGCACGAGGGCCTGCTGGAGCTCTCGCTGCATCGCGGCGCCTCGGTGAAGCCCTTGTCCGACACGGAAATGCGCGAGCTGTTCGGCGTGCGCGCGGCCATCGAGGCCTTCGCCGCTGGCGCGGCCGCACGGCGCCGGGATGCAGCGGCGGTGGCGCTGCTGCGCGGCATCCTGCGGCGCATGCGCCAAGCCGTCTCCGCCGGCGACGTACCGGGCTATGGCGCCCTCGCTGCCGGCTTCCATGAGGCGCTGGTCGCTGCGGGACAGAATGATCTGCTGGCTGGCATGTATGCCCAGATCCGCGCGCGGCTGCGCCGCTACCAGCTGGCGATGAGCCGCGTGCCGCTTTTGCCCCAAACCTCCATCGCGGAGCACGAGGCGATCATCGATGCCATGGAGGCCGGGGATGCGGCCGCCGCCATAGCGCGCACGAACGCCCATCTGGACAGCCTCGTCGGCCAGTTCGCGGAACCGCCGCCACGGCCGGCCGAGAACAAAGCCAAGGGAAGGACCACCTCATGACCGGCTTCGGCCTCGCCTACGTCGCGCTCGCCACCAGGGACGTGCAGGGCGCCGCCCGATTGCTCGGCGATCTGCTGGGGCTGCCGCGGCAGGACATCGCCTTTGCGGGCAGGATGGCGCCCTGCTTCGCGCTGGGCGAGACCGCGCTGGCGCTCTTCGCGCCCGAGGATCCTTTTCTGGGTCCGGACGCCCGGCCAGGTGTAAACCACATCGCCCTCGCCGCCGCCGATCCCGCCGAGGCGGGCAAGGCCCTGGCCCACGCCGGTCTGCGCGTCGCCCGCGCGCCGGGCGAGGGCATCGCCCTCGATCCCGCCGAGACCTCCGGCGTCCGTCTGCGCCTGGCCCCTGCGCTTGGCCTGGGCATCGGCCGTTCGGAATGGGCAGAGCGCATCGACCATGTCGGCATCGCCAGCGCCGACAATGAGGCGGCGATCGCCACCTTCTGCGGGCGCCTTGGCTGCGCGCTGGAAAGCCAGCAGACGGACATGGAGGTGCAGATGGCGGTGGAGAGCTTCACCTCCGACCGCTACGGCGTCGTGTATTATTCGCGGCCTCCGGTCACGGTGGGCGGCCTGCGCGTGGCCTTCATCACCACCGGTGATTGCGAGCTGGAGTTCCTGCAGAATTTTGATCCCGGCCAGTCGGGCGAGGTGGCTCGCGGCACGTCGGGCAACACGCGGCAGGACCAGGGCGCGATCGCGCGCTTCGTGGCCTCCCGGGGGGCGGGGCTCCATCACATCGCCTTCAAGGCCCCCGATATCGACCGCACCCTCGCTCATCTGCAGGAGGCGGGGCTGCCGCTGATCGACCGCAAGGGGCGACCGGGCTCCCGTCGCGCCAGGATCGGGTTTTGCCATCCCGACGCCATGGGCGGAATTCTGATCCATGCCGTCGAGCGCTTCTGAGATGGGCTTCCGGGAGGAGCGTGCGGGCGGCGCGCTGCTGCTTTCGCTTGACCGTGCCGCGGCGGGAAATGCGCTGGACGAGGCGACCATCGGCGCGCTGCGGGCGCGCCTGGACGAGGCCGCGGGCATGCCCGCTCTGCGCTGCGTGATCCTCGCCGGGACGGGCCGCTTCTTCTGCGCGGGCGGCGACCTCAAGGCCTATCGCGGCCTTGGCACCCGGAAGGAGCTCGAGCGCGTCTTCGGCGCCGCCCGCGCGCTGCTCGATGCGATCGAGGTGTTTCCGCTCCCGGTCATCGCCGCGATCGACGGCCTTGCGTTGGGCGGTGGCGCGGAGCTGGCACTCGCCTGCGACTTGAGAGTGGCGGGCGCCGGGGCCAGCATCGGCTTCCCGCAACTTCGCCTGGGAATCATCCCGGGCTGGGACGGCATGGAGCGTCTGGCTGCGCTGGCCGGACGCGGCGTCGCCATGCGCCTGCTGCTGACCGGCGAGCGCCTCTCGGCCGAGGCTGCCTGGCAGGCGGGGCTGGTCGACCTCGCGGCAGTGGATGCGCGCCGCGTGGCGCTTGAAATCGCGACCGGGCTGGACCGCGCCGCGCCGCTGGCCATCCGCGGCGCGAAGGAGGCCTTGCGCGCCCTCGGCCGTCCTCGCGCCGAGGCGCGCCGGGTGGCGGCGGATGTCTTTGCTCGCTTATGTTTCACCGATGATCACCGCGAGGCCGAAAGCGCCTTTGCCGAAAAAAGGGAGGCCCGCTTCCATGGCCGCTGAAACCTTGCGTATCCTGGGCCGACCCAATTCCTTCAATGTCCGGAAAATTCTCTGGCTCTGCGACGAACTCGGCATCGCCTATCTGCGGGAGGATTGGGGGCGCGGTTTCAAGGCGACCACCACGCCGGAATTCCTCGGCCTCAACCCGGTGGCGCAGATCCCCGTCGTGCTGGATGGCGACCTCGTGCTGCGGGAATCCAATGCCATCATGCGCTATCTCTGCCTGAAACATGGCGCCGAGGGCCTCTACGCCTCGGCACCTGAGCGGCGCGTGCGCGTTGAGCAATGGATGGATTGGGTCGCCTATGACCTGACCCACGCGATGCGTGGCGCCTTCCTCGGCGGCCAGCTTCAGGAAGCGCCGTGGAACAATCCCTGGTTCGTCGAGCAGGGGCGCCGCGACTTCGCCCATTGCATGGACCTGCTGGACCACGAACTCGCCGATGGCCGCGCCCATGTGTGCGGCGATGATTTCACCCTGGCCGACATTCCGATGGGTCTGGTCGTGAACCGGTGGTTCGCCGTGCAGGGTTTCGCCAAGCCGGAGTTCCCGAGGGTCTCCGCCTATTTCGAGCGGCTGTCGCAGCGGCCGGCTTATCTGCGTCACGGCAGGAACGGCCTGCCCTGAACCAACTAATAACAACATCAAGGGAAGGAACGACACGTCATGCGAAGGACATTTCTGCGCGAACTTGCGGCTTTGACGCTGCTGGCGCTTGCCGCACCGGCCTGGGGCCCGGGCGACGCGCAAGCCCAGGGCTTCCCGGACCGGCCCATCCGCCTCATCATCCCCTACGCACCGGGCGGCGGCACCGATGCGACCATGCGCGTGCTGACCGGCCCGATGGGCGAAATTCTCGGCCAGCCCTTCGTGATCGAGAACCGCACGGGCGGCGCGGGCACCATCGGCGCAGCGGCGGTCGCGCAGGCGCGGCCGGATGGGTACACCCTCCTGGCCGACCCCTCGGCGCATGCTCTGAACCACATTCTTATCCGCAACCTGCCCTTCAGCTACGAGCGCGACTTCGCACCCATCGCCCGCATGTCGATCATGCCGCTCATCCTGATCGTGCCGGCGCAGGAACGCGCGCCCGACCTTGCGGCCTTCATCACCCAATCCCGCGCGCAGGGCGGGCGCGTGTCCTGGTCGAGTGCGGGCATCGGCACGGCCTCGCATCTCTCGGGATTTCTCTTCGTGCAGCGGGCCGGCATCGAAGCCACCCACGCGCCCTATCGCGGCGGCAGCCAGGGGGCGCAGGCCGTGCTCTCGGGCGACACGCATTTCAACTTCGCCACGGCACCTTCCGCGATCGGTCTGGTGCAGGGACGCCAGCTTCGCGCGCTCGCGGTCTCGTCCGCGACGCGCATGGCGGCCCTGCCTGATGTCCCGACCGTCGCTGAGGCCGCCATTCCGGGCTTTGAACTTGTCGAGTGGATCGGTCTCTGGGCGCCGGCCGGAACGCCGCCGGCGATCCTGGAGCGAATTCAGGATGCGGCCGCGCGCACGCTCGCGAAGCCCGATGTGCGCGCCCGGCTTGCAGTGCTCGGGATGGAGGCGTCCTTCCTGGCCCGGCCGGATTTTACCCGCTTCGTCACCGAGCAACGGGCGACGCTGACGCGGATCGCGAATGATGCGGGGCTTCGCCCGGAATGAGCGACGCGGGCGCCCTGGATGGGCTGGTCGTGCTCGACCTGACGACGTTCCTCTCAGGGCCATACTGCACGATGATGCTGGGCGATCTAGGCGCGGACGTCATCAAGGTCGAACGTCTGGAGGGTGACGAGGCCCGCCGGATGCCGCCCTTCGTGGAGGGCCGCAGCCAGCCCTTCGCACTCTGGAACCGCAACAAGCGCAGCATCGCCCTTGACCTGAAATCCCCCGCGGATGCGCAGGTGCTGTGGCGCCTCGTGCAGCGCGCCGATGTACTGGTGGAGAATTTCCGCCCCGGGGCGCTGGCGCGCGCGGGTTTCGCGTGGGAGGCGCTGCACGCCGCCAACCCGCGCATGGTCGTCGCGTCCATCTCGGGCTTCGGACAGACCGGTCCCTGGGCGCAGCATGGCGGCTTCGATATGATGGCACAGGGCATGTCGGGGCTGATGGCGGGCAATGGTCCGCCCGAGGGCGAACCCTATCGCCTGCCGGTCGCCATCACCGACCTGACGGCCGGGATGTTCACCATGAGCGCAATCCTGGCCGCGCTGATGGCGCGGCATCGCACCGGGCTCGGCCAGCACATCGACCAGTCGCTGTTCGAGGCGGGGCTGGCGCTCGGGGTCTATGAGGCCGCGCACGTCTTCAGCCATGGCACGCGGCCCGAGCGCATGGGGCAGTCGCATCGCGGCAACGCGCCCTATCGTGTCTTCCGCACGCTGGATGGCTGGATCACCATCGGCGCAAACAAGGACGCCTTCTGGCGCACCCTCTGCACCACGCTGGGCCTGCCTGATTTGCCCGAGGATCCGCGCTTCAGGACGAATGCGGATCGCGTGCTGAACAATGACACCCTGGTGCCCCTGCTTCAGGCGGCGCTGGAGCTGCGGGAGAGTGAGCACTGGCTCGCGGCACTCGGCCAGGCGGGCATCCCCGCGGAACCTGTGCTCGCCTATGACGAGGCGCTGGCCCATCCACAGGCGGTCGCGCGTGGCGTCACGGCGGAAATCGCGGATGCCGGGCGAGGGCCCATACGCACGCTGGCTTCGCCCTTGCGGCTGGGCAGTACGCCGGCCGCGCTGCGGCGCCGCACGCCGGACCTCGATGAGCACAGCGCGGAAATCCGGGCGTGGCTGGGGGCCTGACGTGGCGTCCATCAGCAGCAGCAGGCCCGCATCGAACGCCGGCTGCGCGTAGCCTTGCGCGGCATCCACGGCGACCAGGCCCGGCGTTGGCTGGCTCGCCACCTGGCGTGCGTCGTCCCGTACCTTTCGGCCGTGGAGATGCACCAGGTAGGTCGGCAGGTAGCCGAGCCCGACGGGCTGGATGCCGTCCTCATCCGCGCGTCGGGCGGCGCGCGCGACCGGCGCCAGCGCCTCCACCGCATCGGTCGTCATGAGGGCAGCGCCAGGGAGAAGGGGAAGTGGCAGCGCACCAGGCGCCCGGGCTCGGCTTCGGTCAGCGCCGGCGCATCCTGCGCGCAGCGCGGCTGCGCGACCGGGCAGCGGGTGTGAAAGCGGCAACCGGACGGCGGCGCCAGCATGCTCGGGATCTCGCCCTGCAGCACGATACGCCCGCGGCGCTGCGCGGCGTGCAGGCTGGGGTTCGTGGACAGCAGCGCGGTGGTGTAGGGATGCGCAGGGCGTCGGAACAGCGGTGCGGTCGGAGCTTCCTCCACAATCTGACCGAGATACATCACCGCGATGCGGTCCGTGATGCGCCTCACGACGTTCAGGTTGTGGCTGACTAAAAGATAAGTCAGGCCGAGTTCCCGCCGCAGGTCGAGCAGGAGGTTCAGCAGTTCCCCCTGCACCGAAACATCGAGCCCCGCCGTCGGTTCATCCGCCACGATCAGCTCCGGGCGCATCACCAGCACGCGCGCCACGCCGACGCGCCGCGCCTGGCCGCCGGAGATCTGGTGCGGGAATTTGCCTGCGATGTCGGCGGGCAGGCCGAGCCGGCGCAGGATGGCGGCCATCCGCGCGCGGCCTTCCACCAGGTCGATGCCATGGATGTGCAGCGGTTCTTCCAGCGTGCGCCCGATCGTCATGCGCGGGCTGAGCGAGGCGACGGCATCCTGCAACAGCATCTGCACGCGTCGCCGGAATGCCTTGGCACCGCCGGCGAGATGCGTGCGCAGATCGGTGCCATCGAAGGCCACGCTACCCTCCGAGAGGGGCGTGAGGCCGAGCAGCGCGCGGCAAAGCGTGGTCTTGCCCGAGCCCGATTCACCGACCAGCCCGGTGATCCCGCCACGCGGCAGGGCGAGCGTCACGTCGTCCAGCGCGCGCAGCCGGCCGAAGGCGACGCTGACGCGTTCCAGCCGTGCGAGCGGCGCGGTCATGCCAGCGTCTCGGCGAAGTGGCAGGCGCTGCGGCGATCCGCCGCGACGGCGCGCAGCGCCGGGGTGTCGCTGCGGCAGCGCGGCTCGGCGCGGTCGCAGCGGGGCGCGAAGACGCAGCCGGGCGGGCGCGCAATGGGGTCGGGCACCTCGCCGGCGATCGAGATCAGGCGGCCGCTATCATCCTGGTCGATCTCGCAGGCCAGCAGAGCGCGGGTGTAGGGGTGGCGCGGCGTGGCCAGCACATCGGCCACCGGGCCGGTCTCCACCACCGTGCCGCCATACATCACGCAAACATCGTCGCAGAGTTGCGCCACCAGGCCGAGGTGGTGGGAGATGAAGACGATGCTGCCATCGATGTCGCGCCGCAGATCCTCCAACAACGCGACGATCTGCGCTTCGACCGTCGCATCCAGCGCGGTAGTCGGCTCGTCCGCCAGCAGCAGTTCCGGCCCAGCGAGCAGCGCCATCGCGATCATGACGCGCTGCCGCATGCCGCCCGACAGCTCATGCGGGTAGGAGGCCAGGCGCTGCGCGGGATCGGCGATGGCGACGCGCTCGAGCATCGCCTCCGCCCGC
>JBBRWI010000096.1:0-14118 GCA_038249305.1 Acetobacterales bacterium
CCGGCTGCTGGCGGCACGCGGCGGCGTGGCACGGGTCGCGGTCCGCGCCTGGGTGCTGGGCGCGGTTGCGGCCGGGCGATTGGCCGCCTGCTGCTGCCGGGTCGTCGTCGCACCGGCGGAATGCAGCGGTGCGAGGGAAATCAGCGAGAGGGTGAGCAGGGCGATGAAGCGCATGGGATGTCCTTTTTGGATCGGTCTTCAGGTGAGATGCGGCAGGGCCAGCCATTCCTGGCTCTGCATTTCCAGCAGGCGTGAGGCGGTGCGTTCGAACATCGCCGCGTTGTCACCTGCTTCATACAATTGGTCGGGCATGGCCGCGGCGCTGCCGACCAGTTTGCAGCGGTGCTCGTACAGCGCGTCTATCAGCGTGATGAACCGCCGTGCCATATCGAAATTCTCCGGCCCGAGCCGCGGTACGTCGTCCAGCACCAGCGTATGGACATGCGTCGCGAGCGCCAGGTAGTCGGCCGGCCCGAGCGGCCGGCCGCACAAATCGCCGAACGACGCCCGGGCGACGCCGCGCGCCGCCGCCGGCAGCTCGACCCGCCGGCCGAGCACCTCCAGCGTCACGGGTGGGGCGTGGTCCTGGCCGGTCAGTTCCCGGAATGCGGCGTCCAGCGCCCGCTCGGCCCGGCCATTGGCAGGCACATGCCAGGTCGGCATGCCGCGGATCCGGTCGCGCCGGAAATCGCGCGCCGACTGCAGGTGCAGCACCGCGACCCGGTGCTTGATCAGCGCGATGAACGGCAGGAAGGCGTCGCGCCCCGGCTTGCCGCGGAACAGGTCGTCGGGGGCGGTATTGGAGGTTGCGACAACCACGCAACCCCGCTGGAACAGCGCCTCGAACAGCCGCCCCAGGATCATTGCGTCCACGATGTCGTGCACCTGGAACTCATCGAAGCAGAGCAAGGCGGCCTCCGCCATGATCGCATCGGCCAGGGGCGGGATCGGGTCGGCGTCGGCGGGGTGGGTCTTGCGCCAGGCATGGATGCGCTTGTGCGCGTCCTGCATGAACTGGTGGAAATGGATGCGCTGCTTGCGGGGGACCTCGGCCGTCGCGAAGAACAGGTCCATGAGCATGGATTTGCCACGCCCGACCTCGCCCACCAGATAAAGCCCCTGGGGGGTGCCCTCCGGGGCCTCATCCACCGGCTTGCGGCGGAACACGCGGGCCAGCCAGCCGGTGGCTTCCGGCGCGTCGGGGCTGGGATCGTAGCCGCGCAGGCGGCGCCAGAGATCCTGGAGGGTTTCGGCGACGAAAGCCTGGGCCGAGTCGGCGCTCAGATCCCCCGAAGCGACCAGCGCGCGATACCTGGGCAAGGGACCGCCCGCGACCACCGCCTGGGGGGCGGTCGCCTGCTGGAACGGTGCCGTCGAGGACGCCGTCGCGGCAGTGGAGGCGCGGGGCGCTGCTGCCCCGGCGCCCTGCTGGGTGCCATCCATATCACAGTCCGGTTACCCTGCCGGGCGAACCGCCGCAACCTCTGGTAACGCGGCGTGCGGCGCCGCACCCGGTAACGCGGCCTCGGGGTTGGCTTTTGTGCCCTGCGGCGTGGCACGATCGACGGGCCGGCCCGGCGTCGCGACTCGGCCCCGCGCGCGGGCGGGGCGGGTCCGCGCCGGCGCCGCTGCGACCTGCGTGGAGGTGCTTTGGCCTTGGCGCAGGCAGTCGGGTGGGTGATCAGGGGGCTGCATGCGCGTGGCGAGAGATGAGCGTGGTGCCGCGCCGGAATGGCGGCGGATGGGGCGGGCCGGGTGAACGGGCCAATGCGCGGCGCGGCGCTGCACCTCGCTGCCCTGGCGCTGTTCGTGGCGATGGATACGGCCATCAAGCTGCTCACTGCCGTACTGCCGGTGCCGCAGATCATGTTTGGGCGGTTCCTGTTCCATGTGATCATTGTCACGCTGGCGATCGGCCTGGCGACCGGCGGGCTGCCCTGGCGGTCGAAGGCGCCGCTGATGCAGACGCTGCGCAGCCTGTGCCTGTTCGGCGCGAATTTCCTGTTCTCCAGCGCCTTGGCCCATATCCCTTTGGCCGATGCGACGGCGGTGTCCTTCGTGGCGCCGGCCCTCACGGTCGCCCTGGCGGCCCTGGTTTTGCACGAAAAGGTCGGCCCGCTGCGCTGGGCCGGCGTTGCCCTGGGCTTCGTCGGCGTGCTCGTCGCCTTGCGCCCGCCATTTCTGACTGGCGAGGCCGCGCCGCACTGGGCGACCCTGCTGCCGCTCGGCTCGGCCGCCGTCTTCGCGGTCTACCAGATCCTGACCCGCCGCCTGGCGACGGTGGATGATCCGCGCACGACCGTGCTGCACACGTCGTTTGCAGCGCTCTGCATGACAAGTCTTTGGCAGCCCTTCGTCTGGGTCGCGACGCCAGGCTGGGTCTGGGGGGTCTTCCTGCTGCTGGGCCTGCTGGGTGGGGCAGGGCATTACCTGCTGGTCATGGCCTATATGCGGGCTCCGGCCAGCCTGCTCGGCCCGCTGCACTACACGCAACTGGTCTGGGCGACGGTCGCCGGCGCCCTGGTTTTCGCGGAATGGCCGGATGGCTGGACCCTGGCCGGGGCCGCGATCATCGCAACCGGCGGGGTGCTGGTGGCCATTCCGCGAAGGCGGGGCTGATGCCCGAAGACGTATCCGGGCTTGCTTTGGCCGGTCGCATGCTGTTCATCACAACGTCATCTAAGGTCACGGCATGTCGATCAGTACGCCGCAAGGCCCCTTGAGCCCGGCCCACCCGCGGACGGCGCTCGATGCCGATTCGGTTCGCAATGCGTATCGGCGTTGGGCCGGAGTCTATGATGCGGTGTTCGGCGGCGTTTCGGCGTTCGGGCGGCGTCGTGCGGTCGCCGCGGTCAACCGCCTGCCAGGCACCGCCGTGCTTGAGGTCGGGGTCGGCACCGGCCTGGCCCTGCCACGCTATGACCGCAGCAAGCGTGTCACCGGCATCGACCTGTCGCGGGAAATGCTCGAAAAAGCACGCGAGCGGACCGCCACCGAGCATCTGACCCATGTCGATGCGCTGCTGGAGATGGACGCCGAGGCGATGGATTTCGCCGATGGGTCGTTCGATGTCGCCGTTGCCATGTTCACCGCCAGCGTGGTGCCCGATGCCAAGCGGCTGTTCGCCGAGATGCAGCGTGTCGTGCGGCCAGGGGGGCGCCTGCTGTTCGTGAACCATTTCGCCGCCGAGAACGGACCGCGGTGGTGGGTTGAACGCGCCATGGCGCCCTTGTCCCGGACGCTCGGGTGGCATCCTGACTTCGCCCTGCAGGACCTATTGGACCCGGCGCTCTGGTCGGTCGAAACGATCGAAGCGGTGCCGCCGGGCGGGCTTTTCACCCTCGTGCAGGTGCTGAACGAGGCGAAGGCCGTGTCGGCCCCGTGACTGTTTTGGTGCGATAACTGCCAGCGCTTCTTGCGGGTTTGCCGGGCCGTATCATCTGGGTTGCAGACTTGTGCGATGCGGCATGCCGAGCCTATAGGACCGGTGGCAGCGATGCCCGGCCGGCGACAGGCTTGGTGTCGCGATAGGCCAGGTTTTTTCCAGCGCATGATGCCCCGGCGGCGTCATGAGCAGGCGCTTCTGGCGCATGGTGCGAAGGCGGGATCGGTTGATGCGGTTTTCGGGCACGATACGGGGTTTGGGCGTGTGCGCCTGGCTTCTGGCGATGGCGGGGGCCGCGTTGGCCCAGGGTGGCGGAGATTCGATGACCGGGGCGCCAGTGCCCTGGGGGATCGGGCAGCAAACCCCGGGCGGCGTTCTCGCGCAGGCCATCCTTGACTTCAACAACATGGTTTTGTGGATCATCGTGGGGATCACGCTGTTCGTGGCCGGTTTGCTCGGATGGTGCGTCTGGCGCTTCCGCGCCTCGGTCAATCCGGCCGCGTCGCAGACGAGCCACAACACGCTGTTGGAAGTCGCCTGGACGGTTGTGCCGGTGCTGATCCTGATCGTGATCGCGATCCCATCGTTCCGGCTGATCTACTACGCCGACCAGCCGCGTGAAGCCGACATGACGATCAACGTGCAGGGTCGCCAGTGGTATTGGCACTACCAGTATCCGGACAGCGGCAACTTCAGCTTCGACAGCTATCCCATCGCTGACGCTGACCTGAAGCCAGGCCAGTTGCGCAATCTGGCGGTGGACAACCCGCTGGTGGTGCCGGTCGGCGCCGCGGTGCGGGTGATTACCACGGGCCACGATGTGATCCACTCCTTCTTCGTGCCATCGCTTGGGGTGCAAAAGTACTCGATCCCTGGCCGCGCGCTGGAGGCCTGGTTCCAGGCCGATCGCGAGGGGACTTTTTACGGTCAGTGCAACCAGATCTGTGGCACCAACCACTGGTTCATGCCGATCGCCGTGCGGGTCGTATCGCGCACCGAGTATGATGCCTGGATCGTGCAGGCGCGGACCCGTTTCGCGCAAGGCCAGGGGCCCGGCTGGCCCGCCGGTGACCTGCCGCAGGCGGTCGCTGCGATCGCCCCCGTGAACTGACGCGCAAAGATTCGACAATAAAAGGACGGATGGACATGGCAGACGCCGCCCACGCTCCCGGCAAGAACGACGCGCATCACGATCACGCGCCGAGTTTCGTGTCCCGCTGGTTGTTTTCGACCAACCACAAGGACATCGGCACCCTCTACATCATCTTTTCGCTATTCGCGGCGATCTTCGGCGTCGGGTTGTCGCTGCTGATGCGGCTGGAGTTGCAGCAACCGGGCCTGCAGATCTTCTCGAGCGGGCAGATGTGGAACGCCTATGTCTCGGCCCATGGGCTGATCATGGTGTTCTTCGTGATCATGCCGGCGCTGATCGGCGGCTTCGGCAACTGGTTCGTGCCGATCATGATCGGCGCGCCGGACATGGCCTTTCCGCGGCTGAACAACATCTCCTTCTGGCTGCTGGTGCCGGCCTTCCTCCTGCTCGGCGGGTCGCTGTTCGTCGGTGGCGGCGCCGGGGCCGGCTGGACGATCTATCCCCCGCTGTCGGATGACACCTATCAAACCGGCCCTGCGATGGACATGGCGCTGTTCGCGCTGCATCTGGCGGGTGCCTCGTCGATCCTGGGTGCGGCCAATTTCATCACCACGATCTTCAACATGCGCGCGCCGGGCATGACCCTGCACAAGATGCCGTTGTTCGTCTGGTCGATGCTGGTGACCGCGTTCCTGTTGTTGCTCGCGGTGCCGGTGCTGGGTGGTGCGATCACCATGTTGATCACCGACCGCAACTTCGGCACGGCTTTCTTCGATCCGGCCGGTGGCGGCGATCCGGTGCTGTTCCAGCATCTGTTCTGGTTCTTCGGCCACCCTGAAGTCTACATCATGATTTTGCCGGGCTTCGGCATCATCAGCCACGTGCTCTCGACCTTCAGCAAGAAGCCGATCTTCGGCTATCTCGGCATGGCCTATGCCATGGTCGCGATCGGTGTGGTCGGCTTCGTGGTCTGGGCGCACCACATGTTCAGCTCGGGCATCAGCGTCGATACGCGGGCTTACTTCATGGCGGCGACGATGATCATCGCCGTACCGACCGGGATCAAGATTTTCTCTTGGGTCGCCACCATGTGGGGTGGTTCGATCGAGCTGAAGACGCCGATGCTGTTCGCGATCGGGTTCATCTTCCTGTTCACCCTGGGCGGCGTGACTGGCGTGGTTCTGGCCAATGCCGGCGTCAGCGCGGTATACCACAACACCTATTACGTCGTGGCGCATTTCCACTACGTGCTGAGCCTGGGTGCCGTGTTCACCATCTATGCCGGCTTCTACTACTGGATCGGCAAGATGAGCGGCCGTCAGTACCCCGAGTTCTGGGGCAAGGTGCACTTCTGGCTTACCTTCGTTGGCGTGAACCTGACCTTTTTCCCCATGCACTTCCTGGGCAACCAGGGCATGCCACGGCGCTATCCGGATTACCCTGACGCCATGGCGGGCTGGAACATGGTGGTCTCCGTCGGCTCCTACATATCGGTCGCGTCCTTCGTGCTGTTCTTCTACGTCGTCTATCTGACCTTCCGTAAGGGTGAGGTCGCCGTGGCCAACCCCTGGGGCGCCGGCGCGACCACGTTGGAATGGCAGGTGACGAGTCCGCCCCCGTTCCACACCTTCGAAGAACTGCCGCGGATACGCTGATACATCATGAGTGACACGACGCTGGAAACCTGGGGGGCTGCGGCCCCCCTGGCCCTTTCGACCTCCTCCGACCTGTCGGAGGTCGGCGACTGGTTCGCCCTGCTCAAGCCGCGCGTCATGATGCTGGTCGTCTTCACCGGCGTCGTCGGGATGGCGCTGGCGCCGGGCAACCTGCATCCGGTGCTGGGAACCGTTGCCATCGTTTGCATCGCGCTGGCCGCGGGGGCGGCCGGTGCCATCAACATGTGGTATGATCGAGACGTCGATGCGTTGATGCGCCGCACCATGCGCCGCCCGATCCCGGGTGGCCGGATCGCGCCCAACGCCGCGCTGTGTTTTGGCATCTTCCTGTCGATCGGTTCGGTGGCGTTGATGGGCCTTGCCACCAACTGGGTGGCGGCGGTCATGTTGGCGGCGTCGATCGGCTTCTATGTATTCGTCTATACGATGTGGCTGAAGCGGCGCACGCCGCAGAACATCGTCATCGGCGGCGCTGCCGGCGCCTTCCCGCCGATCATCGGCTGGGCCGCCGTCACCGGCGGATTCGCCATGCCGCCGATGGTGATGTTCCTGATCGTCTTCCTTTGGACCCCGCCGCATTTCTGGGCGCTGAGCCTTTATGCCCATGCGGATTACGCAAGGGCCGGCGTGCCCATGCTGCCGGTCGTGGCCGGCGCGCGCGAAACCCGCAGGCAGATCCTGCTCTACGCCGCGGCCCTGGTGCCGGTGGGCATGGCGCCCTGGTTCCTGGGCTTCGCCAGCGCCTGGTATGGCGCCGCCGCCGGCGTGATCGGCCTGTGGTTCCTGCACGCGTGCTGGCGCATTTACACCGATGTTCAGGACGCGGCAGGCCGCAGTCTGACCAACGATGCCCCGGCCCGCTGGGCGTTTCGCGTATCCCTGCTCCATCTGGCCGCCATCTTCGCCTGCCTGGCGGCCGATCACTGGGTGTTTGGCTGATGGCCTATGAATTCGTCGCGATGACGCCCGAGGAAAAGGTCGCTTTCCATCGCCGGCGGCGGTCCCGCAACTTCGCCCTGTTTGCCGCATTGCTGGCGCTGGTCGTGACCTTCTTCTTCGTCGCGATCGCCCGCATGTCGCAGAATTGAGGCGGCGATGATGTCCTCCGGAGACCTGAAGCACCGCAATCGTCGCACCGGCATCGCCGCCTTCGGCTTCGTCGCCTTCATGGTCGGCGTGTCCTTCGCCGCTGTGCCGCTCTACGACCTGTTCTGCCGCATAACGGGCTACAACGGGACACCGATGATCTTCGCCGGCGCCGCCCCCGGTGGGCGCGACGGCACGGCCGTGACCGTTCGCTTCAACGCCACCGTCCATCCCGGGCTGCCCTGGGATTTCGCGCCGGACCAGCGCCAGGTCGTTTTGCGCCTGGGCGAGGAAGGGATGGGCTTCTACACCGCCCGCAACCTGGCCGCCGGCCCGGTCGAGGGCGTCAGCACCTACAATGTGACGCCCGAGGTGGTTGGCCGCTATTTCCACAAGGTCGCGTGTTTCTGTTTCGAGGCGCAGACCCTGGCCCCGGGCCAGGAGGCACAGATGCCGCTGGTCTTCTGGGTCGATCCGAAGATCGCCGAGGACCCCAATACCCGCGGCATTCGCACCATCACCGTCTCCTACACCTTCTACCGCACCCTGGCCGATGCCGAGCGTGCCGGTGCGTTGGCCAATGCCGGGCCGCATGTCGGGCGCCGCGACAGCGTGACCCGCTAGATTCCTTCGTCGCGGCGGATTTGCTGCGCCGCGAAGGCTTGATCCGCAGCGCCGTTTCGGGGATTGATGCGTCCGGAAGACGGCGCGCCTGTTCGCGCCGCCATGCGCGCAAGGCATAGTCCATGGCCAGCACACCGTTGATGGCGGCGAACGACGAAGAAGCGCCCCCTCCGCACAAGCATCCCTATCACCTGGTCGATCCGTCACCCTGGCCGCTGATCTCGGCCTTCGCCGCTGCGGCCATGCTGTTCGGCATCATCATGTGGGCGCATTATTCGATCCGATGGGTGTTCTTTGTCGGCCTGTTGGGCGTGCTCGGCTGCATGTTTTTCTGGTGGCGCGACGTGGTGCGGGAAAGCCGCACGCCGGGGGTGCATACGCCGATCGTCCGGATCGGCCTGCGCTATGGCATGGCGCTGTTCATCGCGTCGGAAGTGATGTTCTTCGTGGCCTTCTTCTGGGCCTATTTCCACTTCGCGCTGTTTCCCGAACACGTCTCCGGCGCGACCGACAATGTCTGGCCACCGAAGGGCGTGCTGACCTTCGACCCGTTCAGCCTGCCGTTCCTGAACACGATGATCCTGCTGCTCTCCGGCGTGACGGTGACCTGGGCGCACGAGGCGCTGCTGCAGAACAACAAGAAGGATCTGCTGAAGGCGCTGGGCATCACCGTCCTGCTCGGCTTCTCCTTCTCCTTCTTCCAGGCCTACGAATACGCCGTAGCTCCGTTCGCCTTCCATGGTGGCGGCATCTATCCCTCCACCTTCTACCTGGCCACCGGCTTCCACGGTTTCCATGTGATCGTCGGAACGCTGTTCCTGGCGGTCTGCTGGTTCCGCGCGCAGGCCAATCATTTCACCCCGCAGCGCCATTTCGGCTTCGAGGCCGCTGCCTGGTACTGGCACTTCGTCGATGTCGTCTGGCTGTTCCTGTTCATCTGCATCTACTGGTGGGGGGTTGGCGAGATTGCGCATCACTGATGCCGGCTTGCCCAAAGCGGCCTGATCCGGAGTGGCCTGATCCGGAGCGGCCTGATCCGGAGCGGCCCGGCACGGCCCCGTCCCGGACCGGCGGCGGGGCGGCCTTGCTTTGGGTGGTGCTGCGTGGCCGCTGCCCGCGGTGCGGCCTGGGTGCATTGTTCCAGGGCGTGCTGGAACTGCGCCCCGCCTGCGGCCTAGAGCAATATCGGATCAGATGGAATCATCTGATCCGATTTCTTGCTCTAGATTCAACGGTTTCTAGAGCACGAGATCGATCCACTTGGATCGATCGTGCTCTAGACCTGCGCCCGCATGACGCGGGCGATGGTCCGGGCGTCGCGGCGATCTTCATCCTGGGTGCTGCGGCCATGCTCGGCGCCTTACTCGTGGAGTTCCGCCTGCAACCGCCGCTCTGGATGCATGCCGTGCTGTGGCCGTTGCTCGTGATCCCGGCCGCCGTGATGACCATGCGCATCGCCAAGGCGCTGCTGGTGGCGCTGCATTATCGCCACCGCTCGACATGACGCGCCGTCGTTCCGCGCTGCTCGTCGCCCTGGTGGCATTGCCCGTCCTGGCGTTGCTGGTCGGCTTCGGCTGGTGGCAGTTGCAACGGCTGCATTGGAAGAACGGGCTGATCGCCGCGATCGCGGCCGCCGAGCAGGCGCCGCCGGAACCGCTGACCGACCCGCCGCGCCCCTATGCAAAGGTCGTGGTCGAGGGGCGCTTCCGCCACGACCTCGAATCCGTCCTGAAACTGGAAGTTCGCGGTCCCATTCTCGGCGCGCAGTTGCTCGTGCCGCTGATCCGCGACGATGCGCCCCCCATCCTGGTCGATCGTGGCTGGGTGCCGCTCGATCGGCGGAACAGCCCGATCTCCCACCCCGAGGGCGTGGTCAGCGTGACCGGATGGGTGCATCCCGGCGAAACCCCAGGCACCTTCGCGGCCACGGATGATCCGGTGGGCCGGCGCTTCTACACCCTGAACCCCCCCGCGATCGGCGCGGCCCTCGGGCTGCCGGCGGTGGCGCCCTATGCCATCGTGGCGCTGGGTGGCGCGGCGCCCATGCTGCCCGATCCCGCGCGGACCCTGCCGCGCCCGACCAACAACCACCTGGGCTATGTCGTGACCTGGTGGGGTCTGGCGGCGGCGCTGCTGGGGATGCTCGGCGTCCTCGCCTGGCGCCAGCGCGGCAGCCCCCCGAAGGAGTGACACCATGCCGTCGGCCGCCTACCTCCGCCTCAAGGACCGCTTTGCCCGCATCGCCACGCTTGGCGAATGCCAGGCGATGCTCGGGTGGGACGCGAGTGCGATGATGCCGCCGGGCGGCGCCCAGGCACGCGCCGACCAGATGGCCACGCTGTCGGGGATGGCGCATGACCTGCTGATCGACCCGGTGGTCGCCGAGGACCTGCTGCTCGCCGATGCCGAAGGGGCATGGGACTCTGCCAACCTCGCCCTGATGCAGCGTGCCCACGCCCGCGCGACCGCCCTGCCGACCCGCCTGGTCGAGGCGTCGAGCCGCGCCAACAGCGCCTGCGAGAAGATCTGGCGGCAAGCGCGGCACCTGTCGGATTTCGCCATGGTCCGCCCCGCGCTGACCGAGGTCGTGCGCCTGCAACGCGAGGTGGCGCAGGCGCTGGCCGCGGCGACCGGCCTCGACCCCTACGACGCGCTGATGGATGGCTTCCAGCGCGGGGTCACCGCCGCGGACGTCGAACCGATCTTTGCCGATTACGAAGCCTTCCTGACCCAGGCCCTGCCGCGCGCCGAGGCCTTGCAGGCGCAGCGCCCGGCGCCGCTGGCGCCAGCCGGCCCTTTCCCGATCGCTGCCCAACGCGCCCTGTGCCGCGCGATGTCGGCCCGCATCGGGCTCGACTACGACCACGCGCGGCTGGACGAGAGCACGCATCCCTTCAGCGGCGGCACGCCGACCGATGTGCGCATCACCACGCGCTACGGTGAGGACGGCTTCACCCAGGCCTTGCTGGGCGTGCTGCATGAGACGGGGCACGCGCTCTACGAACGTGGGCTGCCCGAGGCCTGGGCGCGGCAACCGGTCGGTGAATCCGCCGGCATGGCGGCGCATGAATCCCAATCCCTGATCATCGAGATGCAGGCCGCCCGCACCGATGCCTTCCTGGGCTACCTCGGCCCCGTGCTGCACACGGCCTTCGGCGGCGCGGCCGCGCCCTATGCCGCGGACAACCTTGCCCGCGCCTTCCGCCGGGTGCAGCGCGGCTTCATCCGGGTCGAGGCGGATGAGATGACCTACCCGGCGCATGTGATCCTGCGCTTCCGGCTGGAACGCGCGTTGATCGCCGGCAGCCTGGCCGTGGCCGACCTGCCGGAGGCCTGGAACGAAGGTTTCCAGGCGCTGATGGGGATGTCCCCGCCGAATGATGCGCAAGGCTGCCTGCAGGACATCCACTGGCACGACGGCGCCTTCGGGTACTTCCCGTCCTATACCCTCGGCGCGATGGCCGCGGCGCAGTTGATGGCCGCCGCCCGGCGCGACGTGCCGGGGCTGGAGGAGGCGCTGGCCCTGGGCGACCTGGCGCCGCTGCTGGAATGGCTGCGTACCCATGTGCACGGCCAGGGGGCCCGGTTGGGCTTCCAGGACCTGCTGCTGGCGGCGACCGGCAAGACCCTGGACCCGAAGGATTTTGAGACTCACCTGACCGGCCGCTACCTCACCTAGAGCACGAGATCGATCCACGTGGATCGATCTCGTGCTCTAGAAGCCGTTGAATCTAGAGCAAGAAATCGGATCAGATGATTCCATCTGATCCGATATTTTTCTAGCCATCTCGCGGCCGTAAAGGGAGGGGCATCTCAGGCGTACCTTACATCAAGGTCGCTACCTGCCCCTCCCGTTATGTTACCAACACCATGGCGGTCCAGGGGCGGCTGCCCCTGGTCGGGGGGGTGTGGAAGCGGCAAAGCCCTGCTCACGGCGCAGCGCTCGCGTTCCGCGGGCCTGACCTCCGCGCTGCCGCAACGCCTCGCTCGCTGTCTTGCCATCCGGAGCTTCTAGAACATATAAGGAACATAAAGGAGCGCGGCGATGGACCTGCAACAGAAACTCGCCATCCTGGCTGATGCGGCAAAGTATGACGCGTCCTGCTCCTCCTCGGGCACCGAAAAGCGCAACAGCCTCAAGGGTGGCATCGGCAGCACCGAGGGTTCGGGCATTTGCCACGCCTATGCCCCCGACGGGCGCTGCATCTCGCTGCTGAAGATCCTGCTGACCAACGCCTGCCTGTTCGACTGCGCCTACTGCATCAACCGCGCCAGCAGCAACGTCCGCCGCGCCCGGTTCACGCCTGAGGAGGTTGTCACCCTCACGCTGGATTTCTACCGCCGCAACTACATCGAGGGGCTGTTCCTCTCCTCCGGGATCATCCGTAGTCCGGATTACACCATGGAGCAGGTGACCCGCGTCGCGCGGCTGTTGCGGGAGGAACATGGGTTTCGCGGCTACATCCACCTCAAGACCATCCCCGACGCCGATCCTGCGCTGTTGACCGAGGCCGGGCGCTGGGCCGACCGGCTGTCGATCAACGTGGAACTGCCGTCGGACGATGCGCTCGCCCGCCTGGCGCCGGAAAAGGACGCGCAGGAAATCCGCCGTGCCATGGCGGGGCTGCGCCGCCTCATCGACGACGCCCGCGGCGACTGGAAGGAAGCCGGCGCCAAGAAGCCGCCACGCTTCGCCCCCGCCGGGCAATCCACCCAGATGATCATCGGCGCCGATGCGTCGGATGATGCGCGGGTGCTGGCCACCAGCCAGGGGCTCTATGGGTCGTACCGGCTGAAGCGGGTGTATTATTCCGCCTATTCGCCAATCCCCGACGCGCCGCTGCTGCTGCCCCCGGTTGCGCCGCCGCTGGTGCGCGAACACCGGCTGTACCAGGCCGATTGGCTGCTGCGGTTCTATGGCTTCACGGTCGCCGAGATCGTCGCCGGCGGCACCGACGGGATGCTTGACCTCGGGCTTGATCCCAAGCTGGCCTGGGCGTTGAAACACCGCGCGATGTTTCCGCTGGATGTGAACACCGCCGACCGGGAAAGCCTGCTGCGCGTGCCGGGATTGGGCGCCAAGACGGTGCAGCGCATCCTGGCCGCCCGCCGCTTTCGTGCGATCCGAATGGAGGACCTCGGCCGGCTGCGCGTGCCGACGGCCAAGGTCGCGCCGTTCCTCGTGACCGCCGACCACCGGCCCAAGATCGGGCTTTTGGACCGCGCCGACCTGCGCGCCATCGTCGCCCCCGATACCGCCTTTGCCCGCGCGGGCCTGCCGCCGCGGCAACCCGGGCTGTTTGATGGCCTCCCGTTGCATGCGTAACACCATCGCCGTCACCCTGGCCGATCCGGCCGATCTGGCCGGTTGGCGCGATGCGGCCCGCGCGCTGCTGCAAGCACGGGTGGCGCCTGATGGCGTGGCCTGGTCCATGGCCGGCGATGCGGTGGACCTGTTCGCCAGCCCGATGCCGCCGCCGATCGCGCCGGCCCCCGCCGTGCCGCAAGCCTTTCTGCAGCTGGCCGAAAGCGCGATCCAGCACAGCGATCCGGCCCGTTTCGCCCTGCTCTATGCCGTGCTGTGGCGCATCGCCGGCGGGCAGCGCCGGCTGCTGGAAGACCCCGCCGACCCGGCCATCGCGCGGCTGTCCGCCATGCGGGCATCGGTCCGCCGCGACGCCCACAAGATGCACGCCTTCGTCCGTTTCCGCAGCGCGCCCGATGGCCGTTTCGTCGCCTGGTTCGAGCCCGATCACCACATCGTGGCGGCCGAGGCGGGCTTCTTCGTCCGCCGCTTCGCCGGCATGCGCTGGTCCATCCTGACACCGCGCGCCTGCGCGCATTGGGATGGCGTGGCCGTGACCCTTACCCCCGGCGCGTGCCGCCAGGACGCGCCGGCCGAGGATGCGACCGAAGATCTGTGGCGCACATATTTCGCCGGCATCTTCAACCCTGCCCGGCTGAAGCCCGCCGCCATGCGGTCGGAAATGCCGGAAAAATACTGGGCGAACCTGCCGGAAGCCCGCCTCATTCCGCAACTGATCGCCGAGGCCCCGGCGCGGCTGCGCGAGATGATCGCCAGGGGCGCCACCCCCGCCGCCCCGCGTCGGCAGTCCACGGCGCGCTGGCGCGGCCCCAAGGGCCGGATGTCGCCGCCGGCCGATTAGAGCAATATCGGATCAGATGGAATCATCTGATCCAATTTCTTGCTCTAGATTCAACGGCTTCTAGCAGCCTGTCGGGGTGGCGTCGTC
>JBBRWI010000097.1:0-13942 GCA_038249305.1 Acetobacterales bacterium
CTCGGCCTGGGCGTGCAGCCGCCGGCGACCTCGCTCGGCAACATGGTCGGCTATGGGCGGGAGTATCTGACCCGGGCGCCGTGGATCCTGCTGGCCCCGGCCGGCACGATCGTGCTGACGACCTTTGCCGTCAGCGTGATCGGCGATTGGCTGCGCGACCGCCTGGACCCGACGTTACGCTAGAGCAATATCGGATCAGATGGAATCATCTGATCCGATTTCTTGCTCTAGATTCAACGGCTTCTAGAGCACGAGATCGATCCACTTGGGATCGTGCTCTAGGCGCATGGCGGTCGGATACAGCCGGCCGTCCTGCGTCATCGTCTCCAGCACGAAACCGCGGCCGCAGTCGTGCAGGCCGAGGTCGGGTTCGGCATCGGCCGCGGCATCCAGCGCGCCCAGGCGTGGCCGCCCGGCCATCACACCGGTGCCGAGGCCGAGCAGATGCAGCACGGTCGGCGCGATGTCGGTCAGGTCGGTCGCCTGGCGCACCACGGCCCCCCGCAGGAACGGCCCACCCTGCATCACCAGCACCGACGCCAGTTCGGCCCGGTGCAGCCCGCCGTGCATGCCGCCGCCCAGCGGCACGTCCGGCGCATCGAAGCCCGCGGTGCCCGCCAGGCCATGCGCGTCGGCCGCCTCCGACCCGCGAAACGTCAGCATGATGTCGGCCGAGCGGGCATGCGCCGAGCCCAGCAGCGCCAGCGGCTGCACGCCGGGCATCGCCGCGCGGCCGAACAGCGCGCCGCACCAGGGCTGCGCGCCCAGCCAATCGGCAAGCGGCGCGACGGCGCCGGGATCGCGGCACCAGATCCCCGGCGCGGCGCCCGGTGCCACGGCGATGTCGCCGTCGGAAAAATTCTCGGCCGCTGGAAAGCCTGCGTCGCGCAAGGCGCCGAGCAAGGAAAGTTTCGTCGTGCCGGTCACATGGCCATGATCGGACAGGATGATGATCGCGATCTCGGCGGCGTCCGGCTGGCTGTCCCGCCAGGCGACGATCCGCCCCACGGCGCCATCGGCGCAGGCCAGGGCGGCATCGGTTTCGGGGCTGGACAGGGTGCGGTAGTGGAAGCTGACATCCGGCTCCGAACACCAGAACAGCGCGACATCGGGCTTGAGGTCGGTCAGCACCAGGTCGGTGAACACCCGGGCGGCGAAGTCGCAGCGCGGGATATTGGGCACGGCGGCGGCGGGGGTGGCGCCGAAGCGGGCGCGGACCTGGGCGGCGGTTTCGCCGGAGACATCCTCGACATTCCAGCGGAAGGCGCCGAGCGCCTCGGCCATCGGATGCAGCGCCATCGCAGCCCCCGGCGTGCCGGCGGAAACCAGGGCGAAGCGGCGGCCGGCGGCGGCCAGCATCTCGCCCAGGCTAGGCCGTTGCAGAGGTGATCCGCCGGGCGGCGCCAGCAGGGCCATGTCGGCCGCGTTCTTCGTGCGCAGCAGGCGTGGCGCGATGTCGGGCGCGAAGAAGGTATTGGCCACCAACCCATGCTCACCCGGCCGGCAACCGGTGCTGAACGAGGGGGTGGCGCAGCGCGTCTCCGACGGGAAGACGCTGCGGGCATTGGCGAAGCGCGCCCCGCCGGCGGCCAGCCGCGACAGGTGCGGCATCGCGGCCGGGGTGACGAGGTCGGGGCGCAGCCCGTCGAGGGCCAGGAGAACGATTCGCATCAGGATGCCATGCGGCAGGACCAGCCGGGCCGCCAGGGGGTGCCGCGCATTGTCAGACAAGTGTCGCACCGCGCCGATGCCAACTATCGGCGCTTCACATCGTTGAAGGATTGGCCGGGCCATACCATGGTCCATCCTGTCGCCTGCCGGCGGCCCGCCGCGATGATGGACCGCCCATGCCGCCTTACGACCCCATGCACCGCACCGTGCCCCGCCATCCCCGCCTGCCGGACCAGGTGCGCGGCGCCTGGCGGATGCTTGAGGGAGCGTTGGCCCGCCGGGCGCTGGCGCCCGGGCTGCGGCCCACGCCGCCACGTCACGGGCTGATCGCGGCCTCCTACAACATCCACAAGTGCATCGGCATGGACAAACGCTTCGACCCTCGGCGGATCGCGGACGTCATCGGGGAACTCGGCGCCGATGTGGTGGCGCTGCAGGAAGCGGACCGGCGCTTCGGCCACCGGACCGGGCTGCTCGACCTCGCGCACCTCGAACGGCACACCGGGCTGATGCTGGTGCCTGCCTCCCCCATCGTCGGCGGGCATGGCTGGCATGGCAATGCGCTGCTGGTACGGGAGGGCAGCACGACGCGGGTACGCCGCCTGGCGCTGCCGGGCGCCGAGCCGCGCGGCGCGCTGATCGTGGACCTGGTGCTGCCCGATGGGCCGTTGCGGGTGGTGGCGGCGCATCTGGGGCTTATGCGGCGCCACCGGCTGCGCCAGGCTGCGGCCATCCTGGCCGCGGTGGCCGAGGCGCCGCCGATGCCGACCCTGCTGCTCGGCGACATGAACGAATGGCGGCCGGGCATCGCGTCTTCGTTGGCGGCGTGGGAGCCGATGTTCGGCCCCTTCGGCCACCCGCTGCCGAGCTTTCCATCGCGGCTGCCGTTCCTGGCCCTCGATCAGGTGCTGGGTCATCCGCGGGGGCTGGTGGCGGCGACGCATGTGCACGACAGCCCGCTGGCGCGGCTCGCCTCCGACCACCTGCCGGTCTGGGCGCGGATTGACTTTTCCGCCGTGCCCGAAGCCCTGTCGGCCGCGGCATGAACGCGCCCGGCCTCCTGCCGCTGCGGGGGGCCGGGCCGGCCGCGCCGAAAAAGCCCGAACCTGCTTCGCCTGCAAAGTCCGAACCGGATGCGCCGGGGCGCATCGCGCTGCTGGCCGATGGCCTCGACGCTTTCGCGGCCCGGGTGGCGGCGGCGCGGGGCGCGCGGACCAGCCTCGACCTGCAATACTATATCTGGCAGGGCGACCTGACGGGCCGGCTGCTGGCGCGCGAGGCGCTGGCGGCGGCCGACCGCGGCGTGCAGGTGAGGATGCTGCTGGACGACATGTTCGCGCTGAGCGGCACCTGGGGGCTTTGGGCGCTGAACCGGCACCCGCTGGTGCAGATCAGGCGCTTCAACGCCACCACCTGGCGCCGCTGGGGGCGCCTGGGGTTGCTGCTGGAAATGCTGTTCGGCAACTGGCACCTGAACCGGCGGATGCACAACAAGGCCTGGATCGCCGATGCCCGGGTGGTCATCTGCGGCGGGCGGAACATCGGCGACCGCTACTTCGATGCGGCCAAGGACATCAACTTCCGCGACCTTGACGTGGTCGCCGAATGCCACGCCGCGGCCGAGGCCGCCCTGGTCTTCGATGGCTTCTGGAACAGCCCGCTGGCGCGCCCGGTCGCGGCGCTGCGCATTCGCGACGGGCCCCGGGCGCTGCGGCGCCTGCGCCGGCGGTTGGAGCGCGCGGCAGCCAGCCCAGCCGCCCAGCCCTTCCTGACCGCCCCGGACCTTGCCGGGCGGCGGATGTTGGACATAGACCCAGGCGCCATCCGCATCCTGGCCGACCCGCCGGACAAGGCCCGGGGGCTGGCCGGCAGCGCGGTGGTGCCGGTGCTGGATGGGCTGTTCGCGGGCGCGCGGCACGAAGTGCTGCTGATCTCACCCTATTTCGTGCCGGGCGAGGCTGGGGCCGCGCAGTTGATGGCGCTGGCGCGCGCCGGGGTGCGGGTCGCGGTGGTGACCAATTCCCTGGCCGCGACCGATGTCATCGCAGCCCATGGCGGCTACGCGCGCTACCGCACCCGGCTGATCGCGGCGGGGGTCGAGGTGCATGAACTGAAGCACAGCAGCGAATCCTCGGCCGGCGTCTTCGGTTCGCGCGGCGCCAGCCTGCATACCAAGGCGGTGGTGGTGGATGGGCGGGCGGTTTTTGTCGGCTCGTTCAACCTCGATCCACGGTCGGCCAACCTGAACACCGAGATGGGGGTGCTGGCGCAGCATCCGGCGCTGGCGCGGCTGGCGCGGCGGCATTTTGCCCGGCTGGCGCAGGGGGTGCGAAGCTGGCGTGTGCGGCTGCAGGCGGGATCGCTGGCCTGGGATGATGGTGTGGCGATACATGGTGGTTCCGAACCGGGCGCGAGCCGGTTTCGCCGGGCGGTGGCGCTGCTGGTGCGGGTCTTGCCGGTGGAGTCCCAGCTCTAGCTGCGCGGTGCCAGCACCTCCACCAGCCGGAACCGTTCGCACCACAACAGCGTGTCCTCGGTGAACTGCCCCTTGCGGGTGAAGTAGAGCCGGTGATCGCGGCGCCACGATGCCAGGCTGCGGTCGTCCTCGCCCTCCTCATGCGCGAAATCCGCATCGACCTGGTCGAAGCGGCACTGCACCATGCTCATTGTCTCGATCACCGCGCGCGGATGGCCCGCGCCATCCAGCACGACCATGCGCCGGCCGACCTCGGTCAGCATCCCGTCCGCGGCCGCCCAGCAGGTCGCGGTCTTGCGCCCCGCCAGGACCAGATCGATGAGTTCATCGGCCAGCGCCGGGCTGTCGCCGAAGGAGAAGAGTTCGAGGTCGCCCCAGCCCATCACACCACCCGGAAGTTTTTGAACCGCCAGGGGTTGGCGGTATCGACGTCTTCCGGGAACAGCACGCCGCGCGCCTCCAGCGGCGTCCAGTCGGAATAGGCGCCGACCACCTCGCCCAGATAGGGCCCGGCCACTTCCAGCACCCGCGCGTGGTCGAGTTGATCGGCCTCGCACAGCCCGGCCCGCGGGTTCTCGATCGCCCAGACCATGCCCCCCAGCACCGCCGCCGTCACCTGCAGGCTGGTCGCGTTGTTGTGCGGGCACAGCGCGCGGGCCTGGTCGATCGTCAGCCGCGATCCGTACCAATAGGCGCCGCGCGCATGGCCCATCAGCAGCACGCCCAACTCGTCCATGCCGGTGGTGATCTCCTCCATCATCAACCGCTTCTTCGGCTGCATCTCCCAGTTCTTGCCGGCCAACTCATGCACCGACACCACCGCGTCGTCGCAAGGGTGGTAGGCGTAATGCGTCGTTGGGCGATAGCGCACCGAGCCATCGTCGTTGCGCGTGGTGTAGTAGTCGGAGATCGAGATCGCCTCGTTGTGGGTGATCAGGAAACCGTGGAACGATCCCTCCAGCGGGGTCCAGGTGCGGACGCGGGTCGAGGCGCCGGGGCGCATCAGATAGATCGCCGCCCCGCCGCCAAACGCGTGCTCGCGGCCATCCGGCGGCAGCGCGCCCTCATGCGTGCCCCAGCCGATTTCGGCCGGCTGGCAGCCTTCGCCGACAAAGCCGTCGATCGACCAGGTATTGACGAATTCGCCCGGCGCCTTGGCGAAGGATGCGGTCTGGGTGTCGCGCTCGGCGATATGGATAACCTTGATGCCGAGGGTTTCAGCCAGCGCCGCCCAGCCTGCGCGGTCGGCAGGCACGGTCGCATCCGCGCCCGTGTCGGCCGCGATGTTCAGCAGCGCCTGCTTGACGAAATGCGACACCAGGCCCGGGTTCGCGCCATGCGTCAGCACCGCGGTCGTATCGCCCGGCGCCAGCGCCAGCGCGCTTTCGCGCAGCGCGTAGTTGGACCGTTCGGAGGGCGACTTCGTAAGGTCGGTGTAGCCGCCGGCCCAGGGTTCGATGCAGGTGTCGAGGTAGAGGCAGCCGATTTCCTGCGCCAGTTCGATCAGCGCGACCGAGGACACATCGACCGACAGGTTCAGCAGGAAGTCGCCGGGCGCCAGCAGCGGGGTCAGCACGTCGCGGTAGTTCTCGCGGGTGACAGGCATCAGTTCGAAGCGCACGCCGTATTCCTCGGCGACGTCCTGGCCGCGTGTCTCGGCGGTCACGATGGTGATCGCATCCTCGTCCAGGTCGATGTGGCGCAGGATCAGCGGCAGCACGCCCTGGCCGATGCTGCCGAAGCCGAGCATGACGAGACGGCCGGAAAAGCGTGCGTGTTGCATCCTGGATCACTCCCAAATATTGGCCGCGACGTGGCACGAACGGCCTCGCCGGTCCATCACGTAACGGCGACGGGGGGCGTCAGGCTGCGAGGGCGAGCCCGTCCTCCAGCATCGGCCGGTCGCGCACCTCGGCGATGCGCGCGCGGTCGAAGCCATTGAAGGCGGTCCGCAGGCAGGCGCCATAGGCGCCCAACTGGCCGATTTCGATCCAGTCGCCCTCGGCCACATCCTCCGGCAGGAAGAAGGGACCTGCCATGGCATCGGCGCTGTCGCAGGTCGGCCCGAAGAAGGTGAAGGGCCGCAGGTGGACCGAAGGCGCCGGCGCATCCGGGCGGACCAGCCGCACCGGAAAGCGGAACCCCGGCACGCCGGCATCCGACAGGCTTCCATAGACGCCATCGTTCAGGAACAGCGCGGCCCCGCGCCGCGCCTGCACCTGGGCCACCACCGACACCCCGCCCGCGACCAAAGCGCGGCCGGGTTCGGCCCAGAGTTCGGTGCCCTCGGCCAGATCCAGCGCGTCGAAGCCGGCCTCGATCTCGGCGATGATGGCGCCGAGCGGGGGCGGTTCGACGTCCGGGTAGGCGACCGGGAAGCCGCCGCCGACGTCGATCACCTCGATCGCAACACCGGCGGCCGCGATCACGCGCCCGGCGAGGTGCATCGCCTGGCGCCAGGCCAGCGGGTCGAGGCATTGGGAGCCGACGTGGAACGACAGGCCGAGCCGCGCAGCCCGCGGCCGGGCGGCGCGCAGCAGGGCGACGGCCTCCTCCGGCAAAGCGCCGAACTTGCCGGACAGGTCATAGACCGCCGGACCCTTGGGCAGGGCCAGGCGCACCACCAGCCCGAGGTCGCAGGCCTGGCCAGTCTCGTCCAGCGTTTCGTCCATGATCTTGGCCAGTTCGTCGGCGCTGTCGAAGACGAAATCGCGCACGCCATCGCGGGCATAGGCCTGGGCGATCGCGTCGCGGGATTTCACCGGGTGCATGAAGTGGATGCCGGCATCGGGGAATATCGCACGGACCAGCGACACTTCGGCGGCCGAGGCGCAGTCGAAATGCCGCACGCCGCCCGACCACAGCGCGCGCAGCACGCCGGGGTCGGGGTTGCACTTCACCGCATAGAGCACGGTGCCCGGAAACGCCGCGACGAAGCCGCGCGCGGCGGCCGCCACGGTCGCGGGGCGCAGGCAGTGCACCGGGTCCGACGGGCGCTCGACCGCGATCAGGTCATCGACCGAGGGCAGCACGCAGGGGGCGGCGACGGGGTCGCGGCGCAGGGCGGCCAGGGCGGTGCGGGTGCGGAGCAGGCTCATTGGGACGGATCCTCGCGGACATGACAGGGGGCGCCCGGTGCGCTGCGCACGGGCGTTGGGGCCGGCACCCATCTGGGGGGTGCGGCGGGGTCAGGTGGCGCTAGGGTCTTCCCATCGCGCGGCGCGTTGCAGCGAACATCAAACGTATCCCTTTCGGACACCGGGCTTCTGGCCCCGGGTTGAGAGAGACGCGTCCCGTCGTTGCTGTGCCCCGTGTGGGGGCTCGGCGGCACGTGCGATGGCGTCGGCGGCAAAACCTTATTGCCGTCACCGGTGAAATGGGGTTTTTGGCCACTGAACGCAAGGCAAATTTCCGGCCGATGCCCGCGTTGACGGCATGGCGCCCCGCGTCTGGCGCAGGGTGCCGGAAAATCAGCCTGTTGGCTTGCCGATCATCAGGGAAAAATACTCCCACACCATCGTCGCCGCGGCCAGGGCGGTGATTTCGGCATGGTCATGCGCCGGGGCAACCTCGACCACATCCATCCCGCGGAAATCCAGCCCGGCCAGGCGGCGCAGGATCGCCTGGGCCTGCCAGGTCGCAAGCCCGCCCGCCTCCGGCGTGCCGGTGCCGGGGGCAAAGGCCGGGTCCAGCCCGTCTATGTCGAAGGACAGGTAGCAGGGCAGGGCGCCCAGGCAGGCCTTTGCACGCGCGGCGACGGCTATGGGGCCTATTTCCTGCACCGTCTGGGCATCGATGATGGTGACGCCCTGGGCCAGGGTCCAATCCCAGGTCTCGCGCTGCACGGGCGCGCGAATGCCGATCTGGATCATCCGTGTCGGGTCCACCAGCCCCTCCGATATCGCGTGGAAGAACACCGCGCCATGGGCAAAGACCTGGCCGAAGTTGTCGGGCGCGGTGTCAAGGTGTGCGTCCACGTGCAGCAACCCGAGCGGCGCGCCGAGGCGTTTGCGCAAGGCCCGCAGCAGCGGCAGGGTGATGCCGTGCTCACCGCCGAGCGCCACCAGGTGCGGGATTGCGGCGGCCTGCGCCTCGATCAGGGCAAGGCTGCCTGGCAGGTCGCCGAGGGCGATGGCGAAATCCCCGATATCGGCGATGGGGATGTCGCGCGGTTCCAGCCAGGACACCGGATGCGCGCCATCGACCAGCATCCGGCTGGCGGCGCGGATGGCGCGAGGGCCGTCGCGGGACCCCGCGCGGTTGGTGGTACCGATGTCGAGCGGTATGCCGGCGACGGCGAAGGCGCCCCAGGGGTCGCGCCGCGACACCCCCATGAAGGCGGGGGCGGTGGCGAAGGTCGGAATGTCAGTCACACAGGGGGTTCCTCGGCCTCGGCCAGGGCGGTGTTGCGGTAACGCGGATCCTCGGTCACCTCCGCCCCGGCCCAGGGGGGTGGGGCTGGGGTGTCGGCGGGGTCGGCCAGTTCGACCTCGGCCAGCACCAGCCCCGCGAGGCGCCCGGCGAAGACATCGACGCTCCACAGGTGGCCCGCGTGCCGTACCGTGTGGCGGGTCTTTTCCACCAGTGGGCCGCAGAGGCGGTCCAGCATCGCATCGGCGTCCGCGGGCGGGATCGGCGTCTCGAACTCGGCGCGGACCAGCCCGCCCGGGCCTTTGACGGTCAGGGTGGCGCCGCTGCCCTCCCGCCGGACGCGGACCGAGACGCCGCGCGGGTGGCCGGCCTCGGTCAGGTAGCCCTGGCGAATCGTGAAGCCCGGCGCGGCGCAGGCGCGCCAGGTGTCGTCCGTGACCAGGAACTTCCGCTCGATCTCGACCGCCATCGGCCCCCCTTCGGCACGATATTCGCAAAGGGCGGGAGCGGGCCGGTGCGCCCGATCACCCCTTGGAGTGCGGATATGCCCCTTTCCCGCCGGTTTGTCCTTGGTAGCGCCGTGGGTTTGGCTGCCCCGGCTTTGGCCCAGCCGGTGGAACGGCTGCGCCTTGTGCTGAATTTCCAGCCCGATGGCGGCACGGCGGCGTTTTTCGTGGCGCAAAGCCGCGGCTGGTTCCGCGAGGCAGGGCTGGAGGTGACGATCGACGGCTCGTCCGGTTCGGGCGATGCGATTACCCGGGTCGCCTCGGGTGCCTACCAGATGGGCGTCGGCGATATCGCGACACTCGCGGAATTCCTGGTCCGCAATCCGGGCGCGGCGCCGCGGGTGGTGATGCCGCTGCACGATCGTTCGCCCCAGGCAGTGGTCAGCCTGGCGGCGGCGGGGATCGCGCGGCCGGCGGACCTCGCCGGCAAGGCGGTCGGCAATGGGCCGGCGGATGGGGCGTCGCGAATGTTCCCGGCCTTCGCCCGGCTGAACGGGGTCGATCTGGCCCAGGTGAACCGGCGCCAGGTCACGGCGCAGTTGCGCGACACCATGCTGCTGACCCGCCAGGTCGATGCGGTGACGGGGTTCGACTACACGGTGTTCTTCAACCTCAAGGCCAATGGCACCAGCCCGGCTGATATTCGGCTGATGCGCTACGGCGATTTCGGCATGGATTTCTATGGCAACGCGATCCTGGCGGGGCAGGGGATGATCGCCGAACGGCCGGACGTGCTGCGCCGGTTCCTGGCCGTCGCGGCGCGGGCCTGGCGCGACACACTGGCCGACCCGGCGATGGCGGCAGCCATCATCAAGCGCCAGGTCCCGCTGCTGGACGAGGCGATCGAGGCCGAGCGCATCACCTTCCTGCGCGACAATCTGATGATCACGGCGCGCACGAGGGCATTCGGCATCGGCACGATGGACCTGACGCGGCTGCGCGATGGGCTGGCCGTCGTGCAGGAAGGCTTTGGCATGCCGCGCGCGCCGACCACCGAGGAGATCTTCGACGGGCGCTTCTTGCCGCCGCTCGACCTGCGCCGCATGGGGTAGCGACTGACCCGCCGCCCGCACGCGAGGCTGCTGCGGACGGGGCGGATAATTCAAGCGTCTTCGAGCAGCCTGACCGAGGCCGGCACCGGCAGCGGCGCGTTCGCGCCATCCAGAAATTCGACCGTGGTGAACAAGAGGTCGGTCGTGCCGATATTCTCGACGCTGTGGACGAAGAATTCGCCCGGGCCGAAGGTGAAGTGCTTCATCTCACCGGCATGATGTTCCACATAGATGATCCGCCCATCGCCGTAGTAGCCGCGTGCCTGGCCGGCGTTGTGCGCCGTCCAGAAGTAGTCCAGCACATGGCGATGAAAGCCGCAGCGCGTGCCCGCCGGCAGCGCAAGATGCCAGACGCGAACACGGTCGGTTTCTGAGGCCAGCACGCTACCAACCACGCCGGGCGCCTGGTCGGCGGCGAATTCGCGCTGCATGGCGGGGGTGAAGGCAGCGGGGACGGGCAGGGGTGCGGTGGCGGCTGCGTTAGCAGACCGAGGTTTCCTCGCAGAACACCATCCCGGCCCCGCCCATCGCGAACTTGCGAAGGTGGACGAGATGCCAGTCGCCGGGCACGCCGCCGGGGTCGGAGGGGGGAGCCGACGATGCGGTTACGCCAGGTGACGCCACGCAGTGTGAGGGGGGTGAACAGCGGGGGGGGGCTGGGGCTTTGTTCATCAGCGATTCTTTCGCGCAGCGTGCTGCCGTGCAAGGAAACCAGGGCCAGTCCAGGCCCCCAACGCGGTCAACCTTTGGCAAAGTCGAGCAGGTCGCGATTGAGTCGATCTTTTTCGGTAATGAACAGCGCGTGCGGCGCACCATCGTATTCGATCAAGGTCGCACCCGAAATCAGCGGTGCGGCCATGCGCGTCGACTGGTCGATCGGCACGATCGCGTCATCTGTGCCGTGGATCAGCAGGGTGGGGACACGAAAGGCGGCCAGGTCGGGGCGGAAATCCGTCTCAGAAAACGCGCGGACACAGGCCAGGCTGGCGCGAGGCGAAGCCATCATCGCCATCCCATGCGTCCATTGCAGCATTTCACTGGTCACGCTCAGGTTCAGCATGCCGACACCGAAGAACTGCTTGCCGAAGCCGGTGAAGAAGTAGGGCCGGTCGGCCAGCAGGCCCTCGGTCATCTCGTCGAATACGTCGGGCTCGACGCCGCCAGGATTGCTGTCCGCCTTCATCAGATACGGCGTGACGGCGGAAACCAGCACGGTGCGCGCGACACGCCCGCCAGCGTGGCGGCGCATGTAGCGAGTGACCTCGCCGCCGCCCATGGAAAAGCCCACGAGCGTGACGTCGCGCAGGTCCAGCGCGTCCAGCAGCGCCTTGAGATCGTCGGCGAGGGTGTCGTAGTCGTAGCCGCCCGAGGGCTGGGCGGACCGCCCGAAGCCGCGCCGGTCATAGGCGATGGCGCGCATGCCCTGGCTGGCCAGGAAGACGGATTGGTATTCCCACATGTCGGCATTGAGCGGCCAACCGTGGATCAGGACCACAGGATTGCCGGCGCCCCAGTCATTGTAGAACAGGGTCGTCTTGTCGGCTGTTTCGATGAAGGGCATGGCGGCCTCCGAAGGAATGCTGCCTGAACGTGGGTAAGGCCGGAAGGTTGCTGGTGGCCGGCGCGGTCATGCGTTGGGCGGCCGAGGCATTGGCGGTCCTTCGTGCCTCGGGCTACCCCCCTTTGCCTTCCCTGGCCTTCGTCGCCAGCACATCGGCCCGCTCGTTCATCACATCCCCCGAATGCCCCTTCACCCAGCGCCATTCGATCGCATGCGGCTTGGCCGCCGCCAGCAGGCGCTGCCACAACGCGTAATTCGCCACCGGGTCCTTCGCCGCATTGCGCCAGTTGTTCCGCACCCAGCCATGCACCCATTTGGTGATGCCGTGGCGGACGTATTCGCTGTCGGTGTGCAGGATCACGCGGGCCGGGCGCTTCAGCGCCTCCAGCGCCTCGGCCGCCGCGGTCAGTTCCATGCGGTTGTTGGTGGTCGTGGCATCGTAGCCCGACAGTTCCCGCACATGGTCGCCATAGCGCAGGATCGCGGCCCAGCCGCCCGGCCCCGGATTCGGCTTGCAGCCGCCATCGGTCCAGATCTCGACCGCGCCATCGGTGTCAGAGTCCAAGCGCCTGCTCCCCATCCACCGCCGCGAAGAACCGCAACCGCCGCAGGTAGTCCAGCGGGTCCTTTCGGGTGACCAGCGCGTCCGGCGGCGTATGCGTCCAGTCGTACAGCCGCGTCAGCAGGAAGCGGATCGCCGCCCCCCGGCACAGCACCGGCAGCGCCGCCCGCTCCCCTACCGTCAGGGGCCGCACCGCCGCATAGGCCCCCAGGATCGCCCGCGCCTTGGTCGCGTTGAACGAAAAATCCGGCTCGAAACACCAGGCGTTCAGGCACACCGCGATGTCGTACGCAAGAACATCCGTGCAGGCGAAATAGAAATCGATCAGCCCCGACACCTGCGGCCGGCCATCCGGCCCGTCGAGGAAAAACACGTTGTCGGGGAACAGGTCGGCATGGATGTGCCCGCGCGGCAGCCCTTGCGGCCAGGCCGCCAGGATGCCGGCCAACGCCGCGTCCAACTCCGCGACCAGCCCCGGCCGCACCGAATCCCCGCTGGCCCGGCAGCCGTCGAGCAGCGGCGTCCAGCCCTGGGGCCCCAGCGCATTGGGCCGTTCGGCCACAAACCCCTCGCCCGCGACATGCAGCGCCGCCAGTGCCGCACCCAGCGGGGCGCAATGCGCGGGGCGCACCCGGCGCGGCCAGACCCCGGGCAGGAAGGTGCAGATCGCGGCCGGCCGCCCGGCCAATGCGCGCAACGCCTGGCCATCCCGCCCCGCGACGGGTTCGGGGCAATCCAACCCCCGGCCTGCCAGATGCCGCATCAAACCCAGGAACCAGGGCAATTCGGCCGGGTCCACGCGCTTTTCGTACAGCGTCAGGATCCAGTCGCCCGCAGCGGTCTTCAGCGCGTAGTTGCTGTTCTCCACGCCCTCGGCGATGCCGCGGAACGCCAATAATTCGCCGAGGGCGTAGTCGGCCAGGAAGGCGCGCAGGGCTTCATCCTGCACATCGGTATAGACGGCCATGCGTGGGGTCGTGGTGTCCGGTTCAGCCGGCCGCGCCCTTGCGGCGCAGCGCAGGCGGCAGGTGGAAGACCACATCCTCGGTCGCGACGGTCACTTCCTCGATCGTCACGGCGAAGCGTTCGCGCAGGCGGGCGACCACTTCCTCGACCAGCACCTCCGGTGCGCTGGCGCCGGCGGTGATGCCGATGGTCTGGCAGCCATCGGCCAGGGCAGGGTCCAGGTCGCGGCCGCGCTGCACCAACACCGCGCGCGCGGCCCCGCCGCGTTCGGCGACCTCCCGCAGGCGCTGGCTGTTGGAGGAATTGGGCGCGCCGACCACGATCACGAATTCGGCCCGCTTCGCGACCGCCTTGACCGCGGCCTGGCGGTTGGTGGTGGCGTAGCAGATGTCTTCCTTCTGTGGCGCCTCGATCTCGGGGAAGCGGTCGCGCAGGATCGCGACGATCTCGGCGGTGTCGTCCACCGACAGGGTGGTCTGGGTGGTGTAGGCGAGCGTCTGGGCCGGCGGCACATAGGCCCGGGCGGCGGCCGCATCCTCGATCAGGGTCACCGATCCCTCGGGCAGTTGCCCCATGGTGCCGACGACCTCCGGATGGCCCGCGTGGCCGATCAGCAGGATGTGGAAACCGCGGGCAAAGTGTCGTTCGGTTTCGCGATGGACCTTGCTGACCAGCGGGCAGGTCGCGTCGAGGAACGTCAACGCCCTCGCCCGCGCCGCCTCGGGCACGCTTTTGGGCACGCCATGGGCCGAGAAGATCACCGGCTGGCCGTCTTCC
>JBBRWI010000098.1:0-13864 GCA_038249305.1 Acetobacterales bacterium
CAGCAACCAGCCGATGCGCCAGCCGGTCATGGAGAAATACTTGCTGAAGGAATTGACCACGATCGCCGATGACGACCGCGCTGCCGCCGTCGCCTCCGGGGTCCGGCCCCAGGCCAGGCCGTGGTAGATTTCATCCGACACCAGCCTCACGCCGTTGGCGTGGCACCAAGCGGCGATGGCGCCGAGGTCCTCCGGCGACAGCATGGTGCCGGCCGGGTTGCAGGGGCTGGCGACGATCAGCCCGGCGGGGCGAGGGTCCAGCGCCTCCAGCATCGCCAGCGTCGGCTGGAAGTTGGTGGCGGCATCGGCAGGCAATAGCTGCGGTTCCATGCCGAGTGCGACAAGGATATTGGCGTAGGGCGGGTAGAAGGGTACGGCCATGGCGATGCGATCGCCGCGATCGAAGGCCGCCAGGAAGGCCAGTGGAAACGCGCCCGAGGCCCCGACCGTCACCGCGATCCGCGCCGGATCCGCGTCATGACCATATTTTTTGGCGTAGTGCCCGGCGATCCTTGCCCGCAGCGACGCAGTCCCGAAGGCTTCGGTGTAGCCCATCGGGGCGCCTGCCTGCAGGGCGCGGACCGCGGCCTCTGCCGCGCCGCGCGGTGCGCCGGTGCCGGGTTGGCCAACCTCCATGCGGATCACGCCGGGCGTGCCGGGGGGCAAGGACGCCGTCCGGGCATTGGCCGCCGCGATCACGTCCATGACCAGGAACGGCGGGGCGAGCGCGCCCCGGCCGATCTTCAGCGACATGCCACGTATCCTCTACTCCAGCGTGCCAAGCCAGCTACTCCAGCGTGCCAAGCACGACACCAAAGCCACGCGGATCGGTCGCCGCCCGGCACGTCTCGGGCGCGCCAGGCAGGTAGCGGTTGCAGCCGATGAGGTTGCCGCGGCCGGGGTCGGCCACGCCATTTGCCACGGCATCCGGCACGCTCACGCCGCGCAACGCTTCCCGCAGGGGGCCCGCCACGGCCAGCGGCGCTGCGAACTGCCCCGACCCCGCCGCCGCCGCGCGGAAGGACCGCAGGGTGGTGCTGGTTACGATGGCCGCCGGCAACAGCGGCGGCTCGATGCTGCCGATTCCCGGCGCCGCGCCAAACAAGAACCCCAGCCCCTGCGCCACGCGCCCCGTGCCGAACAGGTTGTTCAGGCTGAAGGCACAGGCGACCGCCCCGCCCTCCCGATCCAGCACGACAAGCGAGGTCGAGGCCGGCAGCGAAGGGAAGGTGCCATCCCCAGCGGGCGCGCCCGCCAGGATCGCGGCCGGGTCGCCGCCACCGATGCGCAGGGCGCGGGCGGCGCGCAGCCCGGCCTCGGCCGCCGCCTGGGGATTGGCACCGCCTTGCAGCGCACGGAATGTCGCGGCCGCGGCCAGCCCGCCATCGGTCGGCAGCCAATGGATGCGATCGCCCGAAGCGATCCCCGGTGTGTCCAGCGATGGCACGATTTGGGGCAACCCGGCCCGCATCTCGGGCGCCGTCAGCCCGGCGCCAGCCGCAGGGGCGACATCCTCGATCCGTCGGGCCAGCGCCCCCTGATACATGTCCCCCACCCCGGCCGTGCGCAGCGCGGCCAGGGTGGAGGCGAGGTCGGGCTGCGCCATCCGCGCGCCTTCGGCCAGCGGCTGGCCGTCCGGCGTGCCAAAGGATTGCCGTGACCAGGGGTCGGCGATAAGCGGGACGCCGGCCACCGCCAGGTCGGCGGCGAGCGCTCGTGACACCTCGGTGCCGAAACGGGCCGCCTGCTCGGCCGGCGCGATCAATTGTTCGAAAGGCAGCCGCCCACCCCGCACGTGCACGGCAAAAAGCCCGCGCGGGAGCATCGGAATCGCCGCCGGCCTGTCGGCACCCGCGGGGATCCCGGTGCGGGCACCGGCGGGGAAGATCACCGCCTCCGTCTCCCGGCGCCGCTGGTCGTAAACGAGGCAGGCGCCGCCGCCGCCCAGCCCGGCCCGCGATGGCAGGGTGACCGCCAGCATGAAGGATGCGGCGACCGCCGCATCCTGTGCACTGCCACCGGCCGAAAGGATTTCGCGCGCGACCACCGCCGCGCGGGGTTCATCGGCCGCGACCTGGCCCAGGAATCCACGCACAAAGCCCGCCTGGCCCTGCGCGGGACCGGTCGGGCCGGCTAGGCCCAGAACCGAGCCAAGCCCGCCGCCCGACGACCCGCTGCCACAGCCGGCCAGCAGGCCCAGGGCCGCGAGGCCGGCCACCAGCCGCAGCCCAGGCCGCCAGTGCCCGGTCTGGGGTCGTGCCATCGCCATGAACCGGCTGGCTGCCTGTGTTTCCGCCCTGGTATGCATGCTGGCCCTGTTTCCTCAGGCGGCGGCGGGCCGGAGCACGCCGCGCATCGTCACGATCCGGGACGCGGAAACGGAGAGCCTGCTCCGCGCCTACGCCGATCCGCTGTCCCGTGCCGCGGGCGTTTCGCCGGCCGCGTTACGAATCACGCTGATCCAGGTCAGCGCGATAAACGCCTTCGTCGCAACCGGCAACCGGATGTTCCTTCACACCGGGTGCAGCCAGAAGGCGGACGGCGCGGCCAAACGCATCGGCATGCTGGCGCTGGCGGCAGGCCCTATCGCCGGCCGCCGCCTGGTCGACCCGCGCAACGCAACCCTCGGCACGACGCACACAGGGCCTGCGAAACGCCGCGAGCCGGGCTAACATGACCCGGCTCGACTGAACCGCCAACGACGCCGCCCCACGCCAGGAAGGATAACCCCGCCGATGAAGACGACCGCCATTGTCCGGCGCAGCCTGCTCGGCACCGCCCTGGCCTTGCCTTTCGCCTTGCCTGCCTTGGCCCAGGCGCTGACCGCTGCCCAGCGGGCCGAGGTCGTGGACGTCCTGCGCCGGGCGCTGCGCGAAGACCCATCCATACTGCGCGACGCCATGACCGCGATCCAGGCGGCCGAGGCGGCGCAGGCCGAAACCCGACAGCGCGATGTCATCAGCGCCAGTGCCGAGGCGCTGTTCCGCGACAGCGCCGACCCGATCAAGGGCAACCCCACCGGCGATGTCACCATCGTCGAATTCTTCGACGCGCGCTGCGGCTACTGCAAGCAGTTGCACCCCGCCATGGAGGCGCTGTTGGCGCGCGACCGGAACGTGCGCGTCGTGATGAAGGACCTGCCGATCCTGGGGCCCGGCAGCGTGCAGGCGAGCCGGGCGCTATTGGCCGCGCACCGCCAGGGTCGCTACGCCGCCCTCTACGACGCGCTGATGCGGGTCAATGGCGAGCCGACCGAGGCGGTGCTGCGGACGCAGGCCGAACGGGTCGGGCTGGACTGGGCCCGGCTGCGCCGCGAGATGGACGACCCCGCCATCCAGCGACGACTGGACACGAACCTGGCCCTGGCGCAGCGGCTTGGTATCGAGGGCACGCCGGCCTTGATCTTTTCAGGCGTCCACAGGCTGGTGCCCGGGGCGGTTGACGCGGCCGCACTGGAACGGATGGTCGCCCAGGTGCGCGCCGGCGGCTGAATCAGGCTGCGTGCCGCGCGAGCGTCTGCGCCGCAATCTCGCCCCGGGTGCCGATTCAGACCTTTGGCCTACCCCCGGCGAACGCGCAGCCGAGGTTGCGCACGGGCTGGGCGAGTCTGTGCTTATCTCTTTGTTTTGACTACTGAGGAAGGCGGCCCTTGCATCCCGTCCCGCGGCCAGGACCGCGCCGCGAGCACGAGGTTGAACAGGCCGGCAAGGTAGCGTGTGCCCAGCGCATGAACGGCCACCAGGACCGCCGTGGCCAGGACAGGCGTCACCACCCAAAACAGCGGATAGGGAATCGTCTTGCCGAGGCGCTGATAGACCACCCAGGCCGCCATCAGCACCACGCTGTGGGTCAGGTAAAGAAAGAAGCTGTGTCGACTCATCTGCGCCAACCAGCCGCCGAACCGCGTGCCGGCGAGCAGGGATGCCGCCGGCCAGACCAGCAACGGCGCCACCATGCCGAGATAGGCGGTATTGGCCATGCGCATCTCCACCACGAAGCCGCAGGCCACCATGAAGAGCGCCAGGCAGGGCAGCGCGAAGCGGTCCAACGCCTTCAAGTTCCAGTGGTGCAGCGCCGCCATCCCACCGAGGTAGAAACTCACCAGCATTTCCGTTCGCAGTATCACCAACCCGTCCAGGTTGGCCACCGACACCGCCAGCACGATTACGGCGCCCGCCAGCGGCGCGTGGCGGATGAGCCTGCCCAGCAGCGGCGCCATCAGCGCCAGGACGAACAGGTCGCGCAGGAAGTTCAGGGGGTAGTTCAGCGGCGGCGCGGTCAGCCCGAATGCGGCGTCGAGCCAAGTCCCGATGTCGAATGGTACCAACTGGCGGGATATGCCGAGCCCGCCGCCCGCCTGCAGGACCGCGGCCAGCGCCACCAGCGGCAGGTTGAAGACCAGGAAGGGCACCATCAGCGTGCGGACCTTCTTCCTGACCAGCCGCCCGAAATTAAGGTGCAACCCGGAGCGGAACAGCAGATAGCCGGACACCGTCGTCAGCACGGGGACGGCGCAGCGAAACACGGCGCTTTGAAAAAACGCGTTGATCCATGCAAAGGCGCTGGAATCCAGTTCCGCGATCGGCGTATGCGGCGGAACATGAAGCACAACCACACCGGAGATCATAACGGAGCGCAGGACGGAAGTGCGCACGCCGAGGACGTTCTCATCAAATAATAAAGTTCCTGTCGCGCAAGCCTGGATATTCGCCGGCTATACCTGTTTTTGTTTCATCTCCCGCTGCAAATGTCCATGGGCCATCACGAGATCGCAATTGTTGCGCGCCGCCCGCCCCATTCGGCGCCGGCCGCAGTCCGCGCCAGCAACACCGCCTTACCGCCGCATCCGCGAGGCGCCCCACCGAATCCGTCTCGGTCAAGTCGATCGCCAGGGGGATGATCTCCGCACCGCCAGCGGCCGCGACCTCGGCGGCCAGCGCCTGCAACAGGTCGGTCCGGCGCTCGGCGGCGGCGACCCGGACGCCTTCCATCGCCAGGGCGCGGGCCACCGCGCGGCCGATGCCCGGGCTGGCCCCCGTGACCAGGGCGCGGCGCGACCCGAGATTTAGCTCCATGGGAGTGTCGTTCTCCGCCTGGCGAGCCCCTTGCGTCCTCAGGCGCCAACGGTCGCCGGACAAGCGCGACACTTGACCAAGCCAAGGCGGCGCTGCCCTGATGCGCGTCCAACGCAGGGCCGGGCGCAGTCGAAGTCACCATCTGCCAAGGCGATGTGAAGCGCAGGATGCCACGATGCCTGACAGCGTGACCGCGATACCGTCGCTGGACGTAGCCATCGAAGGCATGACCTGCACGGCCTGCGCCGGCCGGGTGGAACGGGCCGTGCGGGCGCTGCCCGGCGTTGCCGAAGCCGTGGTCAACCTTGCCTCCGAACGGCTGCGCGTGACCGGGGCGGTGGCGGCGCGTGACGTCGCGGGGGCGATCCGTGCTGCGGGCTACGACCCCATCACCGAAACCCTGTCGTTGCGCATCATCGGCATGACCTGCGCCTCCTGCACCGCGCGGGTGGAGAGGACCCTTCGCACGGTGCCGGGCGTGCTGGACGCTGCGGTGAACCTGGCCGGCGAGACGGCGCGCGTGACCGCGACCGCGCCGGCCGACCTGGCCGCGCTGGTCGCGGCGGTGCGGCGGGCCGGGTATGAAGCCATGCCGTCCGGTACCGACGCCCGCCCGGATGGCGCAGCCCGCGACGCCGCCGAACGCCTGCGCGTCGTCGCGGCGCTCGCCCTCGCGGCGCCCCTGGTCCTGCCGATGCTGCTCATGCCGTTCGGTGTACATTTGATGCCGCCGGCCTGGCTGCAACTCGCGCTGGCCGCCCCCGTGCAGTTCTGGCTTGGCGCCCGGTTCTACCGGGCCGGCTTCGCCGCGTTGCGCGCCGGCACCGGCAACATGGATGTGCTGGTGGCACTCGGCACCTCGGCCGCCTTTGGGCTGAGCCTGTGGAACATGGCCCAGGACCGGGGCGATGCGCTGTATTTCGAGGCGTCCGCCGTGGTCATCGCCCTGGTGCTGCTGGGCAAGCGGATGGAGGCAATCGCGCGGCGCCGCACCGGGGACGCCATCCGCGCGCTGGCCGCGCTGCGCCCCGACACCGCGCGGGTCCGCCGGGACGGGGTTGAGGCCGATGTGCCGCTGGCGCTGGTGGCCACGGGCGATCTTGTCGTGGTGCGACCCGGCGAATCGATCGCGGTCGATGGCGTGGTCGAAGAAGGCCACAGCCAGGTCGATGAAGCCCTGCTTACGGGTGAGGGCCTGCCTGTCGCCAAGGCGCCGGGGGCCACCGTCGCCGCCGGCGGGGTAAACGGCGACGGGCTTCTGCTGATCCGCACCACCGCCGTCGGCGCGGGCACCATGCTTTCACAGATCATCCGCCTGGTCGAAGACGCCCAGGCCGGTCGCGCCCCGGTGCAACGCCTGGTGGACCAGGTCAGCGCCATCTTCGTGCCGGTCGTCGTGGGCCTTGCGGCGGTCACTTGCGCGGGGTGGCTGATCGCGGGCGGCGGGGCGGATGCCGCGGTTCTGCATGCCGTCGCGGTGCTGGTCATCGCCTGCCCCTGCGCGCTGGGGCTGGCGACACCCGCGGCGCTGATGGCCGGCACCGGGGTCGCCGCGCGTCATGGCATCCTGATCCGCGACGCCGCGACCCTGGAACGCGCCAAGGCGGTCACCACCGTCGTGTTCGACAAGACGGGCACGCTAACCGAGGGCCACCCCGCGGTCGTTGCCGTCGAGCCTGCCGGCATCGATGCCGACGACCTGCTTCGACTGGCCGCCGCGGTCCAGGCCGGCAGCCTTCACCCCTTGGCCCGCGCCGTGACGGTTGAGGCGGCGCTCCGCGATCTCATTATCCCCCCCGCCACCGCAGCCCGCGCTTGGCCGGGCCAGGGTGTCGAGGCCCTGGTCGAGGGCCAGCGCCTGGTTCTTGGCAATGCCGGGCTGCTGGCAGCGCATGGCCTGGCGCCGGGGGTGCTGGATGCGGCGGTGGCGCGGTTGGGCGCGGCGGGGCGCAGCCTCGCCTTCCTGGCCGAGGTCACGCCAAGGCCGCGCGTGCTTGGCCTGCTGGCCTTTGGCGATGCGGCGCGGCCGGGGGCCGCAGCCGCGGTCGCGGCCTTGCGGCGGGAGGGCGTGCGGACCGTGCTGCTGTCGGGCGACACGCCCGCGAGTGCCGCCGCCATGGCAGCGTCGCTCGGCCTGGACGAGGCCGAAGGCGGCCTGCTGCCGGGCGAAAAGTCGGCGCGGATCACCGCCATGCGGGCTGCGGGCGGGGTGGTCGCGATGGTCGGCGACGGCATCAACGACGCCCCCGCGCTGGCGGCGGCCGATATCGGCATCGCCATGGGGTCGGGCACGGATGTGGCGCTGCACACCGCCGGGATCACGCTGATGCGCAGCGACCCCTTGATGGTCGCAGCGGCACTGGACATTGCCCGCCGCACGGCGGGCAAGATCAGGCAGGGGCTGTTCTGGGCCTTCGCCTATAATGTGCTCGGACTGCCGCTCGCGGCCTTGGGGCTGCTGAGCCCGGTGGTCGCCGGGGCCGCGATGGCGGCGAGTTCGGTCAGCGTGGTGCTGAACGCCCTGGCGCTGCGGCGCTGGACACCGCAGCGCTGAGGCCATGAGGGTCTGGGGTGGTCGTTGGCCGCTACGAGGTTGCGTTTGATCGCGGCCTTTCAGGCGATCAGCGAATGGAAGACAGAGGTGGCTCGTTCTGTCGCTACAGCGTTTCGGTTCCGATAAGTGGATCGCCTGCCGGTTGATACGCACCGGCGTTTCCCCCACGCTGCCATCAGCTGCGACGGATGGTCGAGATAGGCTCGCTCTGGCGTCCGTGCCCCCAGGCTCGAATGCGGCCGGCGGGCGTTGTAGAACTCCAGATACCGCCCGAGCGAGGCGCGCGCATCGCTCACGCTGTCATAGGCGCGCAGGTAGACGTCTTCGTACTTCACGCTCCGCCACAGCCTCTCAACGAAGACGTTGTCGTGCCACGCGCCGCGCCCATCTATGCTGATGGCGATTGCCTGGTCCTGCAGCATCCCCGTGAAAGCGACGCTGGTGAATTGGCTGCCTTGGGCTGTGTTGAAGATATCCGGCTTGCCGTGGCGCGCCAGCGCCTCGGCCACCGCGCCGAGGCAGAACTCCGTCTCCAGCGTGATCGACAACCGCCAGGCCAGGACCCGCCGGCTGAACCAATCCACCACCGCCGCCAGATGGACGAAACCGCGCGCCATGGGGATGTACGCGATGTCCATCGCCCAGACCTGGTTTGGCCGATCCACCACCAACCCGCGCAGAAGGTACGGATAGATCTTGTGTCCAGGCACCGGTTTCGACGTGCTTGGCCGGCGATACAGCACCTCGATACCCATCCGCCGCATCAGCGTCGCCACCGCCAGCCGGCCGATCACCACGCCCTCGGCGCGCAGCAGATCGCGCAGCATCCGGCTACCGGCGAAGGGGTGCTCAAGATGGAGCGCGTCGATCCGGTGCATGATTGCCAGCCTGGCAGGCGGCACCGGCCGAGGCAGGTCATAGACGCTGCTGCGGCAGCCCAGCCTGCTTCAGCACGGACAGATCGTTCGTGCGGTCGACCATCGTTTTGCGCTCAGCAGGCCGGCCTTGCTGAACGCACCGGACAAAAAATCCTTCTCCAGCGTCAGCTTTCCGATCTTCGCATGCAGCAGCTTCACGTCGACCACCGGTGCCGGATCGGCAGCCGCGCCGCCCGCACCGAAGACGCCAGAAGCGCCCTCCTGCAGCTGCGCCTTCCAGGCCGTGATCTGGGCCGGGTGCACGTCAAAGAGACTTGGCCAGCTCGGCCAGCGTCTTTTCTCCCTTGATCGCCGCCAGGGCCACCTTCGCCTCGAAACCGGGGCTGTGGGTTCGTCTCGTACGCTTTGTCATGCTCGCTCCTGATCCACGGCAACATTGCCGCTGTCAGGCAGGAGATCCAGCTGTCAGGCTGTCCGAAATTCCCGAGCCACCTCGATCAAAAGGGGATCGTCGTCCCGGACCAGGAAAGGGAAAGCCTCAACATCACCCGCAATGCGTTCCACGGAGAGTGGACGCCACCATCCACCCCTTCGCCACGCCAATCAGAGCGATTGACCCAAGATGGCCTCTTTCCGCTTGGCGACTACGCCGGCGCGTCGCTGCGAGCGACACCCCCGGCACGCCCCCGGGGCCTTCAGCCGGTGGCGGCTTCTGCGGCAAGGGCCAGCCGTGCCAGGGCGGGCAGGGATTTCGCGCCGGTCCGGCGCATGATCTCGGCGCGATGTGTATCCACCGTGCGCTGGCTGATGCCCATGTCGGCCGCGATGTTCTTGCTCGGCTCGCCCGCCAGCACCCGCGTCATCACCTCGCGCTGCCGGACGGTCAGGCCCGCCACGCTGTCGGCCGCCTGCTGGCGCCAGGCGACCAGCTTGCCGCGATCGCGGGACAGCGCCATCGCGCGGTCGATCGCGGCGCGCAGCGTGACGGCGCGCGCCGGCTTCTCGATGAAGTCGGAGGCACCGGCTTGCATCGCCTGCACCGCCGCCTGGATATCGCCGAAGCCTGTGACCATGATCGCGGGCAGCGGATCGCCTGCCTGGCGCAGCCGGGTCAGCAGGTCGAAGCCACTCATGCCGGGCAGTTGCGCATCCACCAGCAGGCAGGCCTGGCCGCCGGCCTGGTAGGCGAGGAGAAAGGCCTCGGCGCTGGCATGCCCGATCACGATCTGGCCTTCGCCCTGCAGCACGCGCAACAGGGCACCGCGCGTCTGCGCATCATCCTCCACCACATGGATGGTGGTGCCGGCGGCCGGCAGCACCGCGGGCGGCGTCGCGCCCATCTCACCAAGCAGGCGCTGCAACAGGGCGGCAAGCTCAGCGGTGCGCACCGGCTTGTGCAGCCGCAGATAGTTGCGCGTGCCGATGTCGCGTAATGTCTCGGTCGAGATGTCGCCGGTCAGGATGATGACCGGCACCGACAAGCCCAGCCGTTCGCGCAGCAGATCGGCCAGGCGCAGCCCGTTCATGCCTTTGGGCAGATTGAAATCCGCCAGGATGATCTGCGGCCGGATGGCGCCGCGCGCGACGATCGCCAGCGCCGCCTCCCCATCGGCCGCGGCGATGACGCTATGGCCCTCCGCGGTCAGGACACGCACCAGCAGGTCACGCACATCGGGCTCATCCTCGATCACGAGCATGGCGCCGGTGCGATTCGGGGTGGCGGTCGGCTCGCCCGGCGCAGCGATGGCGGCCGCCGGCAGGCAGATCGGCACCGTGATCGCGAAGACCGAGCCGCGTCCCAGCCTGGAGCGGACGTCCAACCCATGCCCGAGCAATCCGGCGAGCTGCTGCACAATCGAAAGGCCGAGCCCCAACCCGCGGTCGCGCTCCCGGGCTTCGTTGTCGAGCTGATGGTACTCTTCGAAGATGGCCTGCATGTCCTTCTCGGGGATGCCGATGCCGGTGTCCCAGACCTCTATGCGCAGCATCCCGCCGCGGCGCCGGCAGCCAAGCAGGATACCGCCCTGCCGGGTGTATTTCAGCGCGTTCGACAGCAGGTTGCGCAGCATCTGCTCCAGCAGCCGGGGGTCGCTGCGAATGCTGCGTTCGCAAGGCACCACACGAAGTTCGAGGCCCTGTCCAGTGGCGAGATAGCCGAACTCCTTGTGCAGCCGGGCCAGCAGCGGGCCGATGGAGAAGTCGACCGGCGCCGCCTTCAGGGTTCCGGTCTCGATCTGGTTGATGTCGAGCAGGGTGTCCAGCATGGCGGACATCGCGGTCAGCGTGCGCTCCTGCATCCCCACCAGCTCGCGCGCCTCGTCACCCTCGACGACCTTGGCCAACAGGTCGCGCATCAGCGTCAGCGTCTGCATGGGCTGTCGCAGGTCGTGGCTGGCGGCACCCAGGAAGCGAGATTTGGCGGCACTCGCCTGTTCGGCGCGGCGTGTCGCCTCTTCCAGCAGCGCGGCCGTACGCCGGCGCGCGGTGATGTCCACGAAGGTGATGACGACGCCCGCCACCCCCGAGCCCTGCGCGCGATAGGGCAGCACCCGGCGGCTGAACCAGATGCCATCCGATGTACTGATCTCCCGCATGCGGGGCGATGCGCCGGCCAGCACCGCCGCGGCATCCTCCAGCAGCGTGGTATCGGTTGCCAGCGAACGCAGATCGGCCAGCGGCCGCCCAACATCGCCCGGCAGCACGCTGAACACCGCGCGCATCGCCGGCGTGAAGAAACGAATACGCAGCTCCGGGTCGAGGAAGACGGTCGCCTGTTCGGTGCTGTAGAGCACGTTCTGCAGGTCGTTCGATGTGGTGCGGCTGCTCTCCAGCGTCTCCTGTAGCTGGCCGTTCAGCACGGTCAGTTCCTCGTTGAGCGACTGAAGCTCCTCCTTGGAGGTGAGCAGTTCCTCGTTGGTGGACTGGAATTCCTCGTTGACCGAGAGCGCTTCCTCACTCACCGCGCGCTGTTCTTCCGCGCTGCGTTCCAGGTCCTTGATGGCGGCATGCAGTTCGGCGCGCGTCGTTTCCAGTTCGCGTTCCAGGATCGCCACGCGTGGCCGCTCATCGGCCTTGGCGCGGGCGCCGGGCGGCGTCGCGGCGGGCGTGGGCTCGATGAAGCAGACCAGAAGCAACGCCTCGCCGTTGTCGATCAACTGGCGCACTTCCAGAAGCGGCGTTCCGTCCGTGTCGCGCGCGAAGGCTTGTCCCGGCGCGCGGGCCGCGGCCATCGCACTGCGTAGCCGCGCCCGCAGGGCGGGCCGCGCCATCGCCACAATGTCCTGCGTGGCGGCGCCCGGCGGGTGCAGCAGGTAGCGATCGGTGCGGCCGGTCGCGTGCAGGCAGTGGTTCTGTGCATCCACCAGCACAGCGGCAGTTCCGTGGTGCTGCTCCAACAGCCGGCGGCACAGCTCCGCCAGGCGCGCAGGGCGGGCTGGCGGGACGGCGCGCGGCCTGGGGAGGACCGCCGCCAGGCCCGGGCCGTCATCGGTCGCGGCATCGGTGGCGTTGCGCCGCCAAACGCGTTCGGTCTTGGCCACGACCGTGAACGCCGCCTCGGCTGCGCCGAGCGACTCCGACCCGCCAAGCAGCAGGATGCCCCCCGGACGCAGCGCGAAGCGGAACTGCGCCGCGACGCGCCCTTGCGCCTGCGGCTTAAGGTAGATCAGCAGATTGCGGCAGGAGACGAAATCGATCCGCGAGAAGGGGGGGTCCACCAGCACATCCTGCACGGTGAAGACCACCAGCGAACGCAGGTTGCTGGTCACCTGCCAGGCCCCATCTTCGTGTGTGAAGAAGCGTGCCAGTCGCTCGGCCGACACGGCGGTCTCGATGCTGGCCGGGTAGCGCGCCCGACGCGCCGTCGCCACCGCTTCCGCATCCTTGTCGGAGGCGAAGATCTGCAACCGGATGTCCTGCCTGGCGGCGCGAAGCGCCTCGGAGAACAGCATCGCCAGGGTCCAGCTTTCCTCACCCGTGCTGCAACCGGCGACCCAGATGCGCAGCGGTCGATCGGCGGGATGCGCGGCAATCAGCGCCGGGATGACCTGCTCGGCCAGCAGGGCAAAGACCTCCGGGTCGCGAAAGAAGCTGGTCACATGGATCAGAAGGTCCTTGGCCAGTTTCACGGCTTCCACGGCGTCATCCGCGAGCAATTTCAGATAATCATCGAGCCCCGCCTTGCCGGCAAGGCCCATGCGGCGTTCGATGCGGCGGCGCATCGTGCCGGGTTTGTAGAGGCTGAAATCCATCGCGGTCTTTTCGCGCAGCAGCGCCACGATATCCGCCAGGCGATCTTCCCTGGCACTCACGGGCTGGCGCGACTGGTGCAGCAGCGCCGCCGGCATCGCAGCGACGGGCAGAATGAGATCCACGGCGCCGGCAGCGATGGCGGTGCCGGGCATGCCGTCAAAGCCCGCCTCCGACGGGAGTTGGGCGATGACGAAGCCGCCGGCCGCCCGCAGCGCAAGGGCGCCTCGCGTGCCGTCCTCCCCGGTGCCGGAGAGCACCACGGCCATGTCACGGACCGGGGCCGCGCCGGCTGCCAGCGATCGCAACAGGATATCGAAGGGCAGCCGCGCCCCATGCCGCTCGGTCGGCACCAAGACCACCAGCCGCCCGTCGCGCACCGCGAGTGCCTTGCCGGGCGGAATGATGTAGAGGTGCTCTGCCGCGACGACCACGCCATCGCTGGCTTGCGTCACCCTAAGCGCGGTATGCTTCGCCAGCAGTGGAACCAGAAGGCTTTCATGGGTGGGGTCGAGGTGCTGCACGAGGATGAAGGCACAGCCGGTTGAACTTGGCAGCGCATCGAGGAAATGCCGACACGCTTCTATGCCACCGGCCGAGGCGCCGATGGCGACGATGAGCGCAGACCCGCCGGGCGGGGACTGTGGTGGCTGCGAGACGGCATCCTCCTGCTTCGGGCGCAATCCAGATGAAGTATGCTAGCACGATGGCGATCGCCCGCGACGCTTTTGTCGCGGTCGTGCCGCTCCAGGCTCTCGGAATGTTCCGAATCCTGGAAACGGGAATTAGGATGGCGCGGTCTCCGCTACCTATGTAGCAATCCCGCCACTGGCGCCGCCACACGCACCATGTGAGGATAAGCGTTGGGGCGGTATGGCGGCAGCCACGCGGGCTGGGCAGGCGGTCGCGTGGCGCCGCGGCCGCGCTGCCCAAAGCCCCGGGTCAACGAGGGCATGGACTGGAACCGGAGAAGCTGCATGTTGCGCGTGCTTGTCATCGAGGACGAGGTGATCATCGGCATGCTGCTGGCGCGCGTCATCGCAGGCATGGGCCATGAGGTGATCAGTGTGGAGGGAACCGAGCAGGGTGCGGTGGCGGCAGCGCGCAGG
>JBBRWI010000099.1:0-13861 GCA_038249305.1 Acetobacterales bacterium
AGCGGCTCGGGCGCGGCAAAAGCCGCATCCAGCGTGCCCCAGCCATCATCCCAGGCGACCGCCGATTGGCGTTCATACCTGTTCGCCGGATTGCCCAGCGCCCCACGCCCCTTGCGGGCGCCGAGCGATGCAAGAGAAGCTTCGTGCAGGCCGCCATCGGGCATGGCTGCGTTCCCCTTTCGTTCAAGGCACTGGACCATATGACCGGCCCAAGCGTCAAGAACAATATAAGAACTCTGGCCATCGTGATCCCGGCGCTGAACGCCGCCGCGACCCTGCCCGGCGTCTTGGCGCGGCTGACGGAAAACCCGTCGGCCGAGGTCGTGGTGGTCGATGGCGGCAGCACCGACGGCACCGCCGCGCCGCATGTCATCACGGCCCCGCGCGGACGGGGCAGCCAACTGGCCGCCGGCATCGCCGCCACCTCTGCGCCCTGGCTGCTGCTGCTGCATGCCGACACGCGGCTGGAACCGGGCTGGGCGGCGGCCGTGGCGGCGTTCATCGCCGACCCCGCCAATGCCGGCCGCGCCGCATACTTCCGCCTGATCCTCGATGACCCTGCCCCGCAGGCGCGTCGCATCGAACGCCTGGTCGCCTGGCGCTGCCGGGTCTGGCGCCTGCCCTACGGCGACCAGGGTTTGCTGGTCGCACGCCGCACCCTGGCGGCGGTCGGCGGCATCGCGCCGCTGCCCTTGATGGAGGATGTGGACCTGATCCGCCGCCTCGGCCGCGACCGCATCGTGGCGCTGCCGATCGGCGCCGTGACCTCGGCCGCACGCTACCGTCGCGACGGCTGGTGGGCGCGGCCGGCGCGCAACCTGATGCTGCTGGCACTGTGGCGGCTCGGAGTCTCGACGACCCGCCTGGCGCGCTGGTACGGCTGACGCCCATGACCGACCGCCGCCCCGTCCTGCTGGTCTTCGCCCGCGCGCCGCGCCTGGGGGCGGTGAAGCGGCGCCTCGCCAAGGGCATCGGGGCGCGCGCCGCGCTGCGTTTCTATGTCGGCCAGTTGGATGCGGTGCTGCGCGCGGCCGCCTTTGATCCGCGTTGGCGCACGATCGTCTGCACCACGCCCGATGGCGCGCATATGGCGCTGCGCCGCCGGCTGCGCCTGCGCGACCAGGGGCACGGCGACCTCGGCCAGCGGATGGATCGGGCGACCCGGCCGCATCGCCGTGTCGTCATCGTGGGGTCGGATATTCCCGCGATCGGCGCGGCCGACGTGGCCGCCGCGTTCCGCGCTTTGGGCCGGGCGGATGCGGTGTTCGGGCCGGCCGAGGATGGCGGCTACTGGCTGGTCGGCCTCGGACCCCGTCGCCCGGCGCGGCCGTTCGGTGTTGTGCGCTGGAGCAGCGAGCACGCGCTCGGCGACACCATCGCCAATTTCACCGGTCGGCGCATCGCGCTGCTGCGATCCTTGCGCGACGTGGATACGGCCGAAGATTACCGGGCGATGCGTCAGCCCTGACGCAGATGTTCCTGCAGGCGCGGCATCAACTCGACCAGGTTGCAGGGCCGGTGCCGCACGTCCAACTGCCACCGCAAAATATCGTCCCAGGCATCCTTCACCGCACCCGTGCTGCCTGGCAGCGCGAACAGATACGTGCCCCCCGCCACCCCGCCGATCGCACGCGACTGGATCGTCGATGTGCCGATCTTGGCGTAGGACAGCATCCGGAACAATTCACCGAAACCGGTGATTTCCTTTTCCAGCACACGCGAGAAGGCTTCCGGCGTGACGTCGCGGCCGGTGATGCCGGTGCCGCCCGTGGTGATGACGCAATCGATCGTGGGGTCGGCGATCCAGGCGCGCAGCTGGGCTGCGATGACATCCGCCTCGTCCCGCAAGATCTTGCGGTCGGCCAGCCTGTGCCCCGCCCCCTCGACACGCGCGGCCAGCGTGTCGCCGGACCGATCGGAGGCCAGGTCGCGGGTGTCGCTGACCGTCAGGATCGCGATGGCGACGGGCAGGAAGCTGCGGGAGTCATCGATCGGCATGGCGCGACAATCCTCAATCGACGATGAACAGCCGCGCGCCGGTCACGGTCGATGACCGGTGCGCGGCATCGCCGTGGTCCGACACGCGATAGCTCATGCCGGCGGTCAGGGTGAAGCGGCGCCCGTCGCGCAACTCCGTGTCCAGCACACCCTCCAGCACGGTCAGCACATGGCCGCGGTCGCACCAGTGGTCGGCGACGTAGCCGGGGGAATAGGTGACCATGCGCACGCGCAGGTCGCCGACCTCAAGCGTGCGCCACACCGCCTGGCCGGCATCGCCCGCATGGGTGGTTTCGGGGACCATCGCCCAGTCGGTGACGGTGAAGGGCAGAGCGGGGATCTTCATGCCGCCCGTCATAAGCCCAGGTTCAGTTCATCGCCACCCGCTGGCTGCGCGACAGCATGCGCTGCACTTCCTCGGGCGTCGCGAAACGCGGGAAACGCCCTTCCGCCAGCCGGTCCAGGCTGGGCGATGGCAGGCCGAGCCGGCTGGCATAGATCCAGGAATAGGCCATCACCCGCTGGACGAAACCGCGGGTTTCCGCTGCCGGAATGCTTTCGATGAACAGCAACGGGTCGTCGCGGTGACGCCCGTGCGTCGTCCAGCGCCCGACATTCCCCGGGCCGGCGTTGTAGGAGGCGAGCAGCCGCAGCAGATCGCCCTCCACCGCGCTGTGGGTGGTCAAATAGTGCAGGTAGCGCTGGCCGACTTCCAGGCTGAAGGCCGGATCGTGCAGCCGCTGGTGCCCGCCGCGCCCGCGCAGGGACGGGTCGCCCACCACATAGGCGGCGGTCGCCGGCATCAGCTGCATCAATCCGCGGGCGCCGGCCGAGCTGATGGCGCCGGGTTCGAAATTGCTCTCCTGCCGCGCCAGCGCATAGAGCAGCGACGGATCGACCCGGTAGCCGCCCAGGGGTTCCAGCCGGGGGATCGGGAAGCGGGCGAAATCGCGCGGCCGCCCATCCGCCCCCTGCACCACCGACGCCAACTGCGCGGCGAGTTCCGGCATGTTCGCCTGCGACGCCACGGCCAGCATCGCCCGCCCGAGGGCCGGGTTGCCGGCGGCGACCGACCAGAGCCGGCGCAATTCGGCCTCCGCCCGATCGCGCTGGCCGATCTGCAACAGCGCCAGCGCCCGCCAGCCGCTGGCGGTTTCGGCCAGCGCCCGGGCTTCCATTTCACCGGCCACGTCATTGTCCCAGGCAAAGCCAGGGGCGAGGCCGAGCGCGCGGCGGGCGAGCAGGCCATAGAAGGTCCGGGGTTCCTGCGCCGCCTGCAACAGCCAGGCGATGTGCTGCCCCGGCCGACGGGCCCGCACCACCGATCGCGCGGTCCAATAGGCGCCGGCGGCGCGCAACGACGGGGGCGCCAGGTCGGCACGGGCCGTGGTCTCGAAATACGGGATGGCAAGGTCCGCCCGGCCCATGGCGAAAGCCGCCAGCCCGGCGACGAAGGCCGGCCCGCCATGGCCCGGCGCGCCGCGCGTGGCGTCCATCGCCAGGGCCATCGCGGCCTCGTCCTGCCCGTTCTGAAACAGGACCAGCGCCACCTCGCCTTGCAGCAGGGCGGCCGCGTCGGGTGCGAGACCGCGGGCGCGGGCGATCATCTGCAGCGCGCCGGAGGCATCGCCATCCCGCGCCCGCTCCCGCACCGCGCGTTCCAGGCCGGGGTTGCGCGCCATGGCGGGCGCGGGCGGGGCGCGGTCCTCGGGCGCGATGGCGGCGGCCATCGCCAGCATGTCCGGCATCGGTGCTGGCGCCGGCGCCGCCGCGCGGGGCTGGCGTCGGAGCAGCACGGCATGCAGCGCCGGCCCGTCGGGGTGGTCCGGATTGTCGGCAAGCCAGGCCTGGACCTCGGGCAGCGGCGCCGAGTGAGGGGCGCGCAGCCAGCGATCGGACTGGACGTGCGACATCAGGCGGCGGTCATCCAGCCTTTCCGCTTCGCGCGCGGCGCCGGCCAGGTCGCCACGCGATTGCATGTCGAACACCCGCACCAGGCGGGCGGCGTCGGACGGCGCCAGCGGTTGCGGCAACCCGGCCACGGCATTGCGGGCGACCGGGCGCGGCGGCGCGGCGGCGGCGGTCTCGAACAGGCCCCCGGCGTCCGGCAGCAGGAACGGCGCGGCGGCCGAGGCGGTGGCGAAGCGCGCGCGCGGCGCGACGTCACGACCAACTGGCCGGTCCGCGCCACGGCGGGCATCCGCCTGCGGGGCGCGCGTCCTGGCCGCCGGGGTGCGCGCGGCGGCGACCTCAGTGGCCTGGGCGCGGGGCTGGGCGTTGGACAACGTCGGCCCGGGCCGCTGCGTCGCGGATCGGGCACCCTGGCTGGATGCTTGCTCGGTAGCCCTTTGCGCCTGGCCGGGGGCGGCAACCCCCAGGATCAGCGTGGCGCCAAGGACCATTCCCATGACGAAGGAGCGGTGATGGCGCCGGGCCAAGGGGCGGGATGCACACATGGCGGGGTTCGGTTAGCGACGGGTTAACGACAGGCGCAAGCTGAATCTTGGCGATGATTTCCGTAAAATGAGACGGCGTTCACGGAATCAGCGAGTTGCAAGGCGCAGTTGACGCAAATAAGCGTCAGCCCCGGCCATCAAGCCGCCGCCGCAGCAGGACCAGATCGGCCCAGGCCTCACGCTTGGCGGCGGGGCTGCGCAGCAGATAGGCGGGGTGCAAGGTCGGCAGCACCGGCAGCGGACCGAGGCCGTCCACCGCGATCTCATGCCAGCGGCCCCGCATCTTCATGATGCCGTCGCGCCCGCGCAGCAAAGCCTTGGCAGCCGTGCCGCCCAGCAGCAGCAGGTGGCGCGGCCGCACCAGGGCGATGTGGCGCAGGACGAAGGGCAGGAACAGCGTGATCTCCGCTTCGGTCGGCGTGCGGTTGCCGGGCGGGCGCCAGGGCAGGATGTTCGTCACATAGAAATCCCGCGCACGGTGCAGCCCGACCGAGGCCAGCATCCGGTCGAGCAACCGCCCGGACTGGCCGACGAAGGGGCGGCCCTCGCGGTCCTCGTCGGCGCCCGGGGCCTCGCCGATCAGCATCAACCCGGCGTCCGGGGTGCCGTCGCAAAAAACCATGTTGGTCGCGGTTTCGCGCAGTTCCGACCCGTCGAAGCCGGCGATGGCGGCACGCAGCGCGTCAAGGCTGGCGGCGGCCTCGGCCAGGGCAGCGGTGGTGATCGTGGCCGGGGCGAAGCCGGCGGGCGGCGCCGGCGCCGGGCGGGCGACCAGCAGGGCGGGGGCGGCGGGCGCCGCACCCGCCAGCCAGCGCGCGACCGGCAGCGGCACGCGCTGGGCCAGCGGCGCCGGGGTCGCCGCCATTGCCTCATCGGCACCCCAATCCACCTGGCAACGCAGTGCGGCAAGAAGGGCGGCGCTCGCGTCCTGGTCCATTGCGCCTGTATCGGCCCAGGCGGTCCGGCACTGCAAGGCCGGGCGCCTTCCGCATCGGGCGCAGCGGCCCTACATCCGGGGCGACGCAAGGAGACAGGACCAACATGGCTGACCGCGAAAGCATGGGTTTTGACGTGCTCATCGTCGGCGCCGGTCCGGCCGGCCTCGCCGCCGCCATCCGGCTGAAGCAGTTGGCCCCCGATGCCGCGGTCTGTGTCGTGGAGAAAGGCGGTGAGGTCGGCGCCCATATCCTTTCGGGTGCGGTGATCGAAACCCGGGCGCTGGACGAGTTGATCCCCGATTGGCGCGACGATCCGCCGGCCCTCGCGACCCCGGCCGGCGACGACCGCTTCGTGTTCCTGACCGCGACGCGCGCCATCACGCTGCCGACCCCGCCGGCGATGCACAACCACGGCAATTACGTGGTCAGCCTGGGCAATGTCTGCCGCTGGCTGGCGGCGCGGGCCGAAGCGATGGGCGTCGAGATCTACCCGGGCTTCGCCGCTTCGGAGACGATCATCGAGGAGGACCGCGTGCGGGGCGTCGTCGCCGGCGTCATGGGCATCGGCAAGAATGGCGAAGAAGGCCTGAACTTCCAGCCGGGCATGGAATTGCGCGCCACCTACACGCTGTTTGCGGAGGGCTGCCGGGGATCGCTGACCAAGCAGTTGGAAACCCGCTTCAACCTGCGGGCCGAGGCCGCCCCGCAGACCTATGGCCTCGGCATCAAGGAAGTCTGGGAAATCCCCCAGGCCCAGCACAGGCCCGGCTTCATCTGGCATTCGGTGGGCTGGCCGCTGGCGTCGGACACCTATGGCGGCGCCTGGCTCTATATGTTCGGCGAGAACCTGGTCAGCGTCGGCTTCGTCGTCGGGCTGGATTACGCCAATCCGTGGATTTCCCCTTTCGAGGAAATGCAACGCTTCAAGACCCATCCCGCCGTCGCGCCGATGCTGGCGGGCGGCAAGCGCATCGCCTATGGCGCCCGCGCGCTGAACGAAGGCGGCTTGCAGGCGATCCCCGAGCTGACCTTTCCGGGCGGCGTGCTGATCGGCTGCAACGCGGGCTTCTTGAACGTCGCCAAGATCAAGGGCACGCATACCGCGATGAAATCCGGGATGCTGGCGGCGGAAGCGGCGGCGCAGGGCCTGGCGGCCGGCGATGCGGCCCCGCCGGTGCTGAACGAATACCCGATCGCGCTCCGGACATCCTGGGCCTGGGAAGAACTGCACGCCGTCCGCAACATCCGGCCCGGCTTCGCCAAGTTCGGTTTTTGGGGGGGCATGATCAACGCGGCCTTCGAGACCTATGTCACCCGCGGCCGCTCGCCCTGGACGCTGACGCACCACGCCGACCACACCGTCACCCGGCCCGCCGCCGACAGCCCGCGCATCGCCTACCCCAAGCCCGACGGGGTGCTGACCTTCGACCGCCTGTCATCGGTCTACCTGTCGAACACCAACCATGCGGAAGACCAGCCGGCGCATCTGAAACTGCGCAATGTGGAGACCTGGACGGCGGTGAACTGGGCCCGTTTCGCCAGCCCCGAAAGCCGCTACTGCCCAGCCGGGGTGTATGAGGCAATGGGGACCGACACGGCGACACCGCACCTCGTGATCAACGCGCAGAACTGCGTCCACTGCAAAGCCTGCGACATCAAGGACCCCGAGCAGAACATCGACTGGTGCACGCCGGAAGGCGGCGGCGGGCCGAACTACATCGGCGGGATGTAGCCGATCCGAGGCGCCCGATGACGCCGAAGGCAAACGCCGCCCGGCGGCAGCCGCGCTAAAGCCGCGCTACAGCCGCGCGCGTCCGGCCAGGGCCATGTGGATGTGGCGCTTCAGCGGAACCGGCTTGCCGGCCTTGTCGCAGGGTTGCAGGATGCGGCGTGGGATGTCCGACAGCGACGCCACCGTGCTGCCCTTCGGTTGCGAATACCCCGCGACCGTGATGCAGACGTGGCCCGTCCTGCCATCGAAGGCGGTCACCCGCCCCCAGTCACCGGCGCGGCCAAAGGCGAAGGGCCCCGTCTCATCCGCCCGCAGGAGCACCATGTCGCCGGGCTCGTAGGCCGAAACGAAAGCCTCCCCACTGTCCTCATACGCAATCTTCATCGGCGGCTGCCTCCCCGACCCGGCTCCCAACCCGGCCCCATGCCGGATCATGCCGAGGCGAAGGTGGGCCGCGATCGGTTAGCGCTTCGTGACCACCGGCCGCGATTTTGCCCCCCGGCCTCGGCATTCCGGTGTATGTTGCGCCAAGCCATGGGGGATGCTGCGCCCCACGCCCGGCCGGACCCACCCCATTCGTCCGAAACGCCCCTGCCGCGCAGCAGGGTTTGGAAGCGATTGCAAGGACGCCATGTACGCCGACAGCCGACAGGGGCGCCGCCCGTGACGATCCAGACCCTCACCGTTCGCGCCGACGACGCCGACACCCGCCTCGACCGCTGGTTCCGCCGCCACTTCCCGCAACTGACCCAGGGCGCGTTGCAGAAAATGCTGCGCACCGGCCAGGTGCGCGTCGATGGCAAGCGGGCCGAGGCGAATGACCGCCTGGCCACCGGCATGGTGGTGCGCGTGCCGCCGCTGCCCGAGGGCCAGGCCCCCAAGGCCGCGCCGCGCCCCATCGATGACCGCGTTGCCAAGGACTTGCAGCGCATGGTGCTGTATCGCGACGACCATGTGATCGCGATCGACAAGCCGCATGGGCTGGCGGTGCAGGGCGGCCCTGGCATCACCAAACACCTCGACGGGCTGCTGGATGCGTTGCAATTCGACGCCGAGGACCGGCCGCGCCTGGTGCATCGGCTGGACCGCGACACCTCCGGCGTGCTGCTGCTGGCGCGCACCGCGGGGTCGGCCGCGAAACTCGCCGCCGCCTTCCGTGGGCGGGATGCGGAAAAGACCTATTGGGCCGTCGTCGTCGGCCAGCCGGTGCCACCCGAAGGGCGCATCGAAATGCCGTTGATGAAAGCCCCCGGCGCCCGCGGCGAACGCATGACCGCCGCCGTCGCCGACCCCGAGGAACCCGGCGCCCGCGCGCCGGAGGGCATCCGCGCGGTGACCGACTTCCGTACGCTCGATGTGGTGCGCCACCGCGCCGCCTGGCTGGAACTGAAACCCCTGACCGGCCGCACCCATCAGTTGCGGGTGCATTGCCTGGAGGCCCTGGGCGCGCCGATCCTGGGCGACGGCAAGTACGGCGCGGCGGCGGCGCATATCGAGGGCCTGCCCGGCGCGCTTCACCTGCACGCCCGCGGTATCAAGCTGCCGCATCCGATGGGCGGCACGCTGGAGGTCGAGGCGCCGCTGCCCTCGCATATGGCGGAAACCTTCACCTACTTCGGCTTCGAGGCGCCGCGCACCCACAAGCCGCGCCGGAGTGCCTGAGCGGCGCGGGTGCCTCGGCCCGGGAGCCCCCATATGCGCCACATGAGCCGCAAGCGTGTCGCCCTGATCCTGCTGGCCCTGATCCTGCTGGCCCTGCCCGCCGTGCTGCTGGCCGGGGCCGCCGCCTGGCTGATGCTGGCCTTCGACCCCGACAGCCTGCGCCCACGGCTGCTGGCGGAAGCGGCGCGCGCCACCGGCCGCAGCGTCACCATCGACGGCCCGCTGCGGCTGACCCTGTTCCCCCGGCTGGCGGTCGCCGCCGAAGGCGTCGCGCTGGCCAACCTGCCCGGCGGGACCCGCCCCGACATGCTGACCCTGCGCCGGGCCGAGGCGGAGGTCGCGCTGTGGCCGCTGCTGCGCGGGCAGGTGGTCATCGCCGCGCTGCGGCTGAGCGGCGCCGACCTGCTGCTCGAAAGGCAGAACTGGATTTTTGCGCGCAACCGTCCGCCGGCCGCCCCGGCGGCCCCAGGCGGTCCCAGCGCGCCTCGCGCGCCTGCCTTCCGGCTGGACAGCCTGGTCTTGACCGATGCCCGCGTCGCGGCGGCGGGTGAGACGGTCGAGATCGTCACCGCCATTTGGCACGCCCCAGCCGCGCGGCTTTCGGCCGAGGCGCGCTGGCGCGGCCAACCGCTGCGGCTGACCGCCGAGGCCGGCGTCGCCACCACGCCCTGGCCGCTGGTCGCCGAGGCCGCGGCCGAGGGCATGACCTTGCGCTTCGACGGCAGCACCCCCGGCCCGCTGCGCTGGGATGGCGCCGAGGGCACCGTCTCGCTCAGCATGGACCGCACGACGCGGCTGGTGCCGCTGCTGCCCGCCGCCGCCGCCTGGCCGGCGATGGAGGACGCCGCCTGGCCGGCGATGGAGGAGGTCAGCCTCAGCGCGACGCTGCGCCCCGGCCCCGCCTTCACCGCGCTGCGGGCTACGATCGGCCGGGCCGATTACGGCCCGGCGCGGCTGGAGGCGGTGCGGCTTTCCGCCGACAGTCCGGAGGCACCGCTGACCGGCACCGGCAGCCTGCGGATCGGCCAGGGGCGGCTTGCCCTGGAGATGACCGGCGGCCCCGCCGCCCATTTCTGGCCGGGTCGCCCGGCAGCCGAATGGCCGCTTCGCGTGGCGGCCGAGGGAGAGGGCCTGGCCATCACCGCCAACGCCCTGTTGCTGCCGACCGGCCGCCCCGGCCTGGTGGAGCTGGCCTTGACCGCCGCCGACCTCGGCACCTCCGGGCGGCGTTTGGGCCTGGCACTTCCGGCGCTGACCGCGGTGACCGTGCAGGCCGGGGTGCGGCCGGACGGCGATGGGCTGCGCCTGTCGCCCGTCAGCCTGGACAGCGCCGAGGGCGACCTCGCGGGGGAGGCCCTTTGGCAGCCGGGCGCGCCGCCACGGGTGATGGGGCAGGTGCGCGGCCGGCGGCTCGACCTGGACGCCGTGATCGCCGCCATGGCGGTGCCGTCGCCCGCCGCGGCGGCCGCACCGGCGGCACCAAGGCCGCCGCTGGTGGCGCCGCCGTTGCCCCGAACTCGGTCCCCAGTTGGGGCCCCAGTTGGGTCCCGAACCGGGCCGGCACCGGCGCGGTCCATCCCGGACCTGCCGCTGCCGATGGCCTGGCTCGCCAGCCTGCCCGCCGCGGGCCAGGTGGGGCTCGGCGTCGGCGAACTGGTCCTGGACGGGGTGACGTATCGCGACCTGGATCTGCGCGCCGACTTCGGCACCGGCACCGGCACGCTCGACCCGTTTGCCGTCACGTTGCCCGGGGGCCGTGTTGCGCTGCGCGTCGCGGCGACGGCGGCGCCAGCCAGGCTTGCCCTGCGCATGCGCAGCGATGCCTTGGACACGGCGGTGTTCGAGGCCGCTTACGGCCTGCCGCGCCGGCTGTCCGGGCCGCTGGAAATCGACCTGGACCTGGCCGGCCCCGCCGGCGATCTGCGCGGCTGGCTGGCCGGCGCGACCGGGCACCTGGGGCTGGCGATGCTCGGCGGCCGGCTGGAACCGGCGATGGTCGCGGGGATTCCGCCGGCGCTGCTGTCGCTGTTGCTGCCGGGGGGCATGCCGCCCGATGGCATCGCCCAGCGCTGTACCGCGCTGCGCCTGCGCGCGGGTGACGGGGCGGCGCGGATCGAGACCCTGCTGATCGAAGGCGCCCTCGGTCGGCTGGGCGGGACCGGCACGATCGGGCTGGCCGATGAGGCACTGAACCTGCGGCTGCTGCCCGACCTGCGGATTGGCCAGGTCGCGGTGCGCGGTCCGGTCGGTGTGGTCGGCACCCTGGCGGCCCCCCGGGTTGGCCAGGTGGATGCGCGCGGCGCGGCCGCGGGGGCGCTGGGCGCGCTGCTGTCGCTGCAGCGCACCCCCGACCGGCGGCTTGGCGCGCTGGCCGAGGAATTGTCCGGCCCGGCGACCGCCCTGCCCGATTGCGCCGCGGCCATGACCACGGCGCGCGGCGGCCGCGCGGGGCCAGTGCCGGGGCCAGTGCCGGGGCCAGTGCCGGGGCCGCGTGAGGCTGCGGCCGAACCCGCGTCGCGCCCGACGACCCAGGATATCCTGCGCGGGTTGCTGGGGCGCTGAGGGCCGTCTAAGCGGCGCGGCATGAAACGCTTCTGGACCAAGGCCGAGGTGACCTCCATGCCCGGCGGCTTCGGCCTGGCCCTCGACGGCCGGCCGATGCGGCTGCCGGGTGGCGGCGCGCTGTCGGTGCCCGGGCACCCCATGGCCACCGCCATCGCCGCCGAATGGCAGGGGGTGGCCGCCGAGTTCACCTGGGATTCGCTGCCGCTGACGCGTCTGGTCGGCACCGCGCAGGGCCGCATCGCGCCCGACCCGGCGCCGGTGGCCGCGGCGTTGGCCGCCTATGGCGCGACCGACCTGCTGTGCTACCGCGCCGAGGATCATCGGCTGGCCGCCCGGCAGGCCGCCGCCTGGGACCCGCTGCTGGATTGGGCGGCTGAGACGCTGGACGCGCGGCTGCGCGTCACCCAGGGCGTCATGCCGGTGGCGCAGGACCCCGCTGCGCTCGCCGCGCTGCATGCGGCCCTGGCGGTCGAAGATGCCTGGAGTCTCGCCGCCATGGGCATCATCGTCCCCGCCCTTGGTAGCCTGGTGTTGGGGCTGGCGCTGGTCGGGGCGCGGCTGCCGGTCGCCGAGGCGCTGGCCCTGGCCAGGATCGACGAAGCCTTCCAGCAGGAATTCTGGGGCGTGGATGCCGAGGCCGATGCCCGGGCCGAAGCGGTCGCCGCCGATGTGGCGTTGGCGGCACATCTTCTGGTGCTGTCGCGCGGATAGGATTTTTAAATTGCGAAACGGCAGCCATGCTGCCATACACCGCTGTGTTGGCGGGGTTCATCCCGCCCATGCCGCGCCCATCGCGTGATCGGACGCCCTGCGATACCCAGATGAATGGGTCGGGGCTCTCCGGATGGGGCCCCTTTCTCGGGGGTGGCGGCCCATCACCCCGCTGCCGCCCCGCACCACGCTTGGGTTGCCGCACGTGCCGCACCGCTTTGGTGTGGCCGACAGGATCCTCGTGACCGAACCCGTGACCTTCGCCTCCCTCGGCCTGGCCGAACCCCTTATGCGCGCCGTGGCCGACGTCGGCTTCGTCGTGCCAACCCCGATCCAGGCCCAGGCCATCCCGGCCGCACTCGCCGGGCGTGACGTACTGGGCATTGCCCAGACTGGCACCGGCAAGACGGCCGCCTTTGGCTTGCCGCTGCTGCATCGCCTGCTGAACCAGGGCGGCCGGCCGCCGCGCGGTGGCTGCCGAGCACTGATCCTGTCGCCGACCCGCGAATTGGCGTCGCAGATCGCGGCCGAACTGAAGTCCTACGCCCGCCACACCGGGCTGACACACGCGGTGGTTTTCGGCGGCGTGCCGGAGGGGCCGCAAAAGCGCGCCTTGCTGGCCGGTGTCGATATCCTGGTCGCAACGCCAGGCCGGCTGATGGACCATATGGGGCAGGGCAATCTGCGCCTGGACCATGTGACCACGTTGGTGCTCGACGAAGCCGACCAGATGCTCGACCGCGGCTTCTTGCCTGCGGCCCGCAAGATCGTCGCCCGTGTGCCGGCCGCCCGGCAGACGCTGTTCTTCAGCGCGACCATGCCGGTCGAGATCGACCGACTGGCTGCCGAAATGCTGCGCGAACCGGTGCGCGTTTCGGTCGCCCCGGTCGCCACCACGGCCGAACGGGTGGAGCAGCGGGTCATCCACGTCGGCCGCGACGGCAAGCGTGCGGCTCTGTCCGCCCTTCTGGTCGGTGAGGGCGTCGGCCGCGTGCTGGTGTTCAGCCGCACCAAGCACGGTGCCGACCGCATCGTGAAGCAGTTGGAGCAGGACGGCATCCAGGCCAATGCCATCCACGGCAACCGCAGCCAGAGCCAGCGTGAAAAGGCACTGGCAGCCTTCAAGGCCGGCACCGCGCCGGTGCTGGTCGCGACCGATATCGCCGCCCGCGGCATCGACGTGCCGGGCGTCACCCATGTGATCCAGTACGACCTGCCGGAAGTGCCGGAAACCTACGTTCACCGCATCGGCCGCACCGCGCGCGCGGGGGCGTCTGGTGAGGCGGTGGCGCTGGTCAGCCCCGACGACATCTCGCTGCTGCGCGCGATCGAGAAACTGACCCGCCAGCAGGTGCCCGCTTCGGGCGATGTGCCGCTGCCGGGCGCGCCGGTGCCCAAGCCCGCACCGCGTGGCCAGGGCAGGCCACAGGGGCGCGGTGGTGAGCAGCAGCGGAATGGTGGGGGCGGCGATCGCGGGCGCGATCCGCGCCGCGCGGCCGCACCCGCGGGGCATGCCCCCGCGCGCCGTCCCGATGCGCCGCGTGGCGCGCCGGTGCGCCCAGCCGCGGACGCCCGCAAGGATCGCGGCTGGCGCGACCAGGACTTCCGCGACGGCGGCGCATCCGAAGGCGGCGGCGAAGTGCCAGCCGTCCTACGCCGTGGTCGCTGACCTTTTCTTGAGACGCTAGAGCAATATCGGATCAGATGGAATCATCTGATCCGATTTCTTGCTCTAGATTCAACGGCTTCTAGAGCACGAGATCGATCCACTTGGATCGATCGTGCTCTAGGCGTTTGCC
>JBBRWI010000100.1:0-13836 GCA_038249305.1 Acetobacterales bacterium
GGCCAGGGCTGGCTTTACGCGCGGGCCATGGCCGCGCCCGATCTGCGCGACTGGCTGCGTGCGCGCAAGGCCAAGGGGGGCAATGTGATTGCGCTGCAGCGCATAGCCGTTTGAGCCGCCCGTTGCGGGTTCGGCTGCAGGGAAACGCGTAAGGGGACCCTTGACGCCTCTCCCTTTGCGTCGCCGGATACTGCGGGCTTCAATGGCCCGCCGGCCCTTGGCAGCAGCGTTTGAGGGGACGGCGTCCCCGGAAGGCCCGCTCTAGCCGAACCGCGCCCTGTCCACCGTCACCGTATGATCCAGCGGCCCATGCCCGCCGCCCAACCCCGGTGCCGCGGCGATGGCGGCCGCGACGTAGCGGCGGCCGCGCACCACCGCATCGCGCAGCCCCATCCCCTGCGCCAGCCCCGCCGCCACGGCGCTGGCCAGGGTGCAGCCGGTGCCATGGGTGCTGGTGGTGGCGATGCGGGGGGAGGAGAAGGCCTCGATCCCGTCCGCCGTCGCCAGCAGATCGACCAGCGTCTCACCCTCCATATGCCCGCCCTTGAGCAGCACCGCCGGCACGCCCAGCGCCAGCAGCGCCCGGGCCGCCGCGTGCATCGCCGCCAAATCCGGTATCGCCAGGCCCGCCAGCGCCTCGGCTTCGGGGATGTTGGGGGTAATGACGCTGGCCAATGGAAGCAGCCGGGCCTTCAGCGTCGCCACCGCCGCCTGCGCCAGCAGCGGGTGCCCGCCCTTGGCGACCATCACCGGATCGACCACCAGCGGGATGCCCCGCGCATCGGATGCCAGCGCGTCGCAAACTGCCTCGATCGTCGGGCTATCGGCCAGCATGCCGGTCTTGATTGCATCCGCGCCGATGTCGCGCAGCACCATCCGCATCTGCAACCGGATGAAATCCGGGTCCACGCCGATCACCGCCTGGACGCCGTGCGTGTCCTGCGCCGTCAGCGCGGTGATGGCGGTCGCGGCATAGGCGCCGAACGCGGTGCAGGTCTTGATATCGGCCTGGATGCCGGCGCCGCCGCCGCTGTCAGACCCGGCGCAGATCAGAACCCGTCCCAGACTCATTCGGCGGCATCCTTCGTCCCCTGCGCCGCGGCGGCGCGGATTGTGTCGGCCAGTTCGCCGGCGATGCTCTCGACCATGCCCTCGTCCTCGGCCTCGGCCATCACGCGGATCAGCGGTTCGGTGCCGCTGGTGCGGATCAGCACGCGCCCCCGGGCGCCGAGACGGGCCTCGGCGGCGGCGATGGCGGCCTTGACCGGCGCGTCGTTAAGCGGCGACCGGCCGGAATGGCGCACATTCACCAGGCGCTGCGGCAGCGGCTCGAATCGGCGGCAGACCTCGCTCGCCGGCCGGTCCTCCTCGACCAGCGCGGCCAGCACCTGCAACGCCGCGACCAGCCCATCGCCGGTGGTGCCGAGGTCGGACAGGATCAGGTGCCCCGATTGTTCGCCGCCGATGTTGCAACCGGCCTCGCGCATCATCTCGCTGACATAGCGGTCACCCACCTTGCTGCGCTTCAACCCCAGGCCGATGCCCGCCAGGTAGCGTTCCAGGCCAAGGTTGGACATCACCGTGGCGACCACGGCGCCGCCGGTCAGTCGCCCCTTCTTCGCCCAGGACTGCCCGACCAGCGCCAAAATCTGGTCGCCATCGACGATCTGCCCCTGCTCATCGGCCAGCACCAGCCGGTCTGCATCGCCATCCAGCGCGATCCCGAGGTCGGCGCGGCGTTCGCGCACCATCTCCGCGAGGCGCTTGGGTGCCGTGCTGCCGCAATCCTTGTTGATGTTGAACCCGTCCGGCGACGTGCCCACGGCCACCACTTCCGCCCCCAGTTCCCACAGCACCGTCGGCGCCACGCGATAGGCCGCGCCATTGGCGCAATCGACCACGATGCGCAGCTTCTCCAGGCTGCGGCCTTTGGGGAAACTGGCCTTCGCGGCCTCGATATAGCGGCCGGTGGCATCTTCCATCCGGCTGGCCCGGCCGAGGCGGTTCGATGCGACCATGGCGCCCGACAGGTCCGAGCGCATCAGCGCCTCGATCGCCACTTCCTGGTCGTCGGTCAGCTTCAGCCCGTCCGGGCCGAACAGCTTGATGCCGTTGTCCTCGTATGAATTGTGGCTGGCCGAGATCATCACCCCGAGGTCCGCCCGCAGCGACCGGGTCAGCAGCGCGATCGCCGGCGTCGGCAGCGGCCCGACCAGCACCACATCCATACCAGCGCCCACGAAACCCGCGGTCAGCGCCGGTTCGAGCATGTAGCCCGACAGCCGGGTGTCCTTGCCGATCACCACCCGGTGGCGATGCGTGCCGCGGTTGAAATATTGGCCGGCTGCCTGGCCCAGCATCAGTGCGGTGACCGCATCCATCGGCGGGCGGTTGGCGACGCCGCGGATGCCGTCGGTGCCGAACAGGCGGCGGGCAGGGGTGGTCATGGGGAGGCAGGCTCCAAGGGTGCGACTGTCAGGCGGGTGATACCTCCGGGCGCGGCAGGTCGTCCAATGCCGGCATGTCGCCGGCATGCACCGCCCGCCAGACCGCCAGCGCCTGCACCGTTTCGGCCACATCATGCACCCGCAGGATCGCCGCCCCCCGGGCCGCTGCGGCCAGGGCCGCACCGATGCTGCCGGGGCCGCGCCGCGCCGCCGCCTCCTGTCCCGACAGCGTGCCGATGAAACGCTTTCGGCTGGCACCGACCAGCACCGCGCAGCCCAGGCCCAGGAACAATGGCAAGCGGTCGAGGATCGCCAAGTTGTGCGCCGCCGTCTTGCCGAAGCCGATGCCGGGATCGATCGCGATCCGGGCGCGCGGGATGCCCTGCGCCTCCGCCGCCGCAATGCGGGCGGCGAGGAAGGCCGCGACCTCAAGCGCCGGATCGTCGTAGCGCGCCTGGCCCTGCATCGTGCGCGGGTCGGGCGTTGCCATGTGCATCAGCACCATTGGCGCCCGCGCCTCGGCCACCACCCGCGCCGCCCCCGGGTCGTGGCGCAGTGCCGTGACGTCGTTCACGATCTCTGCCCCCGCTTCCAGCGCCAGGGCCATGGTCGTGGCGTTGCGGGTATCGACGCTGAGCGTGGCGGCCGAGGCGAGCGCGCGGATCACCGGGAGAATGCGGGCGCATTCCTCGGCCGGGGTGACGGGTTCGGCACCGGGGCGGGTGCTTTCGCCGCCGATGTCCAGGATATCGGCGCCAGCCGCCAGCATCGCATGGCCGCCGGCTATGGCGGCCGCATGGCCGGCATGCAGCCCGCCATCAGAAAACCCGTCATCAGAAAAACTGTCGGGCGTCACGTTGATGATGCCCATGATCAGCGGCCGGCCTGGTTGCACCGCCAGCCCGGCAAACGGCGGCGGCGCTTCGGTCAGCCTATCGAGCAAGGCAGACCAGTCCTCCGGCACCTCGACCGCCGGGACGATGGCGCGGGTCACGCCAAGCTGGATCAACCGCGCCAGGCAGAAGGCCATCGGCCCACCCGCCAAGGGCAAACCGCGCCCGGCGCCGACAGCGGCAAATGCCGCCGGGCCATCGAGCAGGCCCAGCGGCTCGATCCATCGCAGACCGTCGATCATCGAAGGTTGAGGTGGCGACCCGGAGGGGGCCCAGCCCCCTCCACAGCGCAACCCGCCAGTGCCGTCAGACCCCGGGCTGTGGTGCCGGGTTCAGGCCGGGCCCGGGCCGTGGGTTGGCACGTCCGCTGGTCGGAACACTGCCGCGGCCCTGGTTCACCGGCTCGTCCGGGCGCACGCGGATAACCGGATCGCCGCGCATCACTGTACGGATTTCGTCGCCCGACAGGGTTTCGTGTTCCAGCAAGCCCCTGGCGATGGCGTGCAGTTCATCGACGTTGGTTTCCAGGGTCGCCTTCGCGTGGGCGTAGGCGTGGTCGATGATCCGGCGGATTTCCTTGTCGATCGCCTGGGCGGTCGCTTCCGACAGATTCTTGGACTGCGTTACCGAATGGCCGAGGAAGACTTCCTGGCTGTCGGCACCATAGGCGATCATGCCGAGCGCGTCGGACATGCCCCATTCGGTGATCATCATGCGCGCCTGGTTGGTCGCCATCTTGATGTCGCCCGAGGCGCCGTTGCTGACCTTGTCGGCGCCGAAGATGATCTCCTCCGCCGCACGGCCGCCCATGGCCATCGACAGTTCAGCCAGCAGCTTGGACTTGTGCTTGGAGTAGCGGTCGCCCTCCGGCAGCGACATCACCAGGCCGAGGGCACGGCCGCGCGGGATGATCGTCGCCTTGTGGACGGGGTCGCATTCCGGCTCCTTCATCGCCATCAGCGCATGCCCGGCCTCGTGATAGGCGGTCATGGTCTTCTCGGCTTCGGACATGACGAGCGAGCGGCGTTCGCTGCCCATCATCACCTTGTCCTTGGCGAATTCGAATTCCGCCATGCCGACCGTGCGGCGACCGGTGCGGGCGGCCAACAACGCGGCCTCGTTCACGAGGTTGGCGAGGTCAGCGCCCGAGAAGCCGGGGGTGCCGCGCGCGATGACCTTGGGATCGACGTCCGACGCCAGCGGCACCTTGCGCATGTGCACACGCAGGATCTTTTCGCGTCCGTTCACATCCGGGTTGGGGACGACCACCTGGCGGTCGAAGCGGCCGGGCCGCAGCAGCGCCGGGTCGAGCACATCGGGGCGGTTGGTCGCGGCGATCAGGATGACGCCTTCGTTGGACTCGAAGCCGTCCATCTCGACCAGCATCTGGTTCAGCGTCTGCTCGCGCTCGTCGTTGCCGCCGCCGAGGCCGGCGCCGCGATGGCGGCCGACCGCATCGATTTCGTCGATGAAGATGATGCAGGGCGCGTTCTTCTTGCCCTGCTCGAACATGTCGCGGACGCGCGACGCGCCGACGCCCACGAACATCTCGACGAAGTCGGAGCCGGAGATGGTGAAGAAGGGCACGTTCGCCTCACCGGCGATGGCACGGGCCAACAGCGTCTTGCCGGTGCCGGGGGGGCCGACGAGCAGCACGCCCTTCGGGATCTTGCCGCCCAGGCGTTGAAACTTCTGGGGATCCTTCAGGAAATCAACGATCTCTTCCAGCTCGGCCTTGGCTTCGTCGATGCCGGCCACGTCGTCAAACGTGATGCGGCCTTCCTTCTGCGTCAGCAGCTTGGCCTTGGACTTGCCAAAGCCCATGGCGCGACCCCCGCCGCCCTGCATCTGGCGCATGAAGAAAATCCAGACGCCAATCAACAGCAGCATCGGGAACCAGGACAGCAGGTAGCCGATCAGCGGGTTCGTGTCCGATTCGACCGGGCGAGCCACCACGCGGATGTTCTTCTCGGTCAGGCGGGACACCAGGGTCGGGTCCTCCGGCGTATAGGTGCTGAAGGTGCGCCCATCGGAGAGTTGGCCCGTCAAGGTGCGGCCCTGGATCGTCACATCGCGGACCTGCCCAGAGTTCACCTCGTTCAGGAAGTCGCTGTAGGCGACCTGCTGGCCGGCGCGCGAAGCCGTGGACGAGGGCTGAAAGAGGTTGAACAGCGCCACCAGCAAAAGAGCCACGATGACCCACAATGCAAGGTTCCGGCCGAAATTGTTCACCGTGCGTTTCCTGTAAACCGAGCGGCGGGAGAGCCGTCGAAACCAACATAGGGTGTCTTACCGCCAGCATGAACCCTTTGATGACGCGACACCGTGTTTCTTCTCTCATGCAACAGCGGGTTACTCAGCCAGTAGCCCCGCCAGCGGGGCGGAACGAGAGCATCGCAGGCGGCAGCACGGCCCCGTTGAGCACCACCGCCGGCAGCCCGGCCCGCACCACCGCCGGAAGTCCCGGCCCCTCACCCCCGGCGCCGAACAGGGCGCCCTGGGGTGCCTCGCCGCCCAAATGCCAGCGCCCGTCCCAGACCGCGCCGCGCCGCGCCGGCACCGGCGGGCCGAGCGCCGCCGGTTCGCGCGCCAGCACGCCGCCCCGCGTCAGCACCGCTCCTGCCAGTGTACCGTGGCCCCGGCCGAGCAGCCGCGCCACCGCCACGGCGGGCGCCGGGTGGACGGCCCCCGCGACCACCCGCAGCGCCGCCGCCAGCGCGGCCAAACCCGTCGCATCCTGGCCCAGCGCCACCCGATCGACCCGCGCCCAGCCTTCGGGGCGAAAGGCCACGGCCTGCGCCAGCCGTCCGGCGACCGCGGCGGCGACCGCTTCCCGCCGATGGCCAAAACCGGCCGCCACCATCGCCAGCGCCGCCGCCATCGCCCCGTCCGGGTCCATCGCCTGGCGCATCCGGGCGCGGGCGAACCGCGGGTCGGCGTTGGACGGGTCGCGGACCGGGCAAAGCCCGGCACAAACCGCCTCCAGCAGCGCCGGCGCCACCCCCAGCAGCGGGCGCAGGATCAGCGCCCCCGGCGCCGCCCGCACCGGCGCCATGCCCGCCAGCCCATCCGGCCCGCTGCCGCGCAGGGCACGAAAGGCCACCGTCTCAGCCTGGTCGCCGCGATGATGGCCAAGCAGCAGCCAGGGCGCGCCCAGCGTCTCGGCCGCCACCAGCAGGGCCGTCATCCGCGCGGCGCGGGCGCGTTCGTGCAGCGCGGGGCCGGGCGCCAGGCCCAGCGGCAGCACCCGCGCCGGGATGCCCTGGCCGCCCAGCATTGCGGCGACGCGCGCGGCCTCGGCCGCGCTGCCCGGGCGGAGCCCGTGATCGACCACCAGCGCGGTCAGCCGGCCGCCACGTGGCGCAACCCAGTCCCGCGCCAGCAGCGCCAGCGCCAGGCTATGCGGCCCGCCCGAGACCCCCGCCACCAGCTCCGGAGCGCGACCAAAAGGCCCCAAGGGCGCCATCAGCACGTCAAAGTTCATTGCAGCAGGTCGAAGGCCGCCAGCGCATGGACCCGCATCACCGCCGCCAGCTCCTCCACCAGCACATATTCATCGGCGCCCCCCATGTTGAAGGGCGTCGGGCCATAGACCACGGTCGGCAGCCCGGCCAGGCGGAACCAGCGGGCGTCGCTGCCACCGACGCGCATGTTGACGGCGACGGTGCCGCCCAGCACCTCCTCGGCGGCGCGGTGCACCGCCTGGACGACGGGATCGGCGGGGTCGGTGTGGTTGGGTTCGAACCGGCGGATCGCGCGCCAGGCGATGCCGGGCAGCGGGTCCAGCGCCGCGCCCAGCGCCGCCCCCAGCATGGCCCCCGAGACGCCGACCGGCAGGCGGATGTCGGCGGTGGCGCGGGCGCTGGCCGGCACCAGGTTCGGCGCGTTGCCGGCCAAAACCTGGCCGATGTTGACGGTGACGGCACCCAGAACCGCGGCCTCCCCCGCCCCCGACAAGGGTTCGCTGATCGCGCGCGACGCGGCGATGGCCGCGGTGACGCCGGATGGGGCCGCGACCGGCATCGCGCGCAGGCCCCGCAGCGCGTCCAGCGCCACCGACAGCCGGTCGATCGCATTGTCGCCCAGATGCACATGCGCGCCATGGGCGGCCCGGCCGCTGGCCTCGACCTCCAGCCACCAAAAGCCCTTTTCGCCAAAGCGCAGCACGCGCGGGCTGCCGGCGTCGCCGATGATGATGGCATCGCCCAGCACCTCGGGGATGTTGTCCAGCAGCCAGGCGGTGCCGAGCGGCCCCATGCTTTCCTCATCCCCGGCCAGGGTCAGCACCGCCTGCCCGGCCCAGTCGGCGCGGTGCTCGGCCAGCAGCGCGAGGGCGACGATCGAGGCGGCGATCCCGCCCTTCATGTCGGCGGCCCCCCGGCCATACAGCCGCCCGCCGGCCAGAAGCCCGCCGAGCGGCGGCACGGTCCAGGGCAGCGCCTCGTTGACCGGATAGGTGTCCAGGTGGCCGTTGAACACCACGCGCCGGCCGGGCCCTTTGCCGTCGACGATAGCGACGAGGTTGGTCACCTCCGGCGCGGTCGGGTGCAAGGTCAACCGTGCCCCCGGCACCAGTTCGGAAATGACCGCCGCCGCGGCCTCGGCCGCCGCGCGCACATCGCCCGGCGGGTTGGGCGAGGCGACGGCGATCAGGCGTTGCGCGACCGCGACCACCTGGTCGGTGCGCGACAGCCCCGCCGCGATGAAGTCTTGCCGCGCGGTCATCCCAGGATCTCCGACGTGTGTTCGCCCAGCCCCGGCGCGCCTCGCCCCATCGGCGGCCGCACCCCGTCGAAGGACACCGGCAGCGCGACCAGCGTCGCCGCGCCGTCGCTGGTCGGGGCGAGCATCCCGAGGGCTGCGGTCTGCGGATCGTCGGCCAGTTCCTGGATGGTGTTGATCGGCGCGCAGGGCACGCCCGCGGCCTCGAAAGCCGCCAGCCAGGTTTTGCGGTCGCGGGTCGCCAGCAGCGCATGAATGGCTGGCAGCAGGGCCGCCTGGTTCACCAGCCGCGCGCGGTTGGTGGCGAACCGATCGTCGGCGGGCCAGTCGGGCCGCCCGACCACGGCGCAGAATTTCTGGAACAGGCGGTCATTGCCGCAACAGATCAGGAACGGCGCGTCCGCTGCGTCAAACGCCTCATAGGGCACGAAATTCGGATGCCCGCTGGCGTGCCGCACCGGCGGCTTGCCCTGGTTCACCCAGGCCGAGAGTTTCTGGCCCGCCCACAGGGTCGCCGTCTCGTACAGGCTGGTGTTCACCACGCAGCCGCGCCCGGTTTTCCCGCGCTCGGCCAGTGCCGCGAGCGCGCCGATCACCGTCCACATGCCGGTGCCCTGGTCGACCACGCTGGCGCCCATGCGCACGGGCGGCCCATCCGGCGCGCCGGTGATCGCCGACAGCCCGCAATAGGCCTGCAGCAACGGCTCATACCCCGGCCGCCCGGCCAGCGGGCCGGTGTGCCCAAAGGCCCCCATCTCGCAATAGATCAATCGCGGATGCAGCGCCGTGACGGCGGCGCCACCCAGCCCCAGCGTCTCCGCCGCGCCCGGCCGCATGTTGTGCAGCAGGATGTCGGTGCCGGCCAGGATGCCATGCAGCGCCGCGACCCCCTGCGGCATCTTCAGGTCGAGCACGACGCTGCGCTTGCCGCGATTGAACTCCCAGAAATTCAGCGCATCGCCGTTGCGGAAGGCCGGGCCCATGCGGCGGGCGTCATCGCCGCCATCGGGCTTTTCCACCTTGATCACATCGGCCCCGAGGTCGGCCAGGATCGCGGCGGCGAAGGGGCCGGACAGCACCTGGCCGATCTCGACCACACGCAGCCCCGCCAGCGGCGTCGCACTCATTCCCGTTCGATGCCGGCGGCCGCCACGACCGCTGTCCAGCGCGCGATATCCTCGACCACGAAGCGGCCGAAATCGGCGGTGGCGAGCGCCCTTTGCGTGTTGCCGTCAGCCAGGTAGCGCGCCGTCGTCGCGGGTTCCACCATGATCTCCAGCAGCAGCGCGGCGACCCGGTCAACGATTGCGACCGGCGTATTCGCCGGCGCGAAGACGCCGTTCCAGGTCAGGATTTCGTAATCCGGCAGCCCCGCCGCTTCCGCCACGGTCGGCACATCCGGCGCCATCGCCAGCCGCTGGCGCGAGGTGACGGCCAGCGCCCGCACCCGGCCCTCCCGCACCTGCGGCATCGCCGTGGTGGTGTCGAGGAACATCGCCTGCACATTGCCCGCGATGACATCGGTGATGCCCTGCGGATTGGCGCGATAGGCGACCATGTTGAAGGGCACGCCCGCCATGTGGCGGAACATCTCGGCCGCGACACGGGATGACGCGCTGCCCCAGGCGACATCCAGCCCGCCCGGTCTTTGGCGTGCGGCCGCGGCCAGGTCGCGCATGGTCTGGATGGGCAGGCTGTTGTTCACCACCACGAACAACACCCCGGTCCCGAGCAGCGCCACCGGCATGAAATCATTGATGGGATCATACGGCAGCCGGCGGAACAGCGCAGGGTTGCTCGCATGCGTGGTATTGGCGGTGAAGAGGAAAGTATAGCCATCGGGGCGGGCACGGGCGACGGCTTCGGAGGCCAGAAACCCATTGGCGCCGCCACGGTTTTCCACCACCACCGGCTGGCCCAGCCGCCGTGCCAGCGGTTCGGCGAACAGCCGCGCCCGCAGGTCGGTCGCACTGCCGGCGGCAAAGGGCACGACGAAGCGGATCGGCCGCGCCGGCCAGCTTTCCTGCGCCCGTACGGGCAACGCCAGGAACGGCAGCCCGAGGGCAGCGCGGCGCGCGATCATGCCGCCACCGCCGCGCGGCGATAGGCGCCGAGCGACCCCGCCTTCATCAGCCGCCCATTCAACGGCCGCCCGATGATGCGTTCGGCGAGCCTCGCGCAGCCGATCAGCGCGTCCAGGTCGATCCCGGTCTCGATGCCCAGTTCCTCGCACAGGAACACCAGATCCTCGGTGCAGACATTGCCCGCCGCGCGCGCATCGCCGTGCCCGGCAAAGGGACAACCGCCCAGCCCGGCGACCGAGGCATCGAACAGCGCAACCCCCATGTCCAGCGCCGCCGCGACATTCGCCAGCCCGAGCCCGCGCGTGTCGTGCAGATGCAGCCCAAGCGCGGTGTCTGCCGGCAACGCTTCCCGCACCATCCCGACGAGGCGCCTGACCTGGTCGGGATTGGCCCAGCCCATGGTATCGGCCAGATACAGCCTGGGCAGGGTTTGGCCGCGCGACGCGCAGAGGTCCACCGCCGCGCGCGCCATGCGGACCACGCGCGCCGGCGCGATCGGGCCTTCGCTGTTGCAACCAAATGCCGCCATCACCATCGCTGCCTCGACCGCGACGCCGGCCTGCTCGTACAGGTCCATCCAGGCCGATTGCTTCTCCAGCATCTCCTCCGCCCCGCAGCCATTGTTCTGCCGGGCGAAGGCATCGGAAGCATAGAGGCTGATCCGCCCCGTCAGATCGACATTCGGGCAGGCTTGCGCGCGAAAAAACCCGGCCTCGTTGAGCCAGAGCCCGCTGTAGTGAACGCCCGGTTTCTTGCGCAGGGCGGCGAAGAATTGCTCGCTGTCGGCCATCTGCGGCACCCGCTTGGGGCTGACGAAACTCGCGACCTGGATGTGTCGCAGGCCGGTTTCGGCCAGTGCCTCGACCAGCCGCACGCGGTCTTCCAGCGGGAAGATCTTGGGCTCGATCTGGAAGCCTTCGCGCGGGCCTTCTTCGCGGATGAAAACGCGTGACGGTCGGTCGGACATGACGGCGCACCCTCCTTTGTGCAGCGTCGGAGCAGTGGTTGTGCCTGTCAACGGTCGGCCGCGGATGGACGCGGCGGCGCCACACCGGCACCATACATCGACGGAGACCGAGCCATGCAGGACAGCACGGCGGCCACGGCGCTTTTGGCGCGGCTGGTCGCCTTCGACACCACCAGCCGGAACAGCAACGCGGCCCTGATCGGCTTCGTCGCCGAGGGCCTGCGCGCGCAGGGCATCGACGCCCGCGTGCAGACCGATCCCGCGACCGGCAAGCAGAACCTGCACGCCATCATCGGCCCGCGCGTGGCCGGCGGTGTCGCGCTGTCGGGCCATGTCGATTGCGTGCCGGTCGATGGCCAGGCCTGGCTGGCCGATCCCTTCATCCTGCGCCGCGAAAACGGCCGGCTGATCGGCCGGGGTGCGGTGGACATGAAGGGGTTCTGCGCCTGCGCGCTGGCCGCCGTGCCGCTGTTCCTGGCGGCGGGGCTGCGCCGGCCGGTCCACATCCTGCTGACCTTCGACGAGGAAACCACCTTTGCCGGCGCGCAGCGGCTGGCCCCCACGCTCGGTCAGGATGCACCGCCGCCCGCCGCGGTGATGGTGGGTGAGCCGACGCTGATGGCCCCCATGCCGGGCCACAAGGGCAAGGTCTCCTGGACCGCCGCGGTCGGCGGCGTCACCGGCCATTCCTCGCGCACCGACACCACGGCCAATGCGCTGCACGCGGCGGCCGAGGCGGTCGCCTGGCTGGTCCGCGAACAGCGCCGCCTGGTCGCCGAGGGCGCCCGCGATGCGCGCTACACCCCGCCGCACAGCACGGTGCATGTCGGCACCTTTTCCGCCGGCACGATCCTGAACATCGTGCCCGACCAGGCCGCATTCGTCTTCGAAACCCGCAACCTGCCGACCGACCCGCCGGCGGCGCTGCTGGCGCGACTGGCCGCCTTCTGCGAGGCGGAGGTGCTGCCCGTGCTGCGCGCGGTGGACCCCGCGATCGGCTTCACCTTCACCGAACTCTGCGACTGCCCGGCGCTTGACCTGCCGGAGGGGCACGCGCTGATCGGGCTGATGCAGGACCTGACCGGTAAGCCCGCCGCCGCCCGCGCGAGCTACGGCACCGAGGCCGGTACCTTCCAGGCCGCCGGCATCCCCGCGATCGTCTGCGGCCCCGGCAGCATCGCCCAGGCGCATTTGCCCGAGGAATGGATCGCCGAGACCGAGATCGCCGCATGCATGGCCGTGCTGCGCCGCCTGTCGGAGCATCTGGCCGCGTGACGCATGCCTTGCCGGACCTGACCGTGCGGCTGGCGATGCCCGACCTGCGGCCGTGGCTCGCGGGCAATGCGCTGCCCGCCGTGATGAGTTTCGCCGCCCCGGCCCCGGGGCCGCATGTGGCGCTGGTGGCGCTGGTGCATGGCAATGAGATCGCCGGCGCCATCGTGCTGGACCGGCTGCTGCGGCAGGAGATCCGCCCGGCGCGGGGTCGGCTGTCCGTCATCTTCGCCAACCTGATGGCGCAGGCGCGGTTCGACCCGATGGACCCGACGGCCAGCCGCTTCGTCGAGGAAGACATGAACCGGATCTGGGACGCCGAGACCCTGGACGGCCCCCGCCGCAACGCCGAATTGCGCCGCGCGCGGGAATTGCGCCCGTTGCTCGATACGGTGGACAGCCTGCTCGACCTGCATTCGATGCTGTGGCCGTCCGACCCGCTGCTGCTGTCGGGGCGGACCGAAAGGGCGCGGCAGCTGGCGCTGGCCATCGCCGCCCCGCCGCTTGTCGTGGCCGACCAGGGCCATGCGGCCGGGCGGCGGCTGATGGATTATGGGCATTTCGGCGCAGCCGAAGGCCCGGCGGCGGCACTGCTGGTCGAGGGCGGGGCCCATTGGCAGCCGGCGACGGTTGCGATGCTGACAGCGACGACCGAGCGCTTCCTGGCGCTTTCTGGCGTGTTGGACGGCCCGCCGCCCACCCCGGTGGCCGACGTGCGCCAGGTGTGGGTGACGGTGACGGTGACGGCGCGGACCGATGATTTCGCCTTCCTTCAGCCCGTGCGGGGCGGCGATGTGGTGCCGCGGCGCAACACCCTGCTGGCGCTGGATGGCGAGGAGGAGATACGCACCCCCTACGACCACTGCATGCTGATCATGCCATCGCCGCGGGTGTCGGCCGGGCAGACGGCGGTGCGGCTGGCCCGGCTGGAAGCCTGAAGAATATCCGGCTGGAAGCCTGAAGAGCCTGCTGGAAGCCTGATCAGCACTCGACTTCCAACTCCTCGATCTCTTCCGGTTCGACCAGCGCCGCCGCGACCCATTCGGCCATGTCAGGCCAGGTCATGATCTGGCGGCAATAGGCGGCGCACAGCGGGTCGAGCGCCACGTCATAGGTCAGCATCCGGGTCGCCGCCGGGGCGAACATGGCATCCGCGATGGTCGGCCGGTCGCCGAACAGCCAGGGGCCGCCATGGGTCTGCAGGCAGTCCCGCCACATCTCGCTGATCCGGTCGATGTCGGACCGGGCGCCGGACCAGACCGGAAAGCCTGGCCGGTGCGCCCGCACGTTCATCGGCAGCGACCCGCGCAGCGCGGTGAAGCCGGCGTGCATCTCTCCGCACAGCGATCGGGCATGGGCACGCGCGGCTCGGTCGGCTGGCAGCATGGCCGCCGGGGGGAAGGTTTCGTTCAGATATTCGGCGATGGCCAGGGTGTCCCAGACGATCAGCC
>JBBRWI010000101.1:0-13807 GCA_038249305.1 Acetobacterales bacterium
AGGCTACGCCGAGTGGCGCTCCGGATACAGGCCCCGCAGCCCGTCGATCGATGCGGCGCAGCGCCCGCGTTCGGTGATCAGCCCGGTCACCAGCCGCGCCGGCGTCACGTCAAAGGCCGGGTTGGCGGCGCGGCTGCCGGGGGCGGTGGTGCGGATGGCGCCAGGCGTGCCATCGGGCAACAGGCCGGTGGTGTGGGTGACCTCGGCCTCGTCACGGTCCTCGATCGGGATTTCTGCCACGCCGTCATCCACCGACCAGTCCAGCGTCGAATGCGGGCAGGCAACCCAGAAGGGCACGCCATTGTCCCAGGCGGCCAGGGCCTTGAGGTAGGTTCCGATCTTGTTCGCGACATCGCCGCGCCGGGTGACCCGGTCGGTGCCGACCAGCACGATATCGACCTGGCCATGCTGCATCAGATGCCCGCCGGCATTGTCGGCGATGACGGTATGCGGCACGCCATGCGCGCCCAATTCCCATGCGGTCAGCAAGGCGCCCTGGTTGCGCGGGCGGGTTTCATCGACCCAGATATGCACCGGGATGCCGGCGTCATGCGCCTGGTAGAAGACCGACGGGGCGGTGCCGTAGTCGACCGTGGCGAGCCAGCCGGCGTTGCAATGGGTCAGGATATTGACCGGCCGTCCGGGGTTTTTCGCGGCGATGGCCTCGATCAGCGGCAGGCCGTGCGCACCCATGGCGCGGCAGGTGGCGACGTCATCCTCGGCGATGGCCAAGGCCTCGTCCCATGCCACGGCGGCGCGGGCAGCCAACGGCAGCGCGCGCAGTCGCAGCAGCATCCGGTTCAGCGCCCAAGCCAGGTTGATCGCGGTCGGCCGCGTGTCGCCCAGCATCGCGGCCGTGGCCTCCAGCGCCGCGGGATCGGCGCGCAATTCCATCGCCAGCCCATAGGCCGCGACCGCGCCGATCAACGGCGCCCCACGCACCTGCATGGTGCGGATGGCATGGGCAACGCCCGCCGCATCCTGAAGGCGGAGCCATTCGGTCCGCCAGGGCAGGCGGGTCTGGTCCAGGATGAGAATGCCGTCGCCATCGTGGCGTATCGAGCGATAGGCGATGCCATCGATCTTCATCGGGGCCTGCTTCCTTAAATCCGCTGGTGCATGGCGCAGACCAGCGTGAACAGGCGTCGCGCGGTTTCGAAGTCAAGCACGATGCGCCCTTCCAACCGCTCGCTCAGCAGCGCGGCACCCTCGTTGTGCAACCCGCGCCGGCCCATGTCGATCGCCTGGATGCGTGCTTCGGCGGCGCCCTCGCGCACCGCCTGCTCGTGGCTTTGCACGACCATGGCGTAGTCCTTGATCAGGCGGCGAAACGGGCCGAGAGCGAGGATGAGAGCGTGCAACGGTGCATCGTCCGGGGTGCGGATGTCGAATACCAGCCGGCCGTCGCGCAGGCACAAGTGCAGCGCATAGGGTCCGAGCGCCAGGCCGGTCGGATCGAACCGGTTGCCAGCGAGCAGGTCGACCACCGCCTGGCTGCGATCCGCCTCCGCATAGGCGGATGGCAGAGGGGCTGCGTCCGGCAAGACGATCCTGACCAAGACCTGTTGCGGCATGAGGGCGTCAGCGATCGGGCGCGACCACGGCCGGCTTCACCACGGGGCGGGTGGACAGATGCGCCAGCGGGTCCGGGCCATGCTCGGCGCCGTTGAAGCCCAGCTTCATCATCCAACCGACGACCGCGCCCTTCACCGGGCGCAGCAGGGCCATGCAGACAAGGGTGAAGGCGGGCAGCCACACCACCATGTTCAACCACATCGGCATCGGATGGTACTTTTCGATCCACAACACGATGGGCACCAGCAGATGCCCCGCCAGCAGGATCGTGAAATACGGCGGCGCGTCATCGGCGCGCAGCTTGCCGATCGGCGCGTGGCAGTGTGAGCACTCGGTCACCAAGGTAAGGTAGCCGTTGAAGACGCGGCCCTGCCCGCAGACCGGGCACCGGTTGGCGGCACCGCGGCGGACGGCGGTCCAAAAGGGCGGGGGGGCGTAGCCGATGGCCGGCGGCGTCCGGTCGGGTTCCCAACGCATGTGTGTTTCCTCGGGGGCAGGCGTGCCCCGGTGTGTTCTTCCTTGTGCAACGCATCATCGGTCTTCGGGCGCCGCGGTTCAAGGCATGGCGCATATTCCATGGTCAGGACCTTGCGCTGGCCGGGGCGCCGGCCGACGCTCGTTTCATGCAGCGCAGAATTCTGGTCATCAATCCCAACACCGACGCGGGCTGCACCGCCGGTATCGCCACGGCCGTGGCACCGTTCGCGAGGCCCGGCGTGGTCTTCGACACGATCAGCCTGCCCGGCGGGCCACCAGCCATCATGACGTGGGACGACTGGTTCGGCGTCGCACAGCCCTTGCGGCACCTGGTGGCCGGGCAGGACGCGGATGCCATCATCATCGCCTGTGTCAGCGACCCGGGGATCGACCTGCTGCGATCGACCACATCCCGCCCGGTCTTCGGCCCGCTGCGCTGCGGGGTGGCTGCGGCCCAGGCGCGCGCGGACCGTTTTGGGCTGATCGCCTTCGTCGATGCCAGCCGCGCCCGCCAGCGCCGCGTGCTGCAGGCGATGGGGGTCGAGGCGCGCTGCGCCGGCATCCTGGCCCTGAACCTGTCGATGACCGCCTTGCTGGACCCCGAGGCCCCGCGCATCGGCCTGCGCGACACCGCCCGCGCCCTGGCCGGCATGGGGGCCGAGGCCATCGTCATGGGCTGCGCCGGCATGGCGGCCCATCGCGCCTTCCTGGAAGACGCCTGCGGCCTGCCGGTCATCGAACCCATCCAGGCCGCGGCGGCACAGGCGCTGGCGGCAATCCTCCCATAGCAGGACGCGACCCATGGCCGAACCTTTCGACAAGCCTCAATTCGACGCGCTGATGGCGCGTGCCGGCCTCGACCTGACCGAGGCCGAGCGGGAGGCCATCCGCGCTGCCTCCCACCACCTGGTCGCAGCGGCCGCCAGCGTGCGCGCGCCGCGCGAGGTGTCGGTCGAGACGGCGACGACCTTCGCCCCACGGGTCGCCGGCTGATGCCGACCATCGCGGAAGCGGGCAGGCAGATCGCCGCCAAACAGATCTCACCGGTCGAACTGACCGAAACCTGTCTCGCCAAGGCCGAGGCGGAGAACCCCGCCCTGCACGCCTTCATCCGCTTCACGCCGGAGATCGCACGCGCCCAGGCCCAGGCGGCCGAGGCCAGGCAGATGGCGGGCGGTTTGCTGGGGCCGCTCGACGGCATTCCGATCGCGCACAAGGACATCTACGAAACCGCCGGCGTGCCGACGACGGGCCATTCGCGCATGCTGATCGACCATGTGCCGACCAGCGATGCTGCCGTGGTGCGCCTGTGGCGAGAGGCCGGGGCGGTGATGCTGGGCAAGCTGGCCACGCATGAATTCGCCTGGGGCGGGCCGTCCTTCGACCTGCCCTGGCCGCCCGCGCGCAATCCGTGGGATGTGTCGCGCTTCACCGGTGGATCTTCCTCCGGCACCGGGGCGGCGGTCGCGTCGGGGTCGATCCTGGGGGGGACCGGGTCGGATACCGGCGGGTCGATCCGCGGCCCGGCGGGGCTGTGCGGCATCGCCGGGATCGAGCCGACCTATGGGTTGTGTTCGCGCAGCGGCGTGCTGCCGCTGTCGCAGAGCCTCGACACCACAGGACCCATGGCCTCGACGGTGGAAGACTGCGCGCTGCTGCTGGATGCGATGACCGGGCATGATGCGACCGATCCCTCCTCCGCCATGCGTCCAAAACCGGATCTGCTGTCCGGGCTGAATGCCGGGGTCAAAGGGCTGCGGATCGGCGTCATCCGCCATTTCCACGAGGATGACTGCAAGGTCAGCCCAGCGACCGCCACGGGCATCGCGCATGTCGCCGAAACGCTGCGCGGATTGGGGGCCGAAATCCAGGAAGTCACGCTCCCCCCCCTGGCCGATTTCAACGCCGCCGGCTGGCTGATCCTGGCCGCCGATGCCTTTGCCGTGCACGAGCCCTGGATGCGCGACAGGCTGCGCGCCTATGGCGCGTTCCTGCGCGACCGCCTGGCGCTCGCCGCCACCATCACCGCCGCCGACTACCTGAACGCCCAGCGGCGGCGGCGCGAACTCTGCGACGCCGTGGCCGGCGCCATGATCGGATGCGACCTGCTGCTGACCGCCGCCCAGCCGGGCGAGGCCAAGCCGATCGAGCAGGTGGGCAAATGGGCATCCTTCGAAACCCCGAACCTCACCATCCCCTTCAACTTGACGGGGCAGCCGGCGCTGAGCGTCTGCGCGGGCTTTGGCGAAGGCGGCATGCCGGTGGGCGCGCAACTCATCGGCCGGCCTTGGGAGGATGCGACGGTGCTGCGCGCCGGGCATGCGTATGAACAGGCGACCACCTGGCGGGGGCGGCGGCCGGCGATGGGGTAGGGGACGACTGGGGCGAGTTTGGCAGGGGCGAAGCCCCTTTCAAAGCGCCACCTCCCTGCTACCCATTCGGCACCCACTCGGCCGGGGCTTCGCTGCCGGCGCTGGCCAGGATGCGGCCATAGGCTTCCGGCCGGCGGTGGTTGGCGAAGTTGAAGATCGTCGTGCGGCCGAGTTCGCACATGCCAAGGTCGCATTCGGCGACGATCAACTCGTCATCCCAGGACGTCGCCTGGGCCATGATCTCGCCGGACGGGTTCACGATGATCGAATGGCCGAACAACTCGTGGCCATCCTCGGTGCCGGCCTTGGCGACGCCCGCGGCGAAGCAGGCGTTCTGGTAGCAGCCGGCCTGGATCGACAGATGGCTGTGGAAAACGCGCAGGTGATGCGCCTCGAAGCCACGGTTCTCCATGTTCAGGCTGGGGGTGTTGTAGCCGAGCATGACCAGTTCGACCTGCTGCATGCCGAGCGACCGCCATGCCTCGGGCCAGCGCCGGTCGTTGCAGATCATCATGCCGATATTGACCGGCCCGGCGCGGCCGACCGGCGCGCGCACCACCGGGAAACCCAGGTCGCCGACTTCGAAGTAGCGCTTTTCCAGGTGCTGCACCCGGCGTTGCGGGTCGTAGGCGCTGTGCCCGGGCAAATGGATCTTGCGGTATTTCAGCACCACCTCGCCGGAGGGATGCACATAGACGGCGGTGTTGAAGCGCTGCCCGTCCGGGGTCTTTTCCGCGAAGCCGAGGTGGAAGCCGATATCGAAGCGCCGCGCGGCCTCGAACAGCGGGGCGGTCGCGTTCGACGGCAGGCTGTGTTCGTACCAGTGGTCGGCGTTGGCCAGGTCCTCCTCGTACCAGCGCGGGAAGAAGGTGGTGAGCGCGAGTTCGGGGAATACCACGACGTCGGCACCGCGCCGGTGGGCGGTTTCCATCAGCCGCACCATCCGGCCGACCGCGACATCGCGGCCCTCGGCCTTCTGGATCGGGCCGAGCTGGGCGGCGGCGAGGACGAGTTTGCGGCTCATGCGGGCGGCTCCATGCCGGTCTGTTCGACAATGCGGCGGTATTGGTCGGGGCGGCGGTGGAAGCCGAAATCGAAAATCTTGCCTGGACCACGCCCTTGCAGGCAGGCATCGAAATCGCAATCGGCCACGATCACCTCATCGCCCAGGCCCTTCGCCTCGGCCACGACGATCCCGTCGGGGTTGACGATCACGCTGCCGCCGATCAGCCCCGCGCCATCCTCGACACCGGCCTTGGCGACGCTGACCGCCCAGGTCGCGTTGAAATAGGCATTGGCCTGCACCGCCAGGGTGGAGTGGAAGCTCCGCCGGGCGGCGTCCTCGGCATCGCCGCCATTGGGGTCATAGGCCGCGGAGTTGTAGCCGATCGCGACCAGTTCGACGCCTTGCAACCCCAGGCAGCGCCAGGCTTCCGGCCAGCGACGGTCATTGCAGATCAGGCTGCCGAGCACCGGGGCACCCCAGTCCGCCGGGCCGCGCGCCACCGGGAAACCCAGGTCGCCATAAGCGAAATATCGCTTTTCTAACTGCTGGAAGCGGTTTTCCGGCCGGGGTTCGACCGAACCGGGCAGGTGTACCTTGCGATACTTCAGCAGCATTTCTCCCTCCGGCCCGACCAGAATGGCGGTGTTGAAGCGCTGGCCGTCCCCGGTCAGTTCCGCAAAGCCGATGGAAAAGCCGATACCCAGCGCGCGGGCCCGGTCGAACAGCGGCTGCACGGCCGGGTTCGGCATGCCGCGTTCGTAGTTTTCCAGCAGCGCCGCGTCAGTCCCGAACAGCCAGCGCGGGAAAAAGGTGGTGAAGGCGAGTTCGGGAAACACCACGAAACGCGCGCCCTTGGCGGCGGCGCTTTCCAGCAGCGCGACCAGGCGGGCGAGCGTCGCGGCCCGACTGTCGGCGCGCTGGGTCGGCCCCATCTGCGCCCCGGCAATGCGCAGGATACGGCTCATGGATGCGCGGCGCCGCCGGGGGCTGCGTCATCCAGCGCCGACAGGCGGTGCTGTCGCGGCACGAAGCAGCCGGTGCCGGGCTTGGCCAGGACCTGCTCGCCGTCCCAGATCTGCTGTCCGCGCAGCCAGGTGGCGGCGACGCGGGCGCGCATCGGCACGCCATGCCAGGGCGACCAGCGGGCGTCCTCGCGGTCGCGGATATTGGCCGCGTCGTAGATGAACTGGCCTTCCTCCAGCACGCAGAAATCCGCATCCGAGCCGATCGCGATGGCGCCCTTCTTCGGGAACAGCCCGTGGAAGCGGGCCGGGCGCTCGCTGCACAGCCGGGCCATGAGGCTGGGCGGCAGGCCGCGCTCGGCAAGCAAGGTGAACATCAAGGGCGCGAAGGACTGCATCCCGGTCAGCCCCGCGCCGACCGCAAAGATGTCGCCCTCATAGACCTTCTTCTGGCGCGGCCAGGGCGCGTGATCGGTCGAGACATAGGCCATCTTGCCGGCCGCCAGCGCCGCCCACATGCGCTCCACCTCGGCCGCGGTGCGGAAGGGCGGGTTGCATTTCCCGAAGCCCTCAAGCCGGACCATGTCCTCCTCGGTCATGCAGAGGTATTGGATGCAGGCCTCGCCGCTTGCCAAGCCACCCTGGCGGCGGAACATCTCGGCGATGTCGAAGCCGCGGGCGAGCGAGGAATGGGCGATGTGCACATGCGCGCCGACCTCCAGCCCGATCTCGAAGATCTCCATGTCCGCCAGCGTCTCGGCCAGCGGCGGGCGGGTGCGGCAATGCATGATCGGGTCGGTGCGGCCGGCGGCGCGCGCCTCGGCGGTCAGGCGGGTGACGAGTTCCTCGTCCTCGTTGTGCACCGCCACCATCAGCCCCGTCTTGGCGATCTCGCGGAAGGCCTCGACCATCGTCGGGTGGTCGATGCGCGGGAAGCGCACCGCATCGTATTCATAGGTGGAGAGTTTGAACGATGACGCCCCGGCCGCCGCCAGTTCGGGGATGGCGCCGACGCCGCCGGTCTTCTTGATCGTCGCGTAGAGCGCCATGTCCACATGCGCCAGACGTTCGACCTGTGCCACTTTCTCGCGGAAGATGGCGGCATCGGTGGCCGCGCGCGGCACGTCGTAGGGCATGTCGCAGACGGTGGTCACGCCGCCGGCGGCGGCCGTCATGGTGGCACCCTCGATCCCTGGCCAGCCCAGCGCGCTGCCGGTGTGCATATGGCCATCCACCAGCCCGGGCAGGATCAGTTGCGTGCCGTGGTCCACCGTTCTCAGCGCCTCCGGCGGCTCGCCCTGGCCGATCGCGGCGATGGTCTGGCCGCGCATGGCGACATAGCCGCCTGGCAAAAGCGCGTCAGGCAGCACCAGCGTGCCGCGCAGAATCAGGTCGAAGGGGGGGCTCATGCTCGTATCCAGCTGCTGTGGCGATGGGGAAAAGGTTACGGCGCGTCCGGGGCTTCGCCAACCGCGCCGGATGCAAACAGTTGATCCGCGAGCGTCACGGCCAAGCGCACTACCTCGCTCTCCCGTTCGGCATTCCAGGCCAGCGCCACGCCGACCGCATGGATCGGCCCTGCCAACGGGCGGAAGCCGACACCCGGCGGGCGCAGCCGCGCCATGCCGGCTGAAACCAGCGCGACGCCCAACCCCGCGGCGACAAAGCCCAACTGCGCCATCGCCGAGCCGACCTCCCGCACCACGCGTGGCGCAAAGCCGGCGTCGCGGCAGGCGGCGACCATCGCATCGGAATAAGCCGGGCTGATCGCGCGCGGCAGCATCAGCATCGGCGCATCGGCCAGCAGCGCCAGCGGCAGCGGGCCGTCCATCGCCAGCAGCGGATGGCCCAGCGGCAGCGCCACCGCCAGCACATCCTGCCCGAGCGGCCGCAGCCGGATGGGCGGGCGTTCGCGGTCCAACCGCACCAGCGCAAGATCCACTTCGCCCTGCCGCAGCGCCTCCACCGCATCGGCGGTGTCCAACTCGCGCACCGCCACGGCCGAATCCGGGCGCGTGGCCTGCAACGCGCGCACCAGCGGCGGGAGGTAGTCGAACAGCGCGGAAGTGACGCAGGCGAGCGAAACGGGGGTGTGCCGCCCGGCGCGCAGGTCGCGCGCCAAATCCTCCAGCGCGCCGGCGCTTTCCGCGATACGGCGTGCGAGCGGCAACAGCGCCTCACCCTCCCGCGTCGGATGCGCGCCCTTGCCCGTGCGCTCCAGCAGCCGCACGCCCAACTCGCGTTCCAGCGCCTGGATCTGCGCGGTCAGCGGCGGTTGGGAAATTCCCAGCCGTGCGGCGGCGCGGCCAAAATGCCCTTCCTCGGCGACGGCCAGAAAATGCCCGAGGCGTCGGACCAGACGGAAATCCATTTGCGTTCCTGCCCTCCGATACAGATACCCTATCGCGTGCTTGCGCCAATCGGAATGGACGATCGTGCAATGCGGGCGCAGAACCCGCGGCATCCACCGGAGGCAACGCGATGAAGCAGCATGATGTGAAGGTTCACCCGTCCAAGGCCCTGCTCAAGCGGGAGGATCAACTGGCCTGGAAGATCGCCGGCGTCGCCGCCGACCGCGTGCCGGTCGAGAAGGAGGTGGCCGCGATGATCATCAACCGGATCATCGACAATGCCGCGGTCGCCATCGCCGCGATCAACCGCCGCCCCGTGGTCTCGGCGCGCGCGATGAGCCTGGGGCACCCGCGCAAGGGCGGCGCCACCATCTTCGGCATGCCGTCGGGCAAGACGTTCAGTCCCGAATGGGCGGCCTGGGCGAATGGCACCGCGGTGCGCGAACTCGACATGCACGACACTTTTCTCGCCGCCGACTACTCGCATCCCGGCGACAACATCCCGCCGATCCTGGCCGTCGCGCAGACCATGGGCAAATCCGGCCGGGATCTGCTCCGCGGTCTCGCGACCGGCTATGAGATCCAGATCGACCTGGTGCGCGCCATCTGCCTGCATGAACACCGCGTCGATCACATCGCCCATCTCGGGCCCTCGGCCGCCGCCGGCATCGGCACCTTGCTGGGGTTGAAGCAGGAGGTGATCTTCCAGGCGGTCCAGCAGGCGCTGCATACCACCATCTCATTCCGCCAGAGCCGCAAGGGCGAGATCAGCAGTTGGAAGGCGTTCGCCCCCGCCCATGCCGGCAAGCTGGCCATCGAGGCCGCCGACCGCGCGATGCGCGGCGAGGGCGCACCCTCACCTATATATGAGGGCGAGGACAGCGTGATCGCCTGGGTGCTCTCGGGCCGCACGCAGGCCGACAGCCGCGGCCGCAACACCGTCTATGACCCGACCTACTATCACGTGCCCCTGCCGGAGACCGGCGAGGCCAAGCGCGCCATCCTGGCCAGCTTCACCAAGGAACACTCGGCGGAATACCAGAGCCAGGCTTTGATCGATCTCGCCTTCCGGATGCGCGAAGATATCCCCGACACCGATGCGATCGAAAAGATCATGATCCATACCAGTCATCACACCCACTACGTGATCGGCACCGGCGCCAACGACCCGCAGAAGATGGACCCCAAGGCCAGCCGGGAGACGCTGGACCACTCCATCATGTATATTTTCGCAGTGGCCCTGCAGGATGGGCGCTGGCACCACGTGGACAGCTACGCGCCCAAGCGTGCAGGCCGCGCGGATACGGTGCGGCTCTGGCACAAGATCGAGACGACCGAGGATCCGGAATGGACCCGCCGCTATCATTCGCGCGACCCGCAGGAACTTTCCTTCGGCGGCCGTGTCGAGATCACCCTGAAGGATGGCCGGGTGCTGTCCGATGAACTCGGCGTGGCCAACGCGCATCCGAATGGCGCGCGGCCGTTCGGCCGGGCGGATTACATCGGCAAGTTCCGGCTGCTGACCGACGGCATCATCGCAGCCAAGGAGGCCGAGCGCTTTCTCGATGCGGTGCAGGACCTGGCGAAACTGCCGGCCGGCGAATTGGGCGCGCTGAACGTGGCCTTGCCGCGTGGCAACCTTGCCGACGGCAAGCCTGGCATCTTCTGAGGAGATCGCGCCATGACCGACGAAACCCCCGACGTCCGCAAGGGCCTGGTCGGCGTCTATGCCGATGTCTCCGCCGTCTCCAAGGTGATGCCGGAGACCAACAGCCTTACCTATCGCGGCTATGCCGTGCAGGACCTGTGCGAGGAGAGCGACTTCGAACAGGTGGCCTACCTGCTCTGGCACGGCGAACTGCCGACGGCGGCGCAGCTTGCGGCCTTCCAGGCGCAGGAGCGCGCCGATCGCGCGCTCTCCCCCGCCATGCTGCGGGTCATCCGGGAATTCCCCGCCGACGCGCACCCGATGGATGCGGTGCGGACCGCGGTGTCCTTCATGGGCATGGAGGACCCGGAGGCCGCCGACGTGTCCGACGCGGCGCAGCGGCGCAAGGCGATGCGACTGCTGGCCAAGCTGCCGACCGCGGTCGCCGCCGCCAACCGCCTGGGCAAGGGGCTGGAGCCGATCGCGCCCGACCCCTCGCTGCCGTTCTGCGAAAACTTCTTCCATCTGGTGTTCGGAAGCGTGCCGCCGGCCGCGGTCATCAAGTCCTTCGACGTCTCGATGATCCTCTACGCCGAGCATACCTTCAACGCCTCGACCTTCGTCGCGCGCACGGTGACCAGCACGGGGGCGGATATCCATGGCGCAATCGTGGCCGGCATCGCCGCGCTGAAGGGTCCGCTGCACGGCGGCGCCAACGAGGCGGTGATGCACATGCTGAAGGAAATCCCGGGGCCGGAGGCCGCGGAGGACTGGCTGCGCAGCCGCTTCGACCACAAGGCGCTGGTTATGGGCTTCGGCCATCGCGTCTACAAAAGCGGCGACAGCCGCGTGCCCACGATGACCAAATACGCCGAGAAGATGGCGGAGGTGGTGGGTGACCGCCGCTGGATGGAAACCTCCCGCGTGCTGGCACGCGTGATGCTGGCGGAGAAGAATATCCACCCCAACCTCGATTTCCCGGCCGGGCCTTCCTACTACCTGATGGGCTTCGACATCCCGATGTTCACGCCGATCTTCGTCTGCTCGCGCATCACGGGATGGGCCGCGCACGTGTTCGAGCAGGCGGCCGACAACCGGCTGATCCGGCCGTTGTCGCAGTATGTCGGGCCTGTGCAGCGCAGCGTCCGGCCGATCGCCGAACGGGGTTAGGGGCCGGCCGCGATCCGCGCGGGGCACGAAAGCGCGCGCGGACGTCGGAGTTTCCCGCGTTGCTTCAACGATGGATCGATGAGGATGCAGCGGTGCACGGTGCGCGATGCGTGTCGCGCCCGCTGCGTACGCGCGAAAATGCGCGCGTTGCGATGTGGAATTCGTTGACAACACCATCGCTCGTCCAGATAGCGTGTGGTTGCGCGCACCAGTGCCGACTGCGATTCGGAAATGACGCGCTGTAGTTGACGTTGAAAGCGCACGCCTCGTCCTGCCGCAGTCGGCAAACCGGACGGGCGGGGCGAACGAAGCGGAGACCTCGGCGTGATGTCAAAGCCGCAGACGATCTTGGCGCCGCAGCAGGGAAGGACGGTCGATGGACCGCAGGCCGGATTTGGGATGGGGTGGTGACCGCTCGCCACGCGATCCCGACCGAACAACACCGACACGATCGGTCCAGCCCCATGCTGGACCGGATCGGGTCGTTGGCGCCCAGGGGCTTGTCGCATTGCAGCGTGCCGCGCCTGGCACGCACACGGCGCATGCCCGTCCCGACCGAAACCCCACCGCAGCGACGCGCCGGTTCCACGCCGAACGCGCCACCCACGAAAGCACCTGGCAAGGAGAGATCACCAGTGACCGATACCACCATTGAGATCATCGAAACCGAGACATCCCGCGGCGACGAAACCCCCCGCGCCATGGCGATGGCGATGGCCGGCGCCACGCGTCGCGGCGGCGGCGCCCGCAAGGCCGCGACGACCCGCAAGCCCGCGGTGAAGAAGGCCGCGCCGAAGAAGGCCGCCGCCAAGAAGACCGCGGCGCCGAAGAAGGCCGCCGCCAAGAAGGCCGCGCCGAAAAAAGCCGCTGCCAAGAAGGCCGCGCCGAAAAAAGCCGCCGCCAAGAAGGCCGTGGCACCGAAGAGGGCCGCTGCGAAGAAGGCGACCGTGAAGAAGGCCGCGCCGAAGAGGGCCGCCGCCAAGAAGGCCGCAGCACCGAAGAAGGCCGCTGCGAAGAAGGCAACCGTGAAGAAGGCCGCGCCGAAGAAGGCCGCTGCAAAGAAGGCCGCGCCGAAGAAAGCCGCTGCCAAGAAGGCCGCGCCGAAGAAGGCCGCTGCTGCCAAGAAGCCTGCTGCCAAGAAGGCCGCTGCGCCGAAGAAGGCCGCTGCTGCCAGGAAGCCTGCCGCCAGGAAGGCCGCCGCGCCGAAGAGAGCAGCCGCCAGGGTCGCGGCGCCGAAGCCCGTGGCGCCGCCCGCCAAGAAGGCGCCGTCGCCTGCCCGCAGCGAGGCCGCGAAGCGCGCCGCTGTCACCCGCGCAGCGAAGAAGGCCGCCGCCGCTGCCGCCATGGCTGCTCCCATGCCCGCCGCCGAGCCGACGAACTAAGCACGCCCAAGCGGGGCACCGGGCCGGCGTTCTTGCGCCTGGCCTGATCAGGAAGGGGCGTCGCTCGCACCAGCGGGCGGCGCCCTTTCCATGCCGGAGGCGTCGCGCCATGCCCACCATTAACCCCGTGCCGGCTGGCAGCCGCGGCGTCCTGGCCCCGCTCCTTGCAGCCTATGCCATCGAAATGGCAGGGCACCTGGCCGGCGAAATGCCAGCGCGCGGCGCCAGCATCGCGGCCATGCTCGACGCCGACCCGCGCACCCATGTCCTGGTTGCCTGGGATGATGCGATGCCGGTCTGCTTCGCCATCCTGTTCGAACTGCCCGAGGCGGTTTTCGCGCGGCGCTGGACGACCTGTTCGTCGCGCCCGGCAGGCGCGGCCAGGGCTACGCGCTGGCGCTGATCGCCGCGCGCGACCTTGGCCGCATGCGCGACTGGTCGCACCTGCGCTGGATCGTGCCAGAGACCGACACGCAGGCGATCGCGCTGTACGACCGCATCGCCGAGCATGCGGCCTGGCGCTCCTACGTCATTCGTCTCGACCCCGCCGCATCGCTCTGAGCGGAGGAGCAGCGCGTCAGACGCGGCCGGTCGCGCCCCAGGCCCCCAGATGCGTGAAGGCGCCGATGGCATGCCGCGCCCTGGGGGCGGCTTCCCGCGCGGCCAGGGCCTCGGGCAGGATCGCGGCCTCGCCCGGCCAGCCGAGCGTGCTGGCCGCCACGGGGTCATGCGTGTCCGGAACGGCGAAGGCGGCGCGCGCCGCCGTGGCGTCGAAGCCGGCCATCTGGTGCATCTGCATGCCTTCGGCGGCGGCGGCGAGCGCCATGCTCGCGCTCGCCTGCCCGACATCGTGCCAGGCGTGCC
>JBBRWI010000102.1:0-13333 GCA_038249305.1 Acetobacterales bacterium
AGTTTCTCCCGCAACGCGGCCTCCCGGCCGCGATCGGTCGGCTGGTAGAGCCTGCGTGCAGCAAACCCCTCGGGCCAATAGTCCTGGCCGGAAAAACCGTCCTCGGCCCGATGGTCGTAGTCGTAGCCGCCGTCGTAGCCGAGGTCCCGCATCATCGCGGTCGGCGCGTTCAGGATATGCGCGGGCGGCATCAGGCTGCCGGTCTCGGCGGCCAGCGCCCGGGCCGCGCTCCAGGCGACGTAGGCGGCGTTCGATTTGTCGGCCGTCGCCAGGCGCAGCACGCATTGGGCCAGGGCGAGGTCTCCCTCCGGGCTGCCCAGGCGCTCGTAGGTCTCCCAACAGGCCAAGGCAAAAGGCAGCGCGCCGGGATCGGCCAGGCCGACATCCTCGGCGGCGAAGCGGGTCAGGCGGCGGGCGATGTAGCGCGGGTCCTCGCCGCCATGCATCATCCGTGCGAACCAATACAACGCCGCGTCCGGGTCGCTGCCGCGCATGGATTTATGCAGCGCGGAGATGAGGTTGTAGTGTTCCTCGCGGTCACGGTCGTACAGCGCCGCACGTTTGGCCAGCAGCGCCGACAGGGCGGTGGTGTCCAAGGGCTTTGTGCCGGGCGACAGCGCCATCAATTGCTCGGCCATGTTCAGCAGATAGCGCCCATCGCCATCGGCCATCGCCGCCAGGGTGCCGCGGGCCGCGGCATCGACCGGCAGCGGGCGGCCGGCATCGGCCTCGGCGCGGGCCAGCAACAGGCCGAGGGCGGCCGCATCCAGCCGTTGCAGCACCAGCACCTGGCAGCGCGACAGCAGCGCACCGTTCAGCGCGAAGGAGGGGTTTTCGGTGGTCGCACCCACCAGCACCACGGTGCCATCCTCCACGACGCCCAAAAAACCATCCTGCTGGGCGCGGTTGAAGCGGTGGATTTCATCGACGAACAGCAGCGTCGCGCGCGGCGCGGCGCGGGCGGATTCGAAGGCGCGCTTGAGGTCGGCAACGCCGGAGAACACCGCCGACAAGGCTTCGAAGCGCAGCCCGGCGGCCTCGGCCAGCAGGCGGGCGATGGTGGTCTTGCCGACGCCGGGCGGGCCCCAGAGGATCAGCGACGACAGCGCCCCGCGTTCCAACATGCGGGTCAATACGCCGTCCGGGCCGGTCAGATGGTTCTGGCCCGCGACATCGCCGAGCGTGGCGGGACGCAGGCGGTCGGCCAGCGGGCGCGCCGTGGCGGGGGGGGCCGCATCGCCGAACAGGTCAGGGGGGGTGTCGCGGGCCATGGCGTAGTTTACGCCCGGTGGGGGATGGCTGCGAAGCCATCCCGGCCTTGTTTGCGTGGTGGGCGGCCGGGGGCTAGGCAAGTCGCCATGTCAGGGGAGACGCCGCCATGACCATCACCCGCCGCAACCTGGTGGCCTCGGCCACCCTTTTGCCGCTGGCGGCCGGCGCGCAGGGCTTGCCGTCCCGCCCGGTCCGTCTCATCGCGCCCTATCCGCCGGGTGGTGGGGTGGATACCTCGGCGCGGCTGTTGGCGGTGCCGATGGGCGCGGCGCTGGGCCAGGCGGTGATCGTGGAGAACCGCCCCGGCGCCGGCGGCGCCATCGGGGCCGCCGAATTGGCCCGATCCGCGCCCGATGGCGGCACGATCATGGTCGATGCGCTGGGCCATGTGCTGAACCCGGTGCTGCAACGCAACCTGCCATTCGACTATGCCACCGCCTTCACCCCCATCACGCAACTGCTGGTCTGGCCGCAGATCCTGCTGGTGCCGCCGAGCCTGCCGGTGCGGAGCCTGGCGGAATTCCTCGACTACGCCCGGGCGCGGCCGGGGGCGCTGTCCTATGGCTCATCGGGCAATGCCACGGCGGCGCATCTGGCGGCAGCGCTGCTGTTTTCGCGCGCCGGGGTGCGGCTGGAACATGTGCCCTATCGCGGCGGCGCGCCGGCCCTGCAGGACCTGCTGGCGGGCAACATCGCCTGCGTCTTCGGCACGGTCGCCTCGTCGTTGCAATTCGCGCGCGAGGGGCGGCTGCGTGGCTTGGGGGTGACCACCACCACCCGGCTGGCCAACCTGGCCGATGTGCCGACTATCGCCGAACAGGGTTTTGCGGGCTATGAATTGAACGAGTGGAACGGGCTCTATGCCCCGGCCGGCCTGGCGCCCGCGCTGCGCGACCGCTGGTTCGCCCTGGCGCGGGACGCGCTGGCCGATGCGACCGTCCGCAGCCGGCTGGAGGCGCTGGGCGCCATCCCGGTCGGCAGCGACCCCGCCGCCTTTGCGCGGTATGTTGTTGAACAGCGCGAGGCGATGCGCGGCCTGGTGGCGCAGACGGGCATCGAAATCGGCTGATGTTTGCGCCCGCGCAATCCCGCGCGCAGTTTGTTTGCCTAAAGGGACGCATCGACAAAGGGGGACAGCAGATGGACGGCGGAACCCAACCCCTGTTGCGGCTTGCACAGGAGGGCGGGGTCGCAACCGTGACCCTGGCCCGCCCGGCCGCGCGCAATGCCCTGTCGATGGCGCTGCTCGCGGCGCTGCGCGACACGCTGGCGGGGATCGGAGCGGATGACGCCATTCGCTGCGTGATCCTGGCAGCCGAGGGGCCGGTGTTCTGCGCCGGCCACGACCTGCGCGAGTTGACGGCGCATCGCGTCGATCCCGATGCCGGGGCCGGTTTCTTCGCCGACACCATGACCGCCTGCGCAGCACTGATGCAGGCCATCGTCGCACTGCCGCAGCCGGTGATCGCCGCGGTGCAGGGCATGGCAACGGCGGCCGGCTGCCAGTTGGTCGCGACCTGCGACATGGCGGTCGCTTCCAGCGCGGCGCGGTTCTGCACGCCGGGCGTGGACATCGGCCTGTTCTGCTCGACGCCCGCCGTCGCGCTGTCGCGCGCGGTGCCGCGCAAGGTGGCGTTGGAGATGCTGCTGACAGGCGAGCCCATCGGTGCCGACGCCGCCCGCCGGATCGGCCTGGTCAACCGCGTGGTCGCTCCCGATGCGCTGATCGGCGAGGCGACCGCCCTGGCCACCAGGATCGCCGCGCGCAGCGGGCTTGCGGTGCGCCTGGGCAAGCGTGCTTTCCACGCCCAGGCCGGGCTGCCGCTGGCCGATGCCTATGCCATCGCCGCCGCGACCATGACCGAGAACCTGCTGGCCGAGGATGCCGCCATCGGCATCGGTGCCTTCCTGAGCAAGACCGCGCCCGTCTGGCGCCATCGCTGAACGCGCCCGCTGATGCCAAGCACGAAAGTCTGACCCATGGCCAACACCGCCTACGACACGGATCTGCCGCGCAATCCCGCCAACCACATGGCCCTGACGCCGCTGCTGTTCCTGCAACGCGCGGCGCTGACCCATCCCGCCCATGCCGCGGTGATCCACAACGGCGCGGTGACGGATTACCGGACCCTGCATGAACGCTGTGTGCGGCTGGCATCGGCCCTGGCGCGGCGCGGCTTCGGCGATGGCGACACCGTCGCAACCTTGCTGCCCAATATCCCGCCGATGCTGGAATCGCATTACGGCGTGCCGATGTCGGGCTGCGTGCTGAACACCATCAACACGCGGCTGGATGCCGATACCATCGGCTATATCCTCGACCATGGCGAAGCCCGCGTGGTGCTGGTGGATCGCGAGCTTTACCCCGTGCTGCGCGATGCGCTGGAACGCTGCACCACGAAACCGCTGCTGGTCGAGATCGACGATGGCGTCGGCGCCCCCATACCGGGTGCCGTCGATTACGAGGCGCTGCTGGCCGAGGGCGATCCCGATTTTGCCTGGCCGATGCCGGTCGATGAATGGAAGGCGATCAGCCTGAACTATACCAGCGGCACGACGGGGCGGCCCAAGGGCGTCGTCTATCACCACCGCGGGGCGCATCTGATCGCGCTGGGCAATGTGCTCGCCGCCGATATCCGCCGGCATCCGGTCTATCTCTGGACCCTGCCGATGTTCCATTGCAACGGCTGGTGCTTCCCCTGGACCATCGTGGCGCTGGCGGGCACGCACGTCTGCCTGCGCGCGGTGCGCGGGGCGACCATGTGGCGGCTGATGGCCGACCATGGCGTGACCAACATGTGCGGCGCGCCGATCGTGATGTCCACGCTGCTGGACACGCCTTTGTCCGATCGCGCGATCCTGGCCACGCATGTGAACTTCACCACCGCCGGCGCGCCGCCGCCCGAGGCGGTGCTCGCCCGCATGGCCGCCGCGGGCTTTTCCGTGTGCCATGTGTACGGGTTGACCGAATGCTACGGCCCCGCCGTGGTCAATGAATGGCACAGCGACTGGGATGCCCTGCCGCCGGCCGAACAGGCGGTCCGCATGGCGCGCCAGGGCGTGCGCTATCATGTGCTGGAGGGGCTGGACATCATGGACCCGCTGACCCGCATCCCGGTGCCCGCCGATGGCACCACGATGGGCGAGGTGATGATGCGCGGCAACGTCGTCAGCAAGGGCTACCTGAAGGACCCCGAGGCGACCCGGAAGGCCTTTGCCCATGGCTGGTTCCATACCGGCGATCTCGCGGTGCGCCACACCGACGGCACGATCCAACTGCGCGACCGCAGCAAGGACATCATCATCTCGGGTGGTGAGAACATCAGCAGCATCGAGGTCGAGGACGCGCTGTACAAGCACCCCGCCGTGGCGCTGGCGGCCGTCGTGGCGCTGCCGGACGAGAAATGGGGCGAGGTGCCCTGCGCCTTCATCGAACTCAAGCCGGGGATGGAGGCGACCGAGGCGCAGTTGATCGCCTGGTGCCGCGAACTTATGGCCGGTTTCAAGGCGCCGAAGAAGATCGTGTTCAGTGACCTGCCCAAGACCAGCACGGGCAAGATCCAGAAGCATATCCTGCGAAGCAGTGTGAAGGGGTAGCGACGATGTTCCGTCCGGCGCGGTAGGCAGACCGAGCGGTCAAGGCTAAGCAACAGCCTTCGGGCTCACTGCGCCAAGCCCCTCGACAAGGCCCCTAGCGTCAAACAACGCAGAGAATGGCGAGGGTTCGATGGATATGGTAGTAACGCCGCCATTTCCTCCGACCTGCACACAGAAAAGAGGCTGACGTGACGCTTTGGATCGACGTCGAGGACCTGTTCGACTACGCACGTCATGTGGCTCGTCCAAGTGGCATTCAGCGTCTGAGTTTCGAGCTGTACCGCGCTTTGGTCGCCTGCCCGGATATCGAGACCGGCTTCGTTCGCCACGACCCGCCGCGCGGCACCATGCACGTGGTGGACTGGGCCGACGTGCAGGCGCTGTACGAGGGGCTGATCGCCGGGCCCTCCGCCGTGGCCGCCCCGTCAGCGGTGGCCGGCGACCCCACTCAACTCGTCGTCTCCACCGCCCAGCCGAGCCTCCAGCCGCTCCCCCAGCCGCTCGGCCTTGGCCCAATACGGCATCTGATCGCTCGCCTGCCGATGGACCTTCGCACGGCGCTGTCGCAGGGCGCGCACCAACAGATCGCGGTCCTGCGCCACGTTGCCGAAGCGGTGCGGGCGGTGCCAAGCCTTTGGCGACGCCCCATGCGCACCTTGTCGGCCGCCGTGGTCGAACCCCGCGGGACGCTGCCCGGCGACCCGGAACCTCCCGTTTCGGGGCCCGTATCGGCACCCGTATCGGCACCCGTATCGGGACCCGTATCGGGACCCGTATCTGGACCCGTCTGGGGCACCGACCTGCGCCACATCGCGAAGCCCTTCGACACACTGTGCTGTTTCGGATCGCCCTGGTTCCACCCGGCCTATTCCGGCTTGGTGTCACGCATCGTCGACGCCACGGGCATGCGCTTCGCGCTGCTGGTCTATGACCTGATCCCGGTGCTGCGACCGGAATTTTGCGACCGGGGCCTGGTTCGCATCTTCGACGGTTTCATCCGCCGATGCCTGCCCGCCGCCGACGTCATCCTGGCGATATCGCACGCGACCGCCCACGACATCGAAGCCTGGGCCGCGCGCGACGGGATTGCCCTGCGCGACAGGCCGTGTGCCATCCCGATCGGGACCGGCTTCGTGCCCGCCCCCGCCACGGCCCTGCCGGAGGGGCTGACCGCGGGCGGCTATGCGCTGTTCGTCTCAACCATCGAGGCGCGAAAAAATCACCTCCAGGCCTTTCGCATCTGGCGGCAGCTGCTGGAGGAGATGCCGCGCGACCAGGTGCCAACCCTGGTCTTTGCCGGTCGCGTCGGTTGGATGGTGGCCGACCTGATGCAGGCGATCGAGAACACCGACTGGCTCGACGGCAAGTTGGTGCTGGTGCGGGAGCCGGATGATTCGACCCTCTCCGCCCTTTATGAGAATTGCCGCTTCACACTGTTCACCTCCCACTACGAAGGCTGGGGCCTGCCGGTGTCGGAGAGCCTGGCCTTTGGCAAGACCTGCATCGCCTCGGACCGCACCTCGGTGCCGGAGGCCGGTGGCCCGTTCTGCCTGTATGTGGACCCGGAGAACACCACCGCAGCCTATGCCGTCGTGCGCCGGGCGATCGAGGACCCGGGCGTGATCCCGGCGCTGGAGGCGAAGATCGCCGCCGACTACCGCCCGACCAACTGGGGGGCGACGGCGGCGGCGGTGGTCGCGGCGATCAGCCCGCGGCCTTGACGCTGGCGCTGGCCTCCGACCGCGTGGTGCCGACGCGCAGCGCCAGGGCGGCGGCCATGAATTCGTCGAGCCCCCCGTCAAGCACCGCGGCCGGGTTGCCGGTTTCGGTGCCGGTCCGCAGGTCCTTCACCATCTGATACGGCTGCAACACGTAGGACCGGATCTGGTGGCCCCAGCCGATGTCGGTCTTGCCGGCCTCGATCGCGGCGCCGATCGCCTCGCGCTTCTGCAGTTCCAACTCGTACAGCCGGGCCTTCAGCATGTTCATCGCGATGGCGCGGTTTTTGTGCTGGCTGCGGTCCTGGGTCGATGCGGCGACGATCCCCGTCGGGATATGGGTGAAGCGAACGCCGGATTCGGTCTTGTTCACGTGCTGGCCGCCGGCGCCGCTCGACCGGAAGGTGTCGGTGCGGATGTCGGCGGGATTGATGTCGATCTCGATGCGGTCGTCGACCACCGGATAGACATAGACGCTGGCAAAGGATGTCTGGCGGCGGGCGGCGGCGTCGAAGGGGCTGATGCGGACCAGGCGATGCACGCCCGTCTCGGTCTTCAGCCAGCCATAGGCATTGGGGCCGGTGACCTGGATCGTGGCGGATTTCAGCCCGGCCTGTTCGCCGGCGCTTTCCTCGGTCATCACCACCTTGTAGCCATGGCGTTCGGCCCAGCGCGTGTACATGCGCAGCATCATTTCGGCCCAGTCCTGCGCCTCGGTTCCGCCGGCGCCGGCGTTGACTTCGAGCCAGGCGTCGTTGCCATCGGCCTCACCGGACAGCAGGCTTTCGATTTCCCGCCGCTTGGCCTCGGCGGCGAGCGTCATGAGGTCGGCGACGGCGGCGTCGGCGGTCGCGGCATCGCCCTCGGCCTCGGCCATCTCGATCAGTTCCAGCGCGTCGCTGACGGCTTGTTCGAGCTTGGCGACGCCCTCGATCTGGTCGGCCAGTTTCGTGCGTTCGCGCATCAGGGTCTGCGCCAGGTCGGGCTTGTCCCAAAGGGTGGGGTCTTCGGCCCGGGCGTTCAGCTCCTCCAGCCTGGCCTGGGCGACGTCCCAGTTCAGGTGGCGACGCAGCAGGTCGGCGGATTCGGCAATTCGGATTTTCAGGTTTTCGGCATCGGCGCGCATGATCGCGGAGTTAGGCCGGGCGGGCATCCGGCGCAAGCGATGCCGCGGTCAACGACGCGCTCAAACCTGGGCGAGACGCTTTTCCACAAAGGCCAGCCGGTCCTGGCCCCAGAACAGATCCTCGCCGATGATGTAGCTCGGCGCCCCGAACACGCCGCGGTCGAGGGCGGCTTGGCTGTCGGCCCGGCGCATCTCGGCCCAGCGCGGGTCCGCGCCCAGCGCCAGCACCGCCGGCGCATCCAGCCCGCATTCGGCAATCAACGCGCCGAGACAGGCAGGATCGGCGGGGTTGCGCTGCTGTTCCCAGAGCGCCTTGAGTACGGCATGGGCCAGGGCGATGGCCGGCGCCTGGCCGATGGTTTCGCGCACCGCGATGACGCAGGGCGCGGAGAGCGCCTCGGCGGCCGGGAAATGCGTCGGTTCGGGCATGATCGGAATGTCGAGGGCATCGCGCCAACGGTCCAGTTCCATCATGCGGTAGGCTTGGCGCTGGGGCGAGCGTTTCGGCAGCGGCAGGCCACCGGATGCGGCGAAGATCGTCCCGAAATCAACCGGCCAGATGTGCAGATCGGCGCCATGGCGCGCGGTCATCTCGACGATCCGCGACGCACCGAGGTGCGTCCAGGGTGAGTTCAACGAGACGTAGTAATCGACGCGCACGGTGCCTCTACCGGCCCGGTTCGCGCGGCGGGTCGGCGGCGTCCTGTTCGACCGGCGGGGCGTTCTCCTCGGCGGCCTGTTCGGCCTTGCGTTGCGCCTTGACCTTGGCCTTCTCCGCCTTGATCCGCTCGCGCTCCTGGCGTTCGAAATTGTAGTTTGGCTTACGCATGGAACGACTTCTTCATGGTCTGCGGGCCGTCGAAGCGGCCCCAATCATGGCGCATGGAATGGCTGGGCGGGGCGATGGCCCCGCCCGGCGAAACCTGCCGAGGCTCAGACGTTGGCGACCGAGGCCGCTTCCGGACCCTTCTTGCCCTGCACGACGCGGACCGAGACGATCTGCCCTTCGGCCAGGGCCGCGACGCCGCTGCGTTCCAAGGCCGTGGCATGGACGAACACGTCCTTGCCGCCGCCGTCGGGGGTGACGAAGCCAAAGCCCTTTTCCGGGCTGTACCACTTCACCGTGGCGCGCATTTCCTCGCCATCGGTGGGCAGGGGTGCGGCGCGGCGCACTTCGGGCCGCGGGCCACGCGGCCCGGCACCACCGCCACCCGCCCCGAAGGACGGTGCCGGGGGGGCGCCTTCGGCGTCGATGATCTCGACCACCTCGGTCACCTGCAGGCCCTTCTGGCCGGGGCCGACGCGGACCGACAGCACGGCGCCGGGGTTCACGATCTTGGCGCCGGCCCGTTCCAGGGCGCTGGCATGGAGGAAAGCATCGCCCCCGCCGCCGGAGACCTCGACGAAGCCGAAGCCCTTTTCGGGGTTGAACCACTTCACCACGGCCTTGACCTCGGGGCCGGTGGCGAAGACGGAGGGTGAGGCGCGGCGTGCCGGCGCGTCGCTGAACGACGGGGTCGGCGGAGTCCAGGCGGCCTCCGACGGACCGTCATCGTCAAACCCACCCCTGCCGCGGGACCTGCGGGCGCGTCCGCCACCGTTGCTCGCCATGTGCTAAGCCTTGTCCATCTCTCTTGCGGTTCGACCGGGGCGACCGGCCTTGGAACCAATGCCCGACCTCGGGCAGCCCCACACCACGCCTCGCTCGATACACGGCCATGCGGGGGGTCCGCAACAGGGTCAACACGCAACGTCACCGCGAAACGCGGTTTCCGCGGCCTTGAACGGCGACACCAGGGCGGACATGCGCTGCCCCTTGATGACATCTTCGTGTGCGTGGGACGCTATTGCCTCATACGTTTCATGCGCGGCCCATGCTGCGCGCAGGTCTGACTCGCAGCATGACCGCTGACATCCGCGCATGACTGGTCTAAAGGGGGGCCGCTCAAAGGAGATTGCTGCGTGTCGAAGAAGTTTCTGACCGACGTCATCGTCGCGTCCACCGAAATGCCGGCGGTTGCCGCGAACCGGCTTGCCGCCGAATTGATCGCCGCGATCAAGGCGCAGATCATCGAGAACGGCCGCTTCACCCTGCCGGATTTCGGCGCCTTCACCGTGCGCGAGACCCCCAAGCGGACCGCGCTGAACCCCCGCACCGGCGAGAAGGTCCAGGTCAAGGCCGGCGCCACGGTGCGCTTCAAGGTCAGCCCCTCGCTGAAGGAAGCGGTCTTCGTCGGCGTCAAGAAGACGAGGCGCAAGGCCGCCAAGGCCTGACCAACACTTCGGTCGCGGGGCCAGAAGCCCCCGACCCGATGCGGGCCGGCACTTCCGCCGGCCCATGGATTACACCTCAGAAGGGACGCATGGGCGCTTTCAAACCCGACACATTCTCCGACCGGCAAGCCACCGCCGCCAAGGCGAAGCAAGCCATTCTCGATCGTTTTCGCGCCCGTCCGGGGCCGGACGATCCAGCGGTAAAGGAACGCCAGGCCGCGGCCCTGGCCATAGCCGAGGCCCGCCGCGTGCGTGAGGCCGAGCGCGCCGAAGCCCGCCGCGCCGATGAGGCCCGCAAGGCCGCCGAGAAACTGGAACGTGCCGCGACCCAGGTCGCGCGTGAAGCGGAGCAGGCCGCGCTGGAAGTCGAACAGGCTGCCCGCGCCATCGCCTGGGCCGCCGACAAGAAGGCCCGATCGCTGGCCCTGGCAGCCGAGCAGAAGGCCGCCCGTGACGCCCGCTACGCCGCCCGCAAGGCCCGCAAATAGCGTCTGCGCAATTTTGCGTGATCGCCGCGGCCGGTCATGCCGTTGGCAGCGGCGGCAGGTGCAGTTGCAGCACCTCCCGCGCGCTGCCGGGCCATTCGGGGAAACGGTCGCGCACCAGCGGATCGTGGCCAGGAATGACCAGACTGTCGTCGCCGCCCGCCAGCACGCGGGCGCGACGCCAGCCCTGCACCATGGCGCCGAGGTCGAACAGAATAGGAAACGGGTTCCCGCGTTCCATGTTCGCGAAATAGTGACTGGCGTCGCCGGCGATGACCAGGGGGCCGCGCGCCGTCATGACGCGGACCATCTGCAACCCGTCCGAATGCCCGCCGATGCCATGCAGCGTGACGCCGGGTGCGACCTCGCCCGGCCCGTCGTGGAAGCAGACCCGGTCGGCGTAAACGGCGCGGACCAGGCGGACCACGTCCTCCACCTCGAAGGGCGCGCGCAGGCAGGCGCCGCACATGTGCCGGCCGGTGGCGAAGGCCATCTCGCGGTCCTGCACATGCAGGGTCGCGTTGGGAAACAGCCCGAGGTTGCCAGCGTGGTCGTAGTGCAGATGGGTGATGATCACGTCGCGCACGGCGGCCGGATCGGTGCCCATGGCGCGCAGGCAGTCGGCCACCGGGCGCAGGATGGTGCGGCCGCGGCGTTCGGCGGTGGCGGCGTCGAAGCCGGTGTCCACAACGATCTCGCGCCCATCCGGCCCGCGCAGCAGCCATACGAAGTAATCCATCGGCATGGCCTCATGCGGGTCGGCGACCGGCATGAGGAAGTTGGCCTGCGCCTGGCGGTCGTGGTGCGCATACCGCAAGGCAAAGACCTGCCAGATCGGGTCAGCCACGCCGGTTGACCTGGGGTGAGGCAAGTTCGGTGCCGGCCAGGTGTTCGGACAGTTTCGCCAACGCGGTGTGGTCCTGGCCGGGGCCGAGGCTGGTCGCGGCGGCGGCCCACATCTCCCGGCACAGGGCGGCGAAGGGGGCGGGGGTGCCGGTCTCCCGCCCCAGTTGCAGGGCGATGGTCAGGTCCTTGACCATCAGGTCGAGGCCAAAGCCGGAATCGAAGCCGCGCGACAGCACGAACTGGCGGAACTTCTTCTGGCTGCTGTTGGTCATGCCGGTGCTGCTGTTCAGCACATCGACCATCAGCGCCGGGTCCAGGCCGAATTTCTGGCCCATCAGCAGGGCCTCGATGCCGATCAGATAGCCCGCGGCGCTGACCAGGTTGTTCAGCGCCTTCATCGCCTGCCCGGCGCCGACCGGACCGACGCGGGTGATGGTGGTGCCCATGGCGCGCAGCAGCGGATCGACGCGGTCCAGCACGGCCGCCTCGCCGCCGGCCATGATCGCCAATTCGCCGGTGACCGCACGCGCGACGCCGCCCGAGACCGGCGCATCGACCATCGCCACGCCAATCTGCGCGAGGTCGGCGGCGATGGCCTGCGTCGCCGAAGGCTGGCCCGAGGACATCTCGACCACTACCGCCCCCGGTCGCAAATTTGCGCGCAGCCCGGCGATGACTTCGGCCACCTGGGTGCTGGTCGGCAGGATGGTGACGATGGCATCGGCCTCTGCCACGCCCTGGTCGCTGCCGCCAACCTCGGCCACGAAGCGCGCCGCGCGGCCCGGCACCGCATCGCTGACCGCGACGGCAAAACCCGCGCCCAGGAGGCGTGCCGCCATTGGCCAGCCCATGTTGCCGATCCCGACGAAGCCGATGCTGCGGACGGGGCCGGGCATCAGTCGGCCCGGACGCGGTTGTCGCGCACCACCTGGCCCCAGATCCCAATCTGTTCGTCGAGGAACATGCGCAAGCCATCGGGCGTGCCCAGCACCAGGCTGGCCGCCTGGGTGTTCTCCATCACCCCCCGGATGCGTTCGTCGTTGAAGGTTTCGACCAGCGCCGCGTGGAACCGCGCGACCACCGGGGCCGGCGTGCCGGCGGGCGCGAAGACGCCCCACCAGGCCACGGCCTCCAGCGGCGGCAGCCCGGATTCGGCGACCGTCGCCGTATCGGGCAGCCCCGGCAGCCGGCGCGGGCCGAGTTGCAGCAGCGGCCGCAGGGTGCCGCCCGCGATATGTGGCGCGATCAGCGCCGCACTGCCGATCATGCAGTCGATGTGCCCGGCGACCGCGTCGTTCACCGCAAGCCCACCGCCGCGATATGGCAAATGCGTCATCTTCACCCCGGCCCGGTCGGTCATCAGGATCATCGCCAGATGGCCGTTCGTGCCATTGCCGGTCGAGCCATAGCTGACCGCATCCGGCCGCGCGCGTGCGGCGGCCAGCACGTCCTGGATGTTGCGATAGGGCTTGGCTGCCTGGGTCGCCACGACATAGGGCGCGCCGCCGATCAGCATCACCGGATCGAGGTCCCGCGTCAGGTTGAACGGCAGGTTGCCCAGCAGCGCCGGCAGGGTCGCGTGGCTGTCGAAGGTCAGCAGCCAGGTCTGGCCATCGGGGCGCGCCTTGGCGACCGCATCGGTGCCGAGCGATCCTGCGGCGCCGCTACGGTTCTCCACCACGATCGGCACGCCGAGCCGCGCCTGGAGCCCGCCCGCCGCGAGCCGGGCGACCGCATCGGTGGAACCACCCGGGGCAAAGGGCACGACGATCCGCACAGCCCCCGTCGGCCAGGTGCCCTGGGCACGGGCGGGGGACGCGGCGAGCAGCGGCAGGGCGGCGAGGGCCGCGCGGCGGGTGAGGGTCATACAGGGCCTCCTGGTCGTGTATCGGCGGGAAGCCGATGGAAAATCAGCGACAGATTATTGGCGGGCATGGCTTCGATGATGGGGGGCGCAAAGCCGTTCGCGGCGGCGGCGGCGACCACCGCCTCCAGGTCGCGCAGGCCCCAGGCCG
>JBBRWI010000103.1:0-13333 GCA_038249305.1 Acetobacterales bacterium
GTGGAACCTGCAGCCCAACAGAGGCTGAAGCGCGTCAAGCCGCTAAAGCCGCAGCCGTCAGCGGACGCTTACCTGCCAAGCGATCGGAAAGCTGAATATGGCGACATGGAGCTGCCAAGAACGATTTGCGATCAAGCACTTAAGCTTGAGGGTAAAATCGGCCGACCCTCAAGGTCCGGAGAGTCTCCGGCATTCGGAGAAGGTTTTCGGCCCTTCGTTCCGCCATTGCACCATCAAGGTTGGCGCGCGAATCTCGGCCAAACCTGCGCTTCCGCGCGGTCCGAACGGCAGCGGAGAGAGTTCTGGGAAGGGCCGACTGGAGCAGCAATGGGAACCGGTATCCAACCTGCTCTGGCGTTCGTGAGACGCGTCTCACCGGTTGATCACCTCAGAACACCGAAACTACGGGCCAGCATGTATCCCGCAACCACAAAGATCAGCCCGGCGAACACCCTGTTCAGTGCCCCGCGACGCTGCGACAGGACCCGACCGGCGCGCGCACCAACCAGTCCGCCCAGCACCCCGCCGCCAACGAACACCGCGGCGAGCGGCCAGTTCACCAACCCTGCTGCTGCATAGGTGCCGGCCGTCGTCACACCGAAGGCGGTGACGGCAACGAGGGAGGTCCCGATCGCCTGGAGCATCGGCATGCCCGTGGCGAAGACCAGCCCGGGCACGATCAGGAAGCCTCCGCCGATCCCGAAGAACCCGGACAGCGCGCCGACGCCGAGCCCGGTGCCGACCAGCGCCGGAGCATTGCCTCGGTTTAGCCGAACAATGCGATCCACGCCGTCATCGCGTCGCACCAGCATCAGCACCGCGACAACCACTATCAGGATGGCGAAGGCAGCCAGCAGCGACTGCCCATCCACCCGCCGACCCAATGCCGACCCAGCGAAGGCGCCCAACACGCCGGCGGTTGCAAAGACTGAGGCGCAGGGCCAGCGGACATTGCCGGCGCGGGCGTGCCCAATAACGCTTGTCGCGGCATTGAGTGCAACCGCGACAGCGCTGGTGCCGATCGCCATATGCGCGCTCGGCACACCCACCAGGTAGACCAGCAGCGGCACCGCCAGGATCGACCCGCCACCGCCCACCAGGCCAAGCGTGAAGCCAACCACGGAGCCGGAGGCGCCGCCGAGCAGTGCCTGCATGAGGGAGAGGTCGAACATGATGGTTTGCCCTGCGACCTACGCCGCCGCTGTCACGGCAGGGAGGGTCGGCACATGGTTCCACGGCATCATCCGCAGCAGGCTTGCCAGGCCGCAGGTTCCGGTCACGCCGGCGAAGACCAGCCCGGCGCCGACGAAGCCCGACAGCGCGTAAAGCCACGGAGAGACCAGCGCGCCCAGAAGAACACCTAGAACCACCAGGCTACCAGCCGCGATCTGCACCTGGCGCATCAGCTCCAGCGGCTGGCGACGATCGGTCGCAACCGGAAGCCCTGCCTGCTTCCAGGCATCCAGCCCACCTTCGACGATGTAGGCCTCGCACACGCCGACCTTGGTGCTCAGGCGCTCGGCGTTGCCTGCGGTGCGAGCGCCGCTGCGGCAGTGGAACAGCACAGGCTTGCCGTCATGCACAGCCAGCTCCGCTTCTTCCAGTCGTGACAGTGGGAGGCTCCGCGCGCCGGGGATGCGCTCGCGGGCATGCTCATCAGGCTCGCGCACATCGACGAGGGTGGCGCCGTCGCGCAGCAGCGCGGCCGCATCCTGTGGGGTGATAGTCTTCATGGGTTTGGTCCTTGCTCAGGTTGTTCAGCGGGGGAGGTAGGAGGCGGGCAGTAGAGATCGCGCAGCACTTCAAGCAGCCGGGCCGCCTTCGGGTCGGCCAAGCGGTAGAAGACGGCCTGCGACGCCTTGCGGGTGGAGACCAACCCGTCCTCGCGCAGCATGGCCAGGTGCTGGGAGAGAGCCGGTTGGGAGAGACCGACGGTTGCGGCCAAGGCGCTGACCGTCATCTCGCCCGCGCCCACGAGATGGCAGAGCATCAGCAATCTTCGCTCATTCGCGAGCAGGCGCAGCAACCGCGCAGCTTCTGCGGCGTTCTCCTGTAGCGCGGCCGTGTCTGCCGCAGGCCTCGCTGCCATCATCCAACTGTCCCTTCATAATCTTGTGCTTAATAAGGGGACGCTTATATGATGTTCAAGCCCCATCCCGGGGCAGAGAAGGACATCATGGAACAGCCCCTCATTCGCGCCTTCTTCGACGAGGCGACCAACACCGTCAGCTACCTCGTCTGGGATCCCGCGACGAAGGACGGCGCGGTCATCGATCCCGTGCTGGATTGGGACAACCGTTCTGGCGAAGCCGATACGACCTCCGCCGATGCTGTGATCGACGCCGCGGCCGCGGCCGGCGTCACGATCCGCTGGGTGTTGGAGACCCACGCCCACGCCGATCACCTAACGGCCGCGCCCTATATCAAGGCCAGGACAGGCGCGCCGATCGGCATCGGCGAGCATATCCGGGATGTGCAGAAGATCTTCCGCCCCGTCTTCGACATGCAGGACCTGAAGCCGGAGGGCGGCGACTTCGATCGGCTCTTCGCAGACGGTGAGAGCTTCGCGCTCGGTTCCTTGACGGTGGAGGTGCTGCACGTCCCCGGCCACACGCCGGCCGATGTCGCCTACCGCATCGGCGGCGATGTCTTCGTCGGGGACACGCTGTTCATGCATGACTACGGAACGGCGCGCGCCGACTTCCCGGGTGGTGATGCACACCAGCTCTGGCACTCCATTCAACGGCTCCTGGCCCTGCCGTCCGCGACGCGGATTTGGATCTGCCACGACTACAAGGCACCGGGACGCGACAGCTTCGCCTGGCAAAGCACCGTGGCCGAGCAGCGCGCGAACAACCCGCATGTGAAGGACGGCACGACGGAGGCCGAATTCGTCGCCTTTCGTCAGGCGCGTGACGGCACGCTGGCCGCGCCGACGCTGCTGCTGCCGTCGATCCAGGTGAACATCAGGGCCGGCCGCTTCCCGGAAGCGGAGGCGAATGGCGTTCGCTACCTGAAGATCCCGGTGAAGGCGAAGGCGGCGGGCCCCGCCGCGACCATCCCAGCCGAGTGACCGGAAAAACCCCACACAGGGAGTGACCGCCGATGCGTACGCCATCCTCGACCGTCGTCATCGCAGGGCTGGTTCTGATCGGCGTCGTCACGCTCTTTGCGAAGCGCCCTCCTCGGACGGCAACCGAGATAGCGACGCCGCAAACGCAGGTCGGCCCCACTGTCGTGCAGGCGCCGGTGGCGCCTCCCACAGTGGCCGCTCCGGTGCGCACCCAGCCCGCACCGCCGCCCACCGCCGTCGTGGCCGCGACCTGGGACGTACCAGACCCTGACACGCTCCCTGACGACATCTATGGCCGCACCGTCCGCCGTGGCCGGGACCTTATTGCGCGTACCTCCTCATTGATCGGCCCGGATGCAGCCGATCCCGCGATGCGCCACGCCGGCAACGGACTCGATTGCCAGTCCTGCCATATCCAAGCTGGGACACAGCAATTCGGTATCCCTCTGGCCGGCATCTGGGGCGTGTTCCCGCAATACATCGGTAGAGAGAATGAAGTCCGCACGCTGGAGGAGCGCGTGAATGGCTGCATGGAGCGCAGCATGAACGGCCGCGCCTTGCCGGTGGACGGGCCCGAGATGAAGGCGATCATGACCTATATTCGCCATATCAGCGCACCTGAACGCGTCGGCCAGTCGCTGGTCGGCCGCGGCACACCTGCTTTGCCGCTGCCCGATCGCGCCGCCGACCCGGTGCGCGGCCAGCAGATCTATGCCGAAAGCTGTGTCGCCTGCCATGGCGCGGATGGCCTTGGCCAGCGTCTGGAAGCTGCGGAGGCTGCCGAGACAGGCCGTCGCTACCGCTTCCCGCCAGTCTGGGGGCCGGACAGCTACAATGACGGCGCAGGAATGGCTCGCGTCATCACCGCGGCGCGCTTCGTGCACGGCAACATGCCGCTCGGCACCACCTTCGAGGCACCGGCGATCCCGCCGGCCGATGCGTTCGACGTGATGGCCTTCATCAACATGCAGCCACGGCCGCATCGGGCGGGGCTCGAGGCCGATTTCCCCGACCGGTCCAACAAACCCGTGGATGCCGCCTATCCGCCCTTCGTTGGTCCTTTTTCGCCCGAGCAGCACCGCTTCGGTCCCTGGCAGCCGATCCAGGAATGGTTGCGCGCCAACCCCGCCGCCGCCCGTGCCATTCCATAGCGCGGGGACGCCGTCATGAACGCAATCCTCCAGGTCGTCTGCCCGCAATGTGACGCCATCAACCGTGTGCCCGAGGCCCGCCTCGGCGATCGGCCGCGTTGCGGCGAATGCCGCGCGGCGTTGTTCGAGGGCAAGCCCCTGGCGCTGTCCGAGGAGCGCTTCCGCCGCCATCTGCGCCTCAGCGGCGTGCCGTTGCTGGTCGATTTCTGGGCGTCGTGGTGCGGCCCCTGCCGCGCCATGGCGCCCGCCTTCGAGGCCGCGGCACAGGCGCTCGAACCCCACATGCGACTGATCAAGGTCTCGACGGAGGAAGCGCCGGCCCTCGCCACCGAACTCGCGATCAGCAGCATCCCGACACTCGCCCTGTTCGTCGGCGGTCGGGAGGTCGCGCGCCAGGCCGGTGCCTTGCCGGCCAGCCGCATCGTCGCATGGGCGAAATCCACGGTGCCGGCCTGATGCGGATCAATGCGCCAGCGCAGAGCGGGGCCCATGTCTGTCGGCAACGGCCTTTGGGCCTGGTGAAATAGGAGAGCTTCATGACGCGCAATGTTGGTTCTATCGACAGAGGGCTGCGGATCGCCGTGGGCTTGGCCCTGCTTGCCCTAGGCGCCTTTGGCCCTCTCGGCTGGTGGGGGCTGATCGGCCTCGTGCCGCTGGCCACGGGGCTGCTGAGCAGTTGCCCCGCCTACAGCCTGCTGGGCGTCAACACCTGTTCGGCAGCGCGGTAGGCGCGAGTAGCAGTGCCTGTGGCCTTCCGCCAAGCGCGGCTTCGCCATTCCGAAAGCCTGGGGGCCCGCTTCCCTACCAATCGAACCACCGAAAGAGAACGCAGATGATGCGCCACGCGCCACAGACTCGAGTGATGCTGCTGCTCCTGGCGGCGGTGTCCATCGGCGTCGTCGTCATCCCGGTCACGGTGCGCGCGGCTGACCCGCCAGCTGCAATGGTCGCGCAGATGGCTTGGCCTGAATCTGTGACGCAATATGTGATGCGTGTTCGTGCGACCATCCGCACCACCGACATGGCCGGGTATTTGGCCGCTGTCACCACACCGGATGGCGCGCTGCTGCTTGATGTTCGCGAGGACGCAGAGTTCGCCGCGGGTCACGTCCCGGGCTCGGTCAACATCCCGCGCGGCTTGCTGGAATTTCGCGTCTGGGCCCGCCTCGGATATCCGGCGCAGGTCGATATGAACCGTCGTATCTACGTGCAGTGCCAGACAGGCGGTCGTGCGACGCTCGCCGCCCGTCAGTTGCAGGACATCGGCTTCACCAACGTCGTCGCAGTTATCATGAACTTCGATGATTGGCGGCGACAGGGCCACCCTGTCCTGTGAGAGCTCGGTCGCCTGTCCTTGAACAGCCCCTACCAGTCATTCGGAGAACGGTGAGCCCAACGCTTCGCAGAGAAGAAGCGCGATACGGCATGGCGCACGATCAACCCGAAAATTAGGAACGCGCCACCATGCTGCTCACTTCGCCCGCTGAGCCCGAATCCAATCGCAAGCTCGCTTGGCTTGTGCTCGCCATCGGCGCCTACATCGCGGTGCTGCTGCTGCCGACGCCGGCTGGCCTTTCCGCCTCCGGTCAGGTGGCGCTCGGCCTGCTGGTGCTGGTGGTCATTCTCTGGATCACGGAATGCGTCTCACCGGCCGCCAGCGCCGTTCTGCTGATCGGCGGGGCGGTGCTCGGCCTGATGGGCAAGCCCTTGCAGGAAGGCGGCGCGCCGATGCGCTCGGCCGAGGCGCTGTCGGTGATGCTGGCGGGTTTCTCGTCCTCCGCGGTGATCCTCGTGGCGGGCGCGCTGTTTCTCGCCGTCGCGCTGCGTCTGACCGGCCTCGACCGCCGCGTGGCCCTTTTGGTGATGAGCCGCGTCGGCATCTCGCCGGCTCGATTGACAGTGGGCGCCATGATCGTGGGCTTCGTGCTGGCGCTGTTCATCCCCTCGGCCACTGCCCGTGTCGGCGCCATCATCCCGATTATGGTCGGCGTCGTCACCGCCCTCGGCCTTCCGGTGGCCAGCAGCCTGGGCGCGACGCTGATGATCGTGACGGCGCAGGCCTGCTCGATCTTCAACATCGCCATCAAGACCGGCGCGGCGCAAAACTTGATCAGTCTGAACTTCATGCAGACCAGCTTCGAGCGGACGGTGACCTGGGGCGAGTGGTTCGTCACCGCACTCCCGCTGACGCTGTCGATGAGCGTGGTGTTGTTCGTTGTCTCCCTGGTGCTGTTGCGTCCGCAGGTGCCGCCGGCTGAGGAAGCCCGCGAACGCCTGGCGAAGGAGGTGGCGGGGCTGGGTCCGGTTACGCCAGCCGAATGGCGCCTGATGCTGGTGGCGGGCCTGTTGCTGGTGATGTGGTCCACCGAAGGCTGGTTGCATCCGCTGGACACCACCACCGTGACCCTGGTCGGTATTGCGCTACTACTGATGCCGCGCATTGGCGTGATGAATTGGGCCGGGGCCGAGAAGCAGGTGCCCTGGGGCACCATCATCCTGTTCGCCGCCGGCATCGCGCTGGGCATCTTGCTGGCGCGTACCGGCGCTGCCGCCTGGCTGGCGAGCGTCACGCTCGGGCAGCTGGGTCTGGAGACGCGCTCGGTCGTGGCCGTGGTCGGCGCGCTGTCGCTGTTCAGCATTATCCTGCATCTGGGCTTTGCCTCGGCGACAGGCCTCGCCAGCACCCTCATCCCGATCATGATCGCCTTCGCGCAGACGCTGCCCTTCGGGCCGCAGACCATATTCGGCATCGTGATGATCCAGGCCTATGTGGTGTCCTTCGGCTTCATCCTGCCGACCAACGCGCCGCAGAACATGCTCTGTTACGGCACCGGTGCCTTCACCACCCTGCAATTCGCCAAGGTGGGGATTGTCATGACGCTGGCGGGGCTCGGCCTCATCCTTCTGCTCTCAGCGACGATCTGGCCGATGATGGGCGTGCTCTGACATGCGCGGCCGGGTGGGGATTGTGGGCGTGGGGCTGGTCGGCGCCGCGGCGGGCTTTCTGCTCGCCCAGACGCAGGGCGTCGATACGCTGGTGCTGGTGGATCAGGACGCGGCGCGGGCCGCGTCGGAAGCGTCCGACATTGCCCATGCCGCGGCCTTTGGGCCCGCTGCCCAGGTGGCGGCCGGCGACTACGCCGACCTGGCCGGCGCGCAGCTGGTGGTCATCGCCGCCGGCAGCAGCCTGAAGGCGGGCCAGACCCGGCTGGACCTGCTGGCGGCCAATGTCGCGGTTGTGTCCGAAGTGCTGGACCGCGTGCTCAAGATGGTGCCCGACGCGGTGCTGCTGTTCGCCACCAACCCGGTCGATGTGATGCCGGCCCTGGCGGTGCGGCGCTTCGGCGTCGCGCCCACGCAGGCCATTGGCACGGGGTGCGCGCTGGATTCCGCGCGCTTCTGCGATCGCCTCGCACGGCATCTCGGGGTCTCGACCGGCTCGGTCCACGCCTATGTGCTCGGCGAGCATGGCGATTCCGAGGTGATGCACTGGAGCGGCGCGCAGGCCGCGGGCATGAAGCTGCTGCGCTTCGCGGAGGAACTCGGCCGGCCCTTATCCCCCGACCTATGCAACAGCATTGCGCAGGAAGTACGCGGCTCGGCCTACCGGATCAAGGAAGGCAAGGGCGTTTCGAACTACGGGATCGCTGGCTGCATCGCCCGCCTCGCACGCAGCATCGTCAATGACGAGCAGGCCGTGTTCAGCGTCTCGACCTACATGCAGGACCTGCTCGGCGTGGCGGAGACCTGTGTCTCGCTGCCGCATGTGCTGGGTGCCCGTGGCGCCTCGCAACCACTGATCCCGGAGATGGACGCAGCGGAGACGACGGCGCTGCGGCACAGCGCCGAGCTATTGCGCGACGCCATCCGGGCAGGGCTGGAGCATTGACTGATACGGGCGCCGAGCCGTCCCGCCAGGCACCCGTGTGGCACACGCTGTCGGCAGCGGAGACAGCGACGGCCTTGCGCTCGGATCTCCTGCAAGGGCTCACCAGCGCCGATGCCGCTGGACGCCTTGCGCGCGATGGTCCCAATGCGCTCCCGCAGGCCAGGCAGGGCTCCGTGCTCGCGCTGATCGCGCGGCAATTCGCAAGCCTGATGGTGGGACTGCTGGTGGCCGCCGCAGGCGTCGCGCTGGCGCTTGGCGATACGGTGGAGGCGCTGGCCATCCTGGTCGTGATCGTGCTGAACGCCACGATCGGCTTCGCCACAGAATGGAAGGCTGCGAGCGCCCTGGAGGCACTGCGCGGGCAGGCCGTCGCCACCGCCCAGGTGCTGCGTGACGGCGTGGCGCATGAAATCCCTGCGCCTGATCTGGTGGTCGGCGATGTGGTGGTGCTGGCCGCCGGCGATCGCGTGCCGGCGGATGGCCGTCTGGTCCAGGAGGTCCAGCTTCGGCTGGATGAAGCAGCGCTGACGGGCGAATCCCTGTCAGTCGAAAAATCCGCGAAGGCCCTGGTCGATGCGCAGGCGCCGCTCGCAGACCAAACCAACATGGTCCATCTGGGCACCGCCGTCACCGATGGGCGTGGCCTTTGCCTTGTGACCGCAACCGGCGCGCGGACCGCGATGGGCCGGATCGGCGCGTTGATCGAGGGCGTGGCGGAGCATGGAACGCCGCTGGAGGCAAAGCTTGCCGAACTCAGCCGCGCGTTGCTGCTCATCGTGCTGCTGCTCTGCGCGCTGATAACCCTTCTGGGGTGGCTGCGCGGCAACGAATTGTTATTCATGGTGGAGGTCGGCATTTCGCTGGCGATCGCGGCGGTGCCCGAGGGGCTGCTTGCGGTCACTACCATGACGCTCGCGGTGGGCATGCAGCGCATGGCCCGCATGGGTGCCCTGGTGCGCCGGCTTCCGGCAGTCGAGGCGCTGGGCTCCACCACGGTGATCTGCACCGACAAGACAGGCACGCTGACGCGCAACGAGATGACCGTGCGTGCACTAGCCCTGGACGCGTTGCGCGTGGAGGTCACGGGCACCGGCAATGCAGCGCAGGGCCGGTTCGAGGTCGATGGTCGCGGCATCGACCCGGCGCTACTCGCCCTCGCTTTGCGCATCGGCGCACTTTGCAACGACGCGAAGCTCGACCGCAGCGGTGATGACGTCACCATCCTGGGTGACCCCACTGAGGCTGCGCTGATCATCGCCGCCGAGAAGGCCGGTCTGGACCGCGACACGCTCCATGCCGCCTATCCGCGCATCCGCGAGCTGCCCTTCAGCAGCGAGACCAGGCTGATGGCAACAGCGCACACCACGCCCGGTGGCGGCTCGGTTGCGTATGCGAAGGGCGCGCCCGGCAGCATTCTGGCGGCGTGCAGCGCGGTGCTCGGGCCTGCCGGTGCGAGAGCCATGACAGGGGAGGCGATGCAGGAGGCGCGCGCCACGAATGAGGCACTCGCCGCTGGCGCACTGCGCGTACTGGGCCTTGCCTATCGCGATCTGCCGGACGGCTTCGAGGATGGCGATCTCGCCCGCGGCCTGACCTTCGTGGGTTTCGTCGGCATGATCGATCCGCTGCGCGATGAGGTGAAGGCCACCATCGCCCGCTGCCGCGAGGCCGGCATCCGCGTGGTCATGATCACCGGGGACCAGCAGGCCACGGCCGCCGAGATCGGGCGCCAACTGGGCCTCGATACCGACCGGCAGGGCAAGCCGTTGCAGGCGGTGCATGGCAGTGCGCTGGCCGACCTGGACGAGACCGGCTGGATTAAGGTGGCGCGCGAGACCGCCGTGTTCGCCCGCGTCTCGCCCGAGCACAAGCTGCGGATCGTCGAGGCGTTGCAGCGCAGCAGCCAGGTGGTCGCGATGACGGGAGACGGCGTGAACGACGCGCCGGCGCTGCGCCAGGCGGATATCGGCATCGCCATGGGCATCCGCGGCACCGAGGTCGCCAAGGGTGCTTCGGCCATGGTCATTACCGACGATAATTTCGCGACCATCGTCGCGGCGGTTGAGCAGGGGCGGATCATCGTCCACAACATCCTGCGCTTCATCCACTATTTGTTCTCCTGCAACTTCGCCGAGATCGTCACCGTCGGTGCCGCCATCATGCTCGGTTGGCCGCTGCCGCTCGGTGTCTTGCAGATCCTGTGGCTGAACCTGGTCACGGACATCTTTCCGGCGATGGCCCTGGCGCTTGAACCCTCCGCGCCGGATGTGATGCGCCGCCCGCCGCGCGATCCCGCCGAACCCCTGATGACCTTCTCCTTCGGTTGGCTGATCGTCTGGCAGGGCGCCTTGCTCGCCGGCTGCACGCTCGCGGCCTTCGCGGTGGGGATGCGCTGGTATGGTGCGGAGGGCGAAGGGCTGCGCCATGCCGTCACCATCGCCTTCATGACGCTGGCCATGGCTCAGGTGCTGCACGCCTTCAGCGCACGCTCGCGCACCCGATCGGCGCTGACGTCGCGACTGTTCACCAATGGCTGGCTCTGGGGCGCCACGAGCATCTGCGTGGCCTTGCAGATCGCCGCCGTCGAGGTGCCGCTGCTGCGCGAGGTGCTGCGGACGGTGGCCCTGTCATGGGCCGATTGGGGCGTGGTGGCGGCGGGGTCGGTGGCGCCGGTGGTCGTGGTGGAACTGGTGAAAATGATGATGGGATGGCGATCCCGCGCCAATCCCAACCCGGCAGGTGAGACAAGAGCATGAACCGGCGCCAGATCCTTGTTGCCGGCGGTGCGGCCGGGCTCGTCGCGGTCGGCGCGACAGCGGTTGTCGTTCAACGACGAGCTGCGATGAGGGCCTATGGCACCTCGGTCGCTGCCATGCGGGCCGAACTTGTCGCACAGCCGGACGTGGCGGAGTTCATTCGCTTCGCATCGCTCGCCCCGAGCGGCCACAACGCCCAGCCCTGGGCTTATCGCGTCGCGGCCGAGCGGATCGACATTCTGCCGGATATCGCGCGCCGCACGCCGGTGGTGGATCCGGACGACCATCATCTGTTCGTCAGCCTGGGCTGCGCCGCGGAGAACCTCGCCCTCGCCATGCGGGCCAGGGGGCGCTCAGCCGAGCTCAGCTTCGATGCGACGGGTGGCGGGCATGTATCCCTGAGGTTCAGGCCTGGCAGCACGGAAGCGTCGCCGCTTTTCGACGCAATCCCGCACCGCCAATCGACGCGCGCCGATTACGACGGAAGGCCGGTTGGCGCCGCAGACCTCCGAACGCTGGCCTTGGCGGCCGCCGTCCCAGGTGTGGACCTGGCCATCATCAGCGATCGTTCGCAGATCGACCGGGTGCGCGACCTGGTGGTCTCAGGGAACAGTACACAGATGGCCGACGCCGCTTTCGTGGGCGAACTCAAACGCTGGCTGCGGTTCAGTCCCAGCGAGGCGATCGCCTCCGGTGACGGCCTGTTCAGCGCGGCAAGTGGCAGTCCAACGCTACCCGCATGGCTGGGGCCTCAGGTCTTTGACTGGGTCTTTCGCGTGGCGGCCGAGAACGACAAATACGGAAGCCAGCTCCGCTCCTCCGCGGGCGTGGCGGTTTTCGTGTCGCAGCAGGATGACCGGGGCCATTGGGTTCGTGCTGGCCATGCCTGTCAGCGGTTTGCCTTGCAAGCCACGGCGCTTGGCATCAGGCACGCCTTCATCAACCAGCCCGTCGAAGTGGCGAGCCTGCGGCCAGACCTCGCGGCCCTTGTCGGGATGCCCGGGCGGCGTCCCGACATCGTCATGCGGTTCGGGTATGGTCCGCTGCTTCCGTTTTCCGCCCGTCGGACCGCAGGCGTAGTCATGGTGTGAATGCAGTCAGATGTTCAACAACGATCCCATGCACCGCCAGCGCTCCTCCACCGTGCTGCTCACCACCATGCTTGGCGCGGCCGCCATCTTCTGCGCGATCATCCTGATCCCGTTCTTCTCTGCGATCGTCTGGTCGTTTGCGCTGGCGGTCCTGTTCACGCCGCTCGACACCCGGCTGCGCAAGGTCATGCCTGGGCCGGGACTGGCAGCCATGGCAACCGTCGCCATCATTGCCGGCATCGTCGTCCTGCCTGCAATCACTGTCGTAGGCATCCTGCTCAACGAAGCGGCCAGCAGTGCTCCACGGCTCAGACCATTCCTTGACGCGGAAACCTGGACCCGTGCGATCGACTCCCACCCACGCCTCGCTCCCGCCATCCACTTTGTTGTCGAGCGCCTCAACATTCCGAGCCTTCTTCAGGCGGCCAGTGCCAGGCTCGCCGGTTGGAGCGGCTCCTTTATCCAGGGCTCGGTGTCCGGCCTGATCACCCTGCTTCTGGCCTTCTATTTCCTGTTCTATTCCTTGAGGGATCGTGAGCTTGCGATCGCGGCGATAGGGCGCGTCCTGCCGCTGACCGCACCGGAATACACGCGGCTGACCGATCGCCTGACCAACACCATCTTCGCCTCGGTCTATGGGACGGCCGTAGTCGCCATACTGCAGGGTGGGCTGGGCGGCGTAATGTTCTGGTGGCTCGATCTGCCGGCGCCGCTTTTCTGGGGGGTATTGATGGGCCTGCTCGGCATCGTGCCGTTCCTGGGCGCTTTCGTGATCTGGGCTCCAGCCGCGCTCTTCCTCGGCCTTAGTGGCGACGTGCAGTCTGCCATCCTGCTCACACTCTGGGGGACACTGGTCGTCGGGCTGGTCGACAACGTGCTTTACCCGATCCTCGTCGGCAGGCGCCTGATGCTCCACACAGTGCCGTCATTCATCGCCGTGGTTGGTGGCCTGTTGCTGTTCGGCACTTCGGGCATCGTTCTGGGGCCTATCATTGTCGCTGGAGCCCAAACGCTACTGGAAATTTGGCGGGCGCGAGTGGTGGATGCCTAATAGCTGTTGTGGCCGCAGTGCGCTTCACTGTCGTGGAAACTCCGGCAAATTCGAGCGGCGCCGTACCAATTCACGGCACCCGTCGCTTCGCCACCCCCACCGACAGCGTCGCCGCCGCCAGGTCGAACGTCGCGCCGGAGATGTTCCGCGCCATCACCCGCACCGTGTTGTTCGACCACACCGCTGCATCGAGTTCGATAAAGCGGGTCGACGACAGCCGTGACGCGGCGAGCGATGCGGGTCCCGGCATGGCGAAAGCACACCATGGCAAAGGCCGGGAGGTCAGCTTTGCTCGGATCGAACGCTGGCAGCCGCGCCAGAA
>JBBRWI010000104.1:0-13293 GCA_038249305.1 Acetobacterales bacterium
GTCCAGCCGTTGCAGTCAGTGCGGCGTGCCTTTCTGCCAGGTGCATTGCCCGCTTACGAACAACATCCCCGATTGGCTGAAACTGACCGCCGAGGGGCGGTTGGAGGAAGCCTATGAGGTCGTCTCCGCCACCAATACCTTCCCCGAGATCTGCGGCCGCGTCTGCCCGCAGGACCGCCTCTGCGAAGGCAATTGCGTGATCGAGAAAGGCTTCGAGAGCGTCACCATCGGCGCGGTGGAGAAATACATCACCGACACCGCCTGGGAGCGCGGCTGGATCAAGCCGCCCAAACCCCGCCACGAGCGAAGCGAAAGCATCGGCATCATCGGCGCCGGCCCGGCTGGCCTGGCCTGCGCCGAGGTGCTGCGCCGCCGCGGCTGGCAGGTCACCGTCTACGACCGCTACGACCGGGTCGGCGGGTTGATGATCTACGGCATCCCGAACTTCAAGCTGGAAAAGGACGTCGTGCTGCGCCGCCACGCGCAATACGCCGAGGCCGGGATCAATTTCGAACTCGGCGTCGAGATCGGCCGCGACGTCAGTTTCCAGACCTTGCGGGATCGCCATGACGCCGTGCTGATCGCGACCGGCGTGTACAAGGCTCGCGACATCGCGGCCCCTGGCAGCGGCCTGGACGGCATCGTCCCGGCGCTGGATTTCCTGACCGCCAGCAACCGCAAGGGCCTGGGCGATGCGGTGCCGGACTTCGACAGCGGCGCGCTCGATGCCGCCGGCCGCGACGTGGTGGTGATCGGCGGCGGCGATACCGCGATGGACTGCGTCCGCACCGCGGTGCGCCAGGGGGCGACCTCCGTCTCCTGCCTGTATCGCCGCGACCGCGCGAATATGCCGGGCAGCATGCGTGAGGTCTCCAACGCCGAGGAGGAGGGAGTGCGCTTCCTCTGGCTCTCCTCGCCCGAGGCCTTCCTCGGCGACGGCCACGTCACCGGCGTGCGCGCGGCCAGGATGCATCTGGGGCTGCCGGATGCGACCGGGCGGCAGCAGGTGGAACCGATCGCGGGCAGCGGCCACACGATCCCGGCCGGGCTCGTGATCAAGGCGCTGGGCTTCGACCCCGAGAACCTGCCGGCGATGTTTGACGAACCGGCGCTTGGGGTGTCGCGCTGGGGCACGTTGCGGGTGGATCGCAAGACCATGATGACCAACCTGCCCGGCGTCTTCGCGGCGGGGGATATCGTGCGCGGCGCCTCACTGGTGGTCTGGGGCATCAAGGACGGCCGCGACGCGGCGGCGCAAATCCAATCCTATGTGGCAGCTTCGGCAGCCGTGGCGGCGGAGTGATCGACATGCAGACCGGGCCTGAGTTCGTGGCGACCTACGAAGCCGACCTCGCGCGGCTGACGCAGGAGGCGCATATCGACCTGACCGAACATGATGCCTGCGGCGTCGGCCTGGTCGCCAGCCTGGACGGCCAACCGCGCCGCGACGTGGTTGAGGCCGGGATCAATGCGCTGAAGGCGGTGTGGCACCGCGGCGCCGTGGATGCCGATGGCAAGACCGGCGATGGGGCCGGCATCCACATCGAGATCCCGCAGGATTTCTTCGAGGATGCGGTATGCCTGGCCGGCGACAAGCTGCGCCCGGGCCGCATCGGCGTCGGCATGATCTTCATGCCGAAGACCGACCTCGGCGCGCAGGAACGCTGCCGCCAGATCGTCGAGACCGAAATCCTGAACGGTGGCTATGCCATCTACGGCTGGCGCCAGGTGCCGATCGACGCCTCGGTGATCGGCGAGAAGGCGAATGCGACGCGCCCCGAGATCGAGCAGATCCTGATCTGGGATCCGCGCGGCGTGTCTGACGATGATTACGAGCGCGACCTGTATGTGATCCGCCGCCGGATCGAGAAGGAGGCGATCGCCGCCGAGGTGCCGTCCTTCTACGTGTGTTCGCTATCGGCCCGGTCGCTGATCTACAAAGGCATGTTCCTGGCCGAAAGCCTGACCGCCTTCTATCCCGACCTGGTCGATCCGCGCTTCGTCAGCCGCTTCGCGATCTACCACCAGCGCTATTCGACCAATACCTTCCCGACCTGGAAGCTGGCGCAGCCGTTCCGCATGCTCGCGCACAACGGCGAGATCAACACGCTGCATGGCAACACCAATTGGATGAAGAGCCACGAGACCCGGCTCGCGCATCCGCTGCTCGATGCCCATATGGCTGCCATCAAGCCGGTGGTGCAGGCGGGCGGATCGGATACCGCGACGCTCGACAACGTCTTCGAACTGCTGGTGCGCGGCGGCCGCGATGCGCCGATGGCGAAAGCCATGCTGATCCCCGAATCGCTTGGCAACAACGCCACCATGTCGCAGGAACATCGCGACCTGTTCCTGTATTGCAACGCGGTGATGGAGCCCTGGGACGGGCCAGCCGCCATTGCCGCGACCGATGGCAAATGGGTGATCGCCGGGCTGGACCGCAACGGGCTGCGCCCGATGCGTTACACCGTCACCGCGAACGGGCTGCTGATCGTCGGCTCCGAAACGGGCATGGTGAAGGTGGCCGAGGATGCGGTGCTGGAAAAGGGCCGCCTCGGGCCCGGCCAATGCATCGGCGTGGATTTGGCCGAAGGCCGCTTTTATGGCGACAAGGCGCTGAAGGATGCGCTGGCGGCGCGCAAGCCCTTTGGCAAGTGGATCGAGCGGACCACCCGCATCGATGAGATCGTGCGCGCCGATGCCGATGAATCGGCGCAATTCCATGGCGAGGCGCTGCGCCGCCGGCAGCTGGCCGTCGGCATGACCCTGGAGGAGCTGGAGACCATCCTGCACCCGATGGTGGAAGATGCCGCCGAGGCCATCGGCAGCATGGGCGATGATACGCCGATCGCGGTGCTGTCGGAACACTACCGAGGGCTGCATCATTATTTCCGCCAGACCTTCAGCCAGGTGACCAACCCGCCGATCGACAGCCTGCGCGAGACGCGGGTGATGACGCTGAAGACGCGGCTCGGCAACCTCGGGAACATCCTCGACGAGGACCCGACGCAATGCGACATGCTGATGCTGGACAGCCCCGTGCTGTCCAACGCCGAACATGCCGCGATGCGTGCCTACATGGGCGAAACCGTGGCCGAGGTGGATTGCACCTATGCCGCCGCCGAGGGCGAGGCCGGGCTGCGGCGCGGCATCGAGCGCATCCGGCGTGAGGCCGAGGAAGGCGTGCGCTCCGGCCGCGCGCATCTGGTGCTGACCGATGAGCACCAGGGCGCCGATCGCGCGCCGATCCCGATGATCCTCGCGGTCGGTGCGGTGCACACGCACCTGGTCAAGCATTCGCTGCGCACCTTCACCAGCCTGAACGTGCGAGCGGCCGAATGCGTCGATGTGCATACCTTTGCCGTCCTGATCGGCGCGGGGGCCACGACCGTCAACGCCTACCTCGCGCAGGAAAGCATCGCTGACCGCCATCGCCGTGGATTGTTCGGCAAGGCCAGCCTGAAGGATTGCGTGGCCAGGTATCGCCAGGCCGTGGACAAGGGCCTGCTGAAGATCATGTCGAAGATGGGGATCTCGGTGATCTCCTCCTATCGCGGCGGCATGAACTTCGAGGCGATCGGTTTGTCGCGCGCGTTGGTGGCGGAATTCTTCCCCGGCACGCCGTCGCGGATATCCGGCATCGGGTTGCAGGGCATCGCGCGCCGCGTGCTGGCGCTGCACGAACACGCCTGGGCCGAGGATGTCATCACCCTGCCGGTCGGCGGGCTGTACAAGCGGCGCTCGCGCGGCGAGGCGCATGCCTTTGACGGCAATCTGATCCACACGCTGCAATCGGCGGTGGCGAGCGACAGTTACCAGACCTTCAAGCGCTATTCGGACGCGGTGCGGAAGATGCCGCCGGTGGCGCTGCGCGACCTGCTCGATTTCCGCAGCGAAGGGCGCACGCCCATCGCCATTGAGGAAGTCGAGAGCATCACCGAAATCCGCAAGCGGCTCCTCGCGCCCGGGATTTCGCTGGGCGCCTTGTCGCCGGAAGCGCATGAAACACTGTCGATCGCGATGAACCGCATCGGCGCGCGCAGCGACAGCGGCGAGGGCGGCGAAGACCCCGCCCGCGCCAAGCCCCGCGCCAATGGCGACAACGCCAACAGCGCGATCAAGCAGATCGCCTCCGGCCGCTTCGGCGTCACCGCCGAATACCTGAACAACTGCCGCGAGATCGAGATCAAGGTCGCCCAGGGCGCCAAGCCGGGTGAGGGCGGGCAATTGCCCGGCTTCAAGGTCACCGGGCTGATCGCGAAGCTGCGCCATTCCACGCCGGGGGTGACGCTGATCTCGCCGCCGCCGCATCACGACATCTATTCGATCGAGGATTTGGCGCAACTCATCTACGACCTCAAGCAGATCAACCCCGATGCTTCGGTCTGCGTGAAGCTGGTGGCACGGTCGGGCATCGGCACCATCGCGGCTGGGGTCGCCAAGGCCAAGGCTGACGCGATCCTGATTTCCGGCCATTCCGGCGGCACCGGTGCCAGCCCGCAGACCAGCATCAAGTATGCCGGCCTGCCGTGGGAGATGGGGCTGTCCGAAACCCACCAGGTGCTGCTGCTGAATCGGCTGCGGCATCGCGTCCGGCTGCGCACCGATGGCGGCATCAAGACCGGGCGCGACGTGATGATTGCGGCCATGCTGGGAGCCGAGGAGTTCGGCATCGGCACCGCAAGCCTGGTCGCCATGGGCTGCATCATGGTCCGCCAATGCCACAGCAACACCTGCCCGGTCGGCGTCTGCACGCAGGATGAAGCCTTGCGGCAAAAGTTCGCGGGCAGCCCGGAAAAGGTGATCAACCTGTTCTCCTTCGTGGCGGAGGAGGTGCGGGAGATCATGGCCTCGCTCGGCCTGCGGCGGATGACCGATGTGATCGGCAGGACCGACCTGCTGCGCCAGGTCAGCCGCGGCGCCGATGACCTCGACGACCTCGACCTGAACCCCTTGCTGGTCAAGGCCGATGCCGGCGGCCATGCGTCGCATTGCACCATCGTCGGCCGCAACGAAGTGCCCGAGACGCTGGACGCCGACATGATCCGCGACGCTGCTGCGCTGTTCGAACGCGGTGAGAAAATGCAGCTCGCCTACAACATCCGCAACACGCATCGCGCCATCGGCACCAAGGTCTCCTCCAAGATCGTTCGGCAATTCGGCATGACCGGGCTGCAGGACGGGCATCTGAGCGTGCGGCTGCGCGGTTCGGCCGGGCAGTCGCTCGGCGCCTTCGGGGTCAAGGGCCTGCGGCTGGAGGTCTTTGGCGACGCCAACGACTATGTCGGCAAGGGGCTGTCGGGGGCGACCATCGTGGTGCGGCCGGCCCCCTCCTCCAACATCGTGTGGAACGAGAACACCATCATCGGCAACACGGTGCTGTATGGCGCGACGGCGGGTGCGCTCTTCGCCGCCGGCCAGGCCGGTGAGCGCTTCGCCGTCCGCAATTCGGGCGCGACCACGGTGGTCGAGGGCACCGGGGCAAATGCCTGCGAATACATGACCGGCGGGACGGTCGTGGTCCTGGGCGCGGTCGGCGACAATTTCGGGGCGGGCTTCACCGGCGGGCAGGCGTTCGTCTGGGATGCCGACGATACCTTCGAGAAGCGGGTGAACCCCGATACGCTGCTGTGGCGCCGGCTGGGCTCGGCGCATTGGGAAGCGGTATTGCGAGGCCTGGTTACCCGCCATGTCGCCGAAACCGGCAGTCGCTTCGCGGCCCGGTTGCTGAATGACTGGGCGGTGGAGCGCGATCGTTTCTGGCACATCGTTCCGAAGGAATATGCCCGATACCTGGAACGGCCGATGGAGGAGATCGCCGCCGCCGCCGAATAAAGCGCCCGCGGGTGGACGCATCTGCCGGGGCGTGGCATCCCGCGCCCTGACATGCGGCTGCTCCACCACCTCCCCCTCTCGCCCTATTCGCGCAAGGTCCGCCTCGCGCTGGCCGAGAAGCACATCCCGTTCGAGACGGTGGTGGAAAAGGTCTGGGACCGGCGCGACGGCTTCCTGGCGATGAACCCCGCCTGCACCGTGCCGGTGCTGGTGGAGGAGAACGGCCTCGTGATCGTGGATTCCAACGCGATCTGCGAATACCTCGACGAAGCCTATCCTGACCCCCCGCTGATGGGGCGGACCCTCGCGGAACGCTGTGAGGTGCGCCGCCTGGTCGCCTGGTTCGACCACAAATTCGGCCATGAGGTCACGGCCAACCTGCTGACCGAGCGCATCATGAAGCGCCTGATGGGCCGCGGCCATCCGGATTCTGCCGCGTTGCGGGCCGGCTACCAGAACCTGCGCGGGCACCTCGATTACCTCGGCTGGCTGGCCGAGACGCGGCCCTGGCTGGCGGGGCGGGAGATGAGCATCGCCGATCTTGCGGCCGCGGCGCATCTGTCGGCGCTGGACTATATCGGCGACGTGGATTGGGCGGCGCATGACAGCGTGAAGCACTGGTATGCGCGGGTGAAGTCGCGCCCCTCGTTCCGGGCGATCCTCGCCGACCGGATGCCGGACCTGACGCCGGCCGCGCACTACGTCGACCTCGATTTCTGAACCGGCCCGGCGTCCCGGCCCTGGCCGAGCCAGGCGCCCGCGTTTTCTGTGATAATGTGACATCAAAACCCATTGCGGTGCGACCCGCAGTGATGGACAAACGGGTATGGACACCCTGCCGGCAATTGACGTTTTTGCCAGCCGCACCTTCGAGGTGGACGGCGAAGGTAGCCTTGTTGTCCGCATCGGTCGACCATGGCTGGAAAGCGATGGCGAAACCTGGCGTTGCGATGTCGCGGTTGATGCCTCCAATGGCGGCTTCCAGGCCTCGATTTGCGGCGCCGACTCCCTGCAGGCGCTAATTCTCGCCATGCAATGGATCTCGGTGCAGGTCGAGTGCAGCGAGGAAAACCAGGCCGGGCGCCTGTCCTGGTTCGGGCAGCACGAGGATTTTGGCCTGCCGCCTCCCTTGCCGCTGCCGGCCCTTCCGCTCACCCGCTGATCGGCGCCGACCGCCCGTTGCACCCGGCCCCATTGCATCCGGGCCACGGCGGCGGTTAGCCTATTGTTTCGTCCGGGAACATGGGCGCTTCGGGAGTGCGTATTTCATGACATTTGCCATAACCCCGCTGCAATCGGCGGGGCGCTGAGCCCCATGGCCGGGGTTTCCATTCGTCAGGCACGCAAGGCCTATGGCAGTACCAAGGTGCTGCATGGCGTCGATGTCGAAATCGGCGACGGCGAGTTCGTGGTGCTGGTCGGCCCCTCGGGCTGTGGCAAATCCACGCTGCTGCGGATGATCGCGGGGCTGGAGAACATCACCGAAGGCGAGATTTCCATCGGCGGCAGGGTGGTGAACAAACTGCCGCCGAAAGACCGCGACATCGCGATGGTTTTCCAGAACTATGCGCTCTATCCGCATATGACGGTACGGGAGAACATGGCCTTCTCCATGATGCTGGCCAAGGCGCCGAAGGATGTGATGGACCGCGAAGTCATGCGCGCGGCCAAGATCCTCGGGCTGGACGTGCTGCTCGATCGCTACCCGCGGCAATTGTCGGGCGGGCAGAGGCAACGGGTGGCGATGGGCCGCGCCATCGTGCGCGACCCCCAGGTGTTTCTCTTCGACGAACCACTGTCCAACCTCGACGCCAAGCTGCGGGTGCAGATGCGGTCGGAGATCAAGGAGCTGCACCAGCGGCTGCGCGTCACCACCGTCTATGTCACCCACGACCAGATCGAGGCCATGACCATGGCCGACCAGATCGTGGTGATGGATGGCGGGCATATCAGCCAGGCGGGCGCACCGCTCGACCTCTATGACCGTCCGGCGAACCTGTTTGTTGCGGGTTTCATCGGCAGCCCGGCGATGAACCTGCTGCCTGGCGAGGCGCGGGACGGCGCCTTCCATGCCGCGGGGGGCGCGGTGCTGCCGCTGCCGCCGGGGGCCGCTGGCACGCCCACCACCTATGGCGTGCGGCCGGAACACATTCGCCTTGACGACGCCGGAATCGCCGCGACTATCGTGCTTGTCGAACCGACGGGGTCTGAAACCCAGGTCACCCTGCGGATCGGCGAGACACTGGTCATCGGCGCCTTCCGCGAACGGGTGAGAGGCCAGCCGGGCGATACCCTGCACGTCAGCCCGGACCCACACCTCGTCCATCTGTTCGGCGTGGACGGGATGCGGCTTTAGCGCCTTTTCAGTCACCAACAAGGGAGGAAACAAGAAGATGACACATCTCACGACCCGCCGTGGCACCGCGGCCCTGGCTGGCGCCACGCTGGTTGGCGCCACCATGGCCGCGGCCCCCGCGGCCGCTCAGATCGCGACCTTGCCGGCAACCGCACCAAACCTGCCGATCGAGCCGGGCGCCACCCTGCGCGTGCTCCGCCCGGTGCGCTTCGTGCAGCCCGATGAGGACGTTTTCCGCGCCAATGCCGCCCGCTTCACCGCCCAGACCGGCGTTCAGGTCCGCGTCGATTTCGTCGGATGGGAAGACATCAATCAGCAGACCGCGGTCACCGCCAATACCGGAGCCGGGCCCGATATCATCATCGCTTTCGACCAGGCGCCGCACATCTACGCCGACAAGATCGCCGACCTGACCGATATCGCGACCTACCTCGGCACCAAGTATGGCGGGTGGCGGCCGCTGGCCCTGGCCTATGGCCGCAAAGGCAGTGCCTGGATCGGGCTGCCCTTCGGCGCCTCGGGCGGGCCAATGCTCTGGCGCACCTCGGCGTTGCGTGAGGCTGGGTTCGAGAGCCCGCCCGAGGACCATGCCGGCTTCCTGCGCATGTGCCAGGCGCTGAAGCGGATCAACAAGCCGGCCGGCTTCGCGCTCGGCAACGCGGTCGGCGACGGCAATGCCTTCGCCAACTGGCTGATCTGGTCGCATGGCGGCTACCTGGTCGATGAACAGGGCGCGGTCGCGATCAACAGCCCGCAGACAATCAACGCGCTGACCTACCTGCGCGAGCTCTACCCGACCTTCATCTCGGGCACGCTGGCCTGGGGCGACATCAGCAACAATCGCGCCTATTCGGCGAACGAGGTCTGGGCGACGCAAAATGGCGTGTCCCTCTACTTCTCGCTGAAGAACGATCCGGCGACCGCGGCCATCGCCGAGGACACGCAGATGTCGCCGATGCCGAAGGGGCTGGCGACCAGCGCGCCGAACGCCGGGCTGACGCTGAATGCCATGGTGTTCAAGCATAGTCGCTTCCCCAACGCGGCGAAGGCCTTCCTCACCTTCATGATGGAGGCCCCGCAATACGATCCGTGGCTGATCGCCAACGTCGGCTACTGGTCGCAACCGCTGAACGCCTACGCGGCCAGCGCCGTCTGGACCAGCGACCCCAAGGTCGCAGTGTTTCGCGACACCATGAACAGCAACTTCTGGCTAGGCTACAAAGGGCCGATCACCGAAGGCTCGGCGGCGGCGACCGCTGATTTCGTGATGGTGCAGATGGTCGCCTCGGTCGCATCCGGTCAGGCCACACCCCAGGCCGCGGCGGCCGAAGCCGAACGCCGGGCGCGGCGCTTCTTTCGCGCCCGCTGATGACACGGGGGGCGGCGATGCGCCGCCCCCCACAGGAGGCCCGCCCGATGTCCGTCACCGCCGCGCCCGCGTCCGCCGCCTGGAGCAAGGTCCGCCAGCAACCCGGCTGGCTGGTTCGGCTGTTCGACTACAAGCCGTTCCTGATCGTCGCATGCCTGTTGCCGGCGCTCGGCCTGCTCGGCGTGTTCCTCACCTATCCGCTGGGACTGGGGATCTTTCTCGCCTTCACCGACACCACGATCGGCCGGCGCGGCATCTGGGTGGGGCTTGAGAACTTCGAGTATCTTTTCACCGACCCGATATTCTGGAACGCGGTGTTCTTCAGCGTGTTCTACACCGGCGTCGCGACCATCGGGAAATTCGCGCTGGGGCTCTGGCTGGCGCTGCTGCTGAACAACCATCTGCCCTTCAAGAGCATGTTGCGCGCGATCATCCTGCTGCCCTGGATCGTGCCGACGGTGCTGTCGGCCATCGCCTTCTGGTGGATCTATGATCCGCAATTCTCCATCATCTCCTACCTGCTGGTCGATGTGCTGGGCTGGCGCAGCGACAACATCGACTTCCTGGGCAGCGCCTGGCCGGCGCGGTGGTCGCTGATCGTGGCCAATATCTGGCGCGGGATTCCCTTTGTCGCGATCTCGCTGCTGGCGGGGCTGCAGACGATCTCGCCATCGTTGTACGAGGCAGCGCTGCTGGACGGTTCCACCGCCTGGCAGCGCTTCCGCTACATCACCTTTCCGATGCTGATGCCGATCCTGGCGATCGTGATGACCTTTTCCATCATCTTCACCTTCACCGATTTCCAACTGGTCTATGCGATCACCCGTGGCGGGCCGGTCAATTCCACGCATCTGCTGGCGACACTGGCCTTCCAGCGCGGCATCCCTGGTGGTCAGTTGGGGGAGGGGGCTGCGATCGCGGTCTCCATGATCCCCTTCCTCGTTTTCGCGACATTGTTCAGCTACTTCGGGCTCTCCCGCCGCAAGTGGCAGCAGGGAGAAGGCAATGACTGAGTCCGCCACCACCGCCCCCGACACCATGGCCTGGGACAGCCGGTCCCGCCGCGTGGTGATGCTCTATGTGCCGCTGGCCTGCTTCGTGCTGATCCTGCTGTTTCCCTTCTACTGGATGACGGTGACGGCGTTCAAACCGAATGCCGAGCTTTACGACTATGCGCAGCACAACCCGTTCTGGATTTCGTCGCCGACGCTTGATCACCTGTATCTGCTGCTGTTCCAGACGGCCTATCCGACCTGGCTTATGACGACGATGCTGGTCTCGGTCTGCGCCACGGTCCTGTCGCTCTTCGCCAGCACCTTGGCGGCCTATGCGATCCAGCGGTTGCGCTTCAAGGGCTCGGCCTATGTGGGCTTGGCGATCTACCTGGCCTATCTCGTCCCGCCGTCGATTTTGTTTATCCCGTTGGCGACGATGGTCTTTCAACTGGGGCTGTTCGACACGCCTTTTGCCCTGATCCTGACCTATCCGACCTTCCTGATCCCGTTCTGCACCTGGCTGCTGATCGGGTATTTCAAATCCATTCCCTACGAACTTGAAGAATGCGCGCTGATGGATGGCGCGACGCGGTTGCAGATCCTGCGGCGCATCACCTTGCCGCTGGCGGTGCCGGGGCTGATAAGCGCCGGCATCTTCTCCTTCACGCTGTCGTGGAATGAATTCATCTACGCGCTGGCCTTCATCCAGTCCTCCGAACGCAAGACCGTGCCGGTCGCGATCCTCACTGAACTCGTCACCGGCGACGTGTACCAATGGGGCGCGCTGATGGCGGGCAGCCTGCTGGGTTCGCTGCCGGTCGCGATCTTCTATTCCTTCTTCGTCGACTATTACGTCTCCTCGCTGACGGGGGCGGTGAAGGAGTGACCCCTCCGCCCTGGCGCTCGCTGCTCTACGTGCCGGCGCATGTGGAGCGGTTTGTCGGCCGGGCGCATGAACGTGGCGCGGATGCGATCATCCTCGACCTCGAGGATTCCGTCCCCGAAGCCGAGAAGCCCGCTGCCCGCGCAGCGTTGGCGGCCGCCGTGCCGCTGGTGCGAAGCCGCGGCGCCGGCGTCATCATCCGCATCAACCGCCCGCTCGACCTCGCGGTGCGCGATGTCGAGGCCGCGGTCATCCCCGGCGTCGATGTCCTGGCCGTGACCAAGACCGAGGGGCCGGAACACCTGCGCCTGATGGATGAACTCATCGGCCGGATCGAGGCTGCGCGTGGCCTGGCCGTCGGCGGCATCGGCGTCTTCGCCGTCATCGAGGACCCGGGCGCGCTGTCCCGTGCCCCTGCCATCGCCGCCAGCCCGCGCGTCGTGATGATGGGCCTCGGCGGTGAGGATTACGCGACCGCGCTGGCGGGCGAACCGACCGAGGAGGTGTTGCTGCTGCCCAAGCAACAGGTCATCCAGGCGGCTCGCGCGCATGGCGTCGCCCCCTATGGGGTGATCGGGACGCTGGCGGCCTTCGGCGACCTGCCGGCCTATGCCGCGATGGTCCGGCGCAGCGTGGCTTTCGGATTTGCGGGGGCGTCCTGTGTGCATCCGGCCCAGGTGCCGGTGCTGAACGACGCCTTCTCCCCCGGCAGCGACCAGGTGGCCGAGGCCCAGCGCATCGTCGCCGCGGCGCGCGAAGCGGCCCAAAAGGGCCTCGGCGCCGTCGCCGTCGATGGGCGGATGGTGGACAAGCCCATCGTCGCCCGGGCCGAGGCCCTGCTGGCGCGCGCGGCACGCTTTCCCCGTCCGTGATGGCTTGACCCGGCGCCTCCCGCGGGCGGAGGCTGGCATTCACGCCCCGCCAGAGGGCGGCCAGACCGGGAGACGCCAGCCATGATCTTCACCCGCCGTGCAGCACTCGCAGCCCCCGCGCTGCTCGCGACACGCGCCTTCGCCCAGGCGCCCTTTCCCAACCGCGCCGTGCGCTTTGTGGTGCCCTATACGCCCGGTGGCGTGTCCGACATCACGGCGCGGCTGATGTCCGAACCGCTGGCGGCGGCCTGGGGCCAGGCGGTGCCGGTCGAAAACCGCGCCGGCGCCGATGGCATCATCGGCACGGACCTGGTCGCCAAGGCAGCGCCGGATGGGCATGTGCTCGGACTGGTCTCGGTCGCGCATCCGGTCAACGCCGCGATCTACCGCCTACCCTTCGACACGATGCGCGACTTTTCCTTCGTGACCATGACGACCAAGACGCCGCTGGTGCTCTGCGCCGCGCGCGCCTTCGTCGCCAATACCCCGGCCGAGTTGGTGGCGCATGCCAGGCGCAATGCCGCCGGACACGTCACCTTTGCCGGTACCGGCGGGGTCGTGCGCCTCGCGCCCGTCATCTTCGCCCAGGCGACCGGGATCGAGATGACCTACGTGCCCTATCGCGGCAGCACGCAGGCGCATCCGGACCTGATGGCGGGGCGCGTGGACATCATGTTCGACACCGTGCCCGCCGCGCTGACGCATATCCAGTCGGGCAGCCTCAAGGCGCTGGCGACCACCGGCAGCGTCCGCGCGCCGCAACTGCCCGATGTGCCGACCCTGGCCGAGGCGCTGCTGCCGGGGTTCGAGGCGACGACCTGGGGGATGGTGATCGCACCCGCCAACCTGCCCCCCGCCTTGCTCGCCCGGCTGTCCACCGATTGCGCCGCCGCGGTGCGCCGCCCCGACGTGGTCGCGCGCCATGCGGCCTTGGGGGCGGAGGTTGTGACGACAAGCCCGGAGGAGACCCGGCGCTTCGTGCA
>JBBRWI010000105.1:0-13255 GCA_038249305.1 Acetobacterales bacterium
CCGGTCGCGGCGGGCGGGGTGCCCTGCACCTCGCTCGAACTCGCGGTGGCGGTCGATCCCGACGTCGCGGCCGGGACGCCGCCGCTGCCGGAGACGCTCGCGTTGCGCCTGCTGCCCAACCTTGAGGGCGAGGCCCTGACGCACGCCGCCGCTGTCATCGCCGAAATCCTGCAAGAACGCGCACCGGTCTGGCGGCGGTTCGGCATCGTCTAGGGTCCTGCCGTGACGGCCTGGAGCGGCGGCTACCCGATCGATACGACCTACGGCATCGCCTGGCAGGCGGCGGAGACGCCGATGCACGCGGGCCTGGTCTGCGCCCTGGCTGGCGTGGACTGGCAGCCGCGTGCCGGGATGGTGGTTGCCGACATCGGCTGTGGTCGCGGCTTTGCCGCGGGCGTGCTGGCCGCGGCCAATCCGGGCTGGACCGTCTTCGGCCTTGACCACAACCCGGCCCATGTGGCCGAGGCCCGCGCCGTTGCCGACCGGGCCGGGCTGGCCAACGCGCGGTTCATCGAAGCCGATCTGGGCGCGATGACCGATGCCGGTGTCGAAGCCTTTCCCCCGCTCGACGTCGTTATGATCCACGGCGTCTGGACCTGGGTCTCCGATGCGGTGCGGACGGGCATCGTGCGGCTGCTGGCGCGCCGGCTGAAGCCGGGCGGGATCGCCTATCTCGGCTACAACGCGCTGCCGGGTTCGGGGCCGGACTTCGGTTTGCAGCGGCTGTTCCGTCACTTCGCGCGCAAGGCTCGGGGCGGCTCGGCCGAACGCGCGGCGGCGGCGGTCGAGGCCATCCGGCATCTGGCCGCGACCAACCCGCACAATCTTCCGCAGACCGCAATGCTGCGACGCATGCTGGCGGGCCAGCTTGAGCCCGGCTTCCTGGCGCATGAGTTCCTGACCGACCATTGGCGGCCGGTGTTTCACGCCGACCTTTGCGCGGCATTGGCGCCAGCCAGGCTTTCCTTCGTCGGCAGCGCCAACCTGTTCGAGCACCGGGCCGGCATGGTGCTATCCGCCGGGCAGGTCGCCGCCATCAGGGGAATTCCCGGCGGTGACGCGGATGAACTGCTGAAAGACCTGTGCCTGTCACGACCGTTTCGCGCCGATGTGTTCCAGCGTGGCATCCGGCCGATCGACCCGACCAAGGCGCTGGACGGTATCCTTCTCGCGCCGAGTGCCGCGATGCCGGTGGATGGGCCGCGGCTGACCACGCCGGCCGGCGTCGCGGGGTTGGCGGCGGATGTCTGGGCGCCGATGGCGGCGGCCCTGGCGGCAGGGCCGCGCCGCCTGGGCGAGCTGCGGCGCCTCGGCGCCGGCGCGCCGATCGATCCGGCCGATCTTCTGGTGCTGCTGGAGGGCAGCGGCACGGTGCTGCCGGACGCTGCCTGGGCCGGCGACGGCGCGCCGGCCCGGCGATTCAACCAGGTGGCCGCCGCCATGCTGGCCGATGCCGGCGAGGCGCCCGGCCAGTTTGCCCTGGCGGCCCCCCTGGCCGGTGGTGGGTTGGCCTGTTCGGCGCTGGATCTGGCTTTGGTGGGGGCCATCCTCGATGCCGGGCGGGCCGATCCGGCCGATCTGGCGCGGCGTCTGCGCCCGGGCCTGGATGCGGCGGGGCATGCTCGCGCCGTTGCGCGCATACAAAGCATCCTGGCTGAACGATTCCTCGTGTGGCGAGGCCTTGGTGTCCTTTAGGACCAGGATTTTCGTGCTAGCGTCATTTTAACGTGTCCGGGAGTTTTGAGATGTTCCGAACCCTACTTCTTGCCTCCGCCGCGCTTTATGGCATCGCCGCACTGCCCATGGGCACGCAGGCATGGGCGCAGAGCGACCCCGCCGCTCTCGACCTGATCCAGCGGCTGCGGCCGCCCGCCGGCGGCAGCACGACGCGCGGCATCCGGATGCCCGGCAGCGACACCGGCACGGCGACATCCGGCACGGCGACATCCGGCACGGCGACATCCGGCACGGCGACACCCGGCACAGCGTCTCCGGCCGCGCCACCCCCCGCGGCGTTTGCGCCGCCCGCCGCCGCCCCGCAGGCCGCTGCCAGCCCGCGCCCGGTGGCGCCGCCCCCGGTCATTCGCGAAACCACCGCCCCGGCCGGCGTTGCCGCCGCGTCGCTGACTGTGAACTTCGGCTCCGGGTCCGCTACCCTGACGCCGGCGGCCATCGCGGCGATTTCGCCGCTCGGCCGGGCGCTGAACGATCCGGCGCTGGCCCCCTTCCGCTTCAGGATCGAGGGCCATACCGACACCGTCGGCGATGAAGCGTTGAACCGCGCGCTGTCGCAGCGCCGGGCCGAGACCGTGCGCGACTACCTCGTCAAGCAGTTCAATATTGCCCCGGCCCGGCTTGAGGCAGTCGGCCTGGGCGAGAGCCAGTTGCTGGTGGCGACGCCCGACCAGGTGTCGGACTCGCGCAACCGCCGGGTGCAGGTGCTGAACCTCGGCAGCTGACAGGCGGCGCTGCGTGCGGAGCCATGGGGCGGCAGCAAGGCAATGGCATGACCCACACCCTGCCGGGTGAGGGCTGCTTCGCCCGTGTGTGCCTGTTCGTGGCAGAGAGGTAGGGCGACGGCATGCCCCTCGATGACGATGACACCGTGCGCCTGTCCCCAAGTGCTGCAGCATCGCTGGCGGCGGCGCCGGTGCCGATGCCGCCACCGCACCGCCACGGCCGACGCGTCCTGATCTGCGGGCTTTGCCTCGGCGCCGCGGGGGCGGCGGGCGGGGCTTGGTGGTGGTCGCGCCAGGACGCACCGGCGCCGGGCGTCATGGTCGCCGACGTGCCACCGTCGGTTGCGACCCCGGCGGTGGCACCGGTGCCGGAGGGGCCGCCGCTGCTTGATCGGGCGGGCTTGCTCGTCCATCGCGCGACGGTGCCAACCGCGCTGCGATGGTCGGCCAATCCGCTGGTCTGGGTGCTCGACTTCCCAACACTGGATTCCCAGGGCCAGGCGATGAACCGGGCGGCTGCGCTGCTGGAGAAGGCGCGCACGCCACGCGACCGCGTGTTGAACGATGCCGACCTCGCGGCGGCGATCGAGGCCGATCGGCGCACCGCTGCCAACTGGTACTTTGGGCACAATTATCGCGGCAGCGACCTTGCGCGGCTATTCGCCATGGCCGCCCAGGCCGAGCAGCGGTTGAACCCTCTGGAGAAGTGGGTCGCGGAACAGGTCGCGCTGTCCCGGCAGGTCGAGGCCGCACGCGACCAGGCCTTCCTGACCGTGGTGGCCGAGGGACCGCATGTCGATGCCGCCATCCGTGGGAGCGTGCTGCTGCACGAACTCGGCCATGGCCAGTTCTTCACCATGCCCTTCTTCGCAGCGCATGTGGTGCGGGTATGGGAGCGCGGCTTCCAGGAGCACGAGCGCGCCGCCGTCCGGCGCTTCCTGGCCGAGGACGGCTACGACACGACGCAGGAAGAATTGATGGCCAATGAAGCCATGGCCTACCTGCTCTATACCCCCGATCGCCGCTTCTTCGACCCGGCGCGCGACCTGGGCTGGAGTGATGCGCAGGCCGACCGGCTGCGCGGCCTGTTGCGGGCCGGCGCGCCGGCCGAGCCTTGATCCCGCACCCCCGGGTCAGCCACCCCCGGGTCAGCGCGCGGCGGTTTCGATCACCAGGGGGCGGATGGCGACGCGTTGGCCGGCCTGGCGCGCTGCGGCCAAGGCGGTCGAAAGGGCCGCGATATAGTCGGCCTGGGGTTCCACGAGCGGTCGGTTCGCGCCGAACAGCGGCCGTTCGCTCGCGACCGCGACCAGCAGGTCGGTGCCGAAGGGCTCATCGACTTCCCAGCCCGGAAAGCCGGCGCGTGGCTCACCCAGGCGCACGATGGCGTCAGCCGGATGGGTCGCGGAGGGCACCAGATGCGCCACTTCGCCCGACGCCATGAAATAGGCCACGTAAAGATGCGATGGCCAACTTGGCAGGGTCACATCGAAGCGCAGGAACTGCCCCTTGAGCAGCGGCATGTTGCCGATCACGCTCACGCGGGGGGCGGCGTCGGGCGCTGCGATCACCGGCCGCAGCACAGCCAGGGCGGGGCAGTACGGACCGTCGAACGGCTGAACCCCAAGCGTGGCCGCCGACAGCGGAATGCCGCGGGCCGCCAGCATCCGCCAGATGGCCGTTTCTTCACCGCGCCGCGCCACGCCGGACAGGGTGAGGCTGTTTTCGGTCGCAGCGCCGGAAATCAACGTGCACGGCGCAGCATTCGCCGCCGCTGCGGCGGCGGCGGCGAAATCCAGTTTTGGCGGCTGCAGGAGTGCTATCTGCGGCTGGGGGGCCGCAGGTTGCAGCAGCGGCGGTGGCGGCGCGGGTAAGAGTTGCGGTGCAGGCGGACGCACCGGCATGGCGACAATCGGCGGCGGCGGCTGCGGCGCCGGGGCCAGCTGCGCCGGGGTCTGCTGAATTGGGGTCTGCTGAATTGGGGTCTGCTGAATTGGTGCCTGCTGGACCGGCGCCTGCGCCACGGGCGGCGACACGGGCGGCGCCGGCGCCAGCAGCGTTGTTTGCGCAGGGACCGACGTGCTTGGCGTAGGCGGGGGCGCGATGACGGGTGCCTGGAGCGGTGGCGACACCTGTGCGGTGGCCTGCGGTGCCGTTTGCAACAGCGGGGGCGCTGTCGGTGTCAGCAGTGGTGCCGCCGGTGCCGCCGGCTGGATGGTCACCGCCGGCGGGGCTGCCGGGGGCGGGGGCTGTTGCAGGGCGATCTGGGGCGTCGGCGGCGGTGGTGTCGGGGTTGACGGCGCGCCCATCAGCAGGAAGGCCGCGGCCGCCGCCGCGCCCAGCGCCGCGATACCACCGCCGATCAGCAGGACCGGCGCACCCTTCTTCGCCACCGGCGACGCCTGGGTCGCGGCTGCCGGGGTTTTCGGGGCGATCACCGGGCGCGGGCCGGCCGCAACGATGGTCGCATCGGAATCTGCCATCGGCAGCGGCACCGCTTGGGCCGGCGCGGTGATCGCCGCGCGGATCGCGTCGGCAAAGACCGCCGCACTGGCCCAGCGGTCTTCCGGCCGCTTGGCGAGCGCCTTGGAAATCACTGCATCGAAGGCCCTTGGCGCGGTCACCGCCAAGGAGGATGGCGGGGTCGGATCCGTATGGATCGCCTTGTGCATGACCGACGAAAAGCCGCCTTCGAAAGGCTTCTCCCCGGTCAGCAATTGGTAGAGCATGACGCCTGCGGCCCAGATGTCGGCGCGCGCATCCACCGTCTCGCCACGCAGTTGTTCGGGCGCCATGTAGGATGGCGTGCCCATCACGGTGCCGACCTGGGTCATCGACGAGTTTTCCAGCCGCGCGATGCCGAAATCGGCGATCTTGATGGTGCGGTCGGCCGCCAGCATGATGTTGGCGGGCTTGATGTCGCGATGCACGACCCCGCGCTTGTGGCTGTAGTCCAGCCCCGCCAGCGTCTGCTCCATCACCCGCCCGACTTCGGGCAGCGCAAAGCGCTCGCCGCGGTCGATGATGTCCTTCAGCGAGCCGCCTTCGACGAGTTCCATGGCGATCCAGGCATTCTCGTCATCTTCGCCGTAGTCATAGACCGCGACGATGTTCGGATGTGTCAGCCGTCCCGCGGCCTGGGCTTCGCGCTTGAAGCGGGCCAGGGCTTCGGCGCCCTCGATATCGCCGGCGGGCGGCTTCTTGACGATCTTCAGCGCCGCACGGCGCTCGATCACCGTATCCCAGGCATCCAGCACCGTGCCCATGGCACCGGCGCCGAGGCGGCCGCGGATCTCGTACTTCCCGACAGTCTCCACGGCCATGCCTGCATGATCCTCGTCCGACGCCCACCCCAACCGGCCCAGGTCGCCACGGCGTAAAGCATGCCTGTTAAGGGCGCGCGCCGCCAGGGCGGGGTGCGCCGCTACAAAACCGGTGCTGTCGCGGTCACCGCTGCGCGCACCGGGCCCTCGGCTGCCCTTCGGCCATCGCCGAGCAAGGCAAAGGGCGCCCAGAAATAGGGATGCGCGAAGTTGGCCGGCAGGCCGCGGCCGGCCTCGTCGATCAGCAGCGTCTGCGCCCCGCGCAGGGCCGCGGCCGAGGACGCGCCACCCGCCTGGCGCCGCAGGGTGTCGGCGACGATCACCGTCGCCGCGGCGTCGTCCACCGCCCAATGGGTGATCATCAGCCCTCGGGCCCCGGCGTAGAAGAAGGCGCGCGCCAGGCCCGACAGCGCTTCACCGCCGCCGGCGCCGCCCGGCCCGCCAGTGTTGCAGGCCGACAGGATGACAAGGTCGGCGTCGAGTTTCAGGCCCAGCACTTCCGACGCGGTCAGGAACGCCGCATTGGCATTGGGCGCGCCGGCCGGCGTCGAGAGCATGATCGTCGGCTCCGGCAGGCAGGACAATTCGCCCGGCAGCAACGCGTGGGTTGCGAGGTGCAGGATACGCACCTGATCGAGACGTGCGGCCTTCAGCGCCGTCGTGGTTGCCGCCGCCCCAAGCCGCATGGCATCGGCCGTGCCGCCGAGAAGCTGGTTGGCAAAGGTGACCTCGGTCCGTGTGCCGGGCAGGCGCCCCAGCCCCTGCGCCAGCCGCGCATCGGCCGCACAGCGCTCCGAGGGGAATGACCGGGCGAGTTGCGCGGCGGTCGGCGGAACGAAATCGCCAAAGCCGGCATAGGGCAGGGGGGCCGTGCTGCCCGGCCCCGCGGCGCGCAGCGACACGAAGGTCTGCGGCCCCGGCACATGCACGATGGCAAAGCGCCTGATCAGCCAGGGCGCGCGGTTCAGCGCCGCCGGATCGGCATCGCCGGTCAGCAGCAGGCCGAAGGGCAGGGAGAGCAGCGGCCCATCGGGCGCCACGACCAGGGTCTGCACACCAGCCAGCGCCGGTTCCAACGGGCCGATCAGCCCGTCATAGGTCGCGCGCGCGGTCGCGACATCAAAGCGCCCCGGGCCGCTCGCACCGGCATTCGGCGCGGTGCCTTCGCGCAGCAGCCCGACGAGGCGTGTCGCCTCGACGTCGGTCATCGCGGTGCGTACCGCGATGACCCTGTCGCGGCGTACGGCGAAGACGTAGCCATGCGTCGGACCGAGCAGCATGGTCACCATCGCCTCATCGGCACCGAGCACGCGCTGCACCGCCGGCGCGTCCACGCTGGTGAGGAGCAGTTGGCGGAAGCCTGGGGCGGCGGCGGCGACTTCGGCCTCGGCGTCGGCGCGCAGGGCCTGGGCAGCGACGATTCGCCGGTCGAGGTCTGCAGCGGCACTGCCGGCGGCACCGGCGTCGCGTTCGTTGAACAGCGTGCGCAGGTCGCGGTCGGCATCCTGCATGCGGCGGACCGCCTCCGCCACGCGCGGATCGCCCGAAGCGGCGCCGAGGCGTGCCGTCGCCTGCTGCACGAAGCGCACGGTGCCGCTGCGCTGGGCCAATTGCGCCGCGCCAAACATTTCGACTTGCAGTGCCGCGGCATCAGCGCCCGGGCGGGCCGCAGCGATGGCCAGCGCGTCGAGGTAGGTCATCACCATCGGCCCGGGCAGGCTGATTTGCCGGGCGCGCAGGATCGCGGCGCCGGCGCGGAAGGCATCGAGCGCGCCATCCCGGTTGCCCGCCGCATTGCGCCGCGCCCCCAGCAGGAACAGCGTCACGGCATGCGGCCGTTCGCCAGGGGCGCCGACGGAAAACCGCCCCGCCGCCTGCAGCAGCAGGGTGGCGGACGCATCGCTGCGTCCAGCGCGGGCTTCCGCCTCGCCCTGGGTGCGCAAGGCGCGGCCAGAGAGCATGTTGGCCTCCAGACCGGCCCGGCGCAGCAGCGTGCGCCCCCTGACGACCGACAATGCCGCATCCTGGTCGCGCCCGAGTCGCGCCAGGGTCACCCCCATGGTCCGCTGCGTCTCGGCCAGCCCCAGGATGGCCGACTGCGACACGGGATCGGTCACGGCGACCAGCCCTTCGTCCGCCCGGCCAGCGACCAGATTGTCGGGCAGGAGGGCGCTGTAACGCGTCTCGGCCTGTTCCAGCAACGGCAAGGCCGCGGCGGGCCGGCCGCCGTTCAGCGCGTGCAGGGCGCGGTAGTGCAACAGCCGCGCCGGGGCCACCGGGTCGGCGGCGCGCGGGGTCAGCGTGTCGGCGCGCGCGAAAAGAGCCTCTGCCTCGGCCAGGCGGCGCTGGTTCGACAGGTTCAGTGCAAGGTGGACCAGCGGCATGACGGTGTTCGGGTTACCCGCCCCGATCGTGCGTTCCTGCACGGACAGGGCCTGGCGATAGGCTTCCTCGGCCGCGCCGAAGGTTTCCACCTGGTTCAAGTCCCGGCCCAGCGTCATCAAGGCCTCATACCGCCCGACGTCGGCGGTGCCGAAGCTGTCGGCCGACAGCCGTGCGACCGCGAGTTCCAACGCTGCCGACCGCGCACCGGTCGCCGCGCTTGAGGCCTGCCCCAGGGCCAGGCGTTCGATCACCGGCACGGCGGTGGAAACGCCATCGGCCAGCACCGGCCCGTTCGGCCCGGCGATGACCATGGCGACCTGCGGCCAGCCGCCCGCCCTGCGAGTGCAGGCCAGCAACCGCGCATCGGCGCCACCGGCAACCGTTGTGCGGGTGGGAGCGGCACAGGCGTAGCGCTGGTCCACCCAGCCGCGCCAGGCGCCGCCTGTGGCCAGGGCATCGAGTTCGCCGGCGCCCCGCGGCAGGTCCACCAGCCGCGCCGCCGGCTGGGTCCAGCCGCCGCAATAGACTTCGCGCACCCGCAGCGGGGTAACGTCGGTCGCGATGGCGCGGCCGGGCTGGACGGTGCAGGGCTCGCCCCGAGCATCCAGCCCTGCCGGTTGGCCGGCCGAGGCGCCGGCGACGGCGACATAGGCGGTCTCGGGCGGGCGCTGGCACGCGACCAACGAGACCAGGCCGAGCAAGGCGAGTCCCAGCGAGGCGGGGAAGGGGAGGCGGGCGCGCATGGCTCAGAAATCCTCCTCGGCGATGTTCGGCAGCAGCGCGTCGGGATCGCGCGGGGTCGGTGCGATGCGCAGTTCCGTGATTTCCCGCGTTGGCACCGGCACCGGCACCAGCACCGCCAGCACGGTGCAGTTGACCGACCCGAGGACGCAGTTGTTGAATCGATAGTTCTGCCGGTCGGCCGGCTGAAAGGTGCCGACCACGGTGGACGACAGCCTGGCGCGGCTGGCCGCGGCCGAGCCATCGAACGGACCAAGACGGCCCGCGACACTGACCCGGCCGCCGGCGCCATGCACCGACAGACGCCCGGCGATGATGTCGCCGGTTGCCGACCCGCCGTTCAGCAGCAGGAACACCGGCAGATCGGCCGCCGCCAGGTTCAGCACGACAACCCCGCCGGGATCGGTGCTGGCGGTCGGCGCGAAGGCAGAGGTCGGGTTCAGCCGGGTGGCAACCTGGCTGGCCTGGTCGGCCGGATCCAGCCCCGGCACGTCCGGCTGCACGGTGGTCGGCAGGGAGCTATAGACGCCGGGGCCGCGCCGCGCTTCGATCACCAGCGGTGCCAGGCGGCCCGGGTTGAGCGGCTGGATCGTGAGCAGCCCGGGCATCAGCACACCCCCCCCGGCGGCGAGAAAGGCCCCCGATCCGACCGTCATGCCGATGCCATCGAGCGTGATGCTGGTGCCCCCCTGGCCGGGCTGGCCGCTCACGACCTCCAACACATCGGCGGTGAACACGCTGGCCGTCAGCAGGATGTTGCCGCCCGCGGCGATCCGATAGAGCCCGGAGGAAGTGCCATTCAGACCGCTGCCGGCGAAGTCGCCCCCGGTGGTGAGCAGCACGGTCGTCGGATCGATCACCACATCGGTGAAGGCAAGGCTGGCGGCGGCCGAAACCGATATGGTGTCGCGCGCCGAGATCTGGCTGTTGGCGAAGGCCCCGCCCCCCCCGGCCGACAGGATGGCGCTGCCGGCATCGGCACCGACGGTCAGCGCGGTCGCGGTCATCCCGCCGCCGGCGCGGACCGTGACATCGCCCGCGGTCGCACGGAGCGTCGCGTTGGTCAGTGTCATGCCCTGCCCGGCATCGAGCCCGAAGGCGCCGCCGAGGCCCGTGCTGCGATCGAAGGTGATGCCGCCGCCGCCCCGCAGGGCGGTGACGCCGCCGCTTTCGATGCTGGACTGCACGACGGCAATCGAACCTGCGACATCGGCGCGCAGGGCGCTGCCGGCGCGCAGCCTCGATCCGTTGGTGAGGGCAAGGCTCCCGCCAAGCGTAAGCGCCACATCGCCTGAGGTCGCGGTGATCGAACCGGCATCGAGGCTCGCGGCACCGGTGCTGACCACGGCGCTGCTGCCCGTGATGCTGGCGCTGCTGATCGCGAGGCTGGTGCTGGTGACCGAGGCGCGGCCGCTGGCGAGCAGGCTGCTGCCATTGATGAGGTTCACGCCGGAGCCGCTGATTGACGTCAGGGCGGCATCGCCCGCGGTCGCCGTGACCTCGGCCCCGCGCAGGGTCAGGGCGCCGACCGCCTCCAGCCGCGTGCTGGCGCCGCTGACGAGGGTGCCGGTCTGCATCACGAGGTCGCTGCCAGCGACCAGGTTGGCGGCGGCGGACGCGGTCAGCCGCGCGCCGCCATCGAGGGTGATGCTGCTGCCGATTGCGGCCAGGACCAGGGCGCCACCCTCGGCCCGCACTTGCGCCGCATCTACCGTCATGGCGCCGCCGGAGGTCAGGCTCGCGCCGCCGGCGACGGTGATATTGCCGTTTATCCGCATGGTGCTGCCCGCGGCCAGCGTTGCATCACCACTGCCGATGACCCGGACCGGCCCGGCGGCGCCAATGGTCAGGCCGCCGTCCGACCGCAGGGCAAGCCCGCCTGCGATCGTCACGCCCGCCGTGGTCGCGAGGTCGGTGGTAGTGCGCAGCACGCTCGCCCCACCGGCCGATACCACACTCAGCGTGGCGAAGGCATTGTCAGTGCGGTCGAGCGTGATCGCGCCCCCGGCGTCCAACGACAGCGTCCCGCCGGCCGTGAATGCCGCCGTCTGCCCGATCGTGCCGGTCGTCGTGGCGGTCAGTCGGCCGGTCGCGCGGACGCCTGCCAGCGTGAGCGTCGGCGCGATCAGGGTGATGTCGCGCGCACCGGCATTGGCGACCGGCGCCGTGCCGGTCCCAAGCGCTGCGGTCCGCAGGGTCAGGCCGCTCGCGCTGGTGAGTGCGACGTCGGCCGGCGTGCCGCCCGAGCCCGCCATGACGGTCGCGTCGCCGATGCGATTGGCGGCCTCGGTCAAACTCGTGGCGCCGACGGAACGGGAGGTCAACGCGGTCGCCAATCCGCCCGCGCCGGTCAGGATCGCGCCACTCGCCTGGGTGATCGTGCCGCCGGTCGCGGTCAGGCTGATGGTCGGCGTCGTCTGCGTGCCGTTCACGGCGATCGAGGTCCCGGTCAGAGCGATACTGGCCGCAGTGATCGCATTCGCGCCGAGATCCGTGGCTGAGACTGCCGCCAACACGCCGGTCGCGCCGCCGCCGATGCTTGCAATCCGGTTGCCAGCATTGGTCAGGGTCGCCGCACCGCTGGGGCCGGTGGCGGCCAGGGTCAGGGCGGCCGAACCGCCGCCCTTGCCCGCGATAGCCTGGATCTGGGTGATCGCGCCGGTCAATGCGGTCAGGGTCACGGCATCGGCGGTCAGGCCGGCGGTGGTGCCGACTGTGGTGACCGCCAGCGCATCGCCGGTCAACGTGATCGTACCGCCACCGGTGGCCGCGGCGACGTTGGTGCTGGCGACCGAGCGGATGGTGATGTCGCCGGTCGTCGCATTGGCTTGGATCGCGCCCAGACTGTTGTCGCGCGCGAGGGTGATCGCCTGCGGGGCGCTGACGTTCAGGGTGGCGGCGGTGATGAGGCCGCTGCTCTGGCTGATCTGGCCGGTGGCGCCGCTGCCGATCAGGTTGACGGTGGCCGCGCTACCGCCGACGTCGCCCGCCAGGGCGATGGCGCCGGCGCCCGTCAAGGTGACCGTTTGGCCGACCCCGCTGGTCGCCCGGGCCACGGTCAGGTCGGTGGCGCCGTTGGTGTAGATCAGGCCCGCGGTCGAAGTCGCATCCAGCGACGCGACGGCATTGTTCCGGCCCAGCGCCACGCCGGCTGGCCCCGAAGTGCCGGCCGCCGTGTCGCGGATCGTAAGGCTGCCCGCCGTGATCACGCCGCCCGATTGGCTCAGCGCACCAGGCGCGTTCAGCGCGACGGCGGTGGTCGGGGTACCGCCGATCGTGCCCGAAAGGTCTAGTCTGGCGCCCGTGGTGATGGTTACGGCCTGGCCGGCGGCGGCCGTGGCCAGTGAGACGGTCAAATTCGTGGAACCATTCGTGATCGCGAGCCCTTTGCTCGACAACGCATCGAGTAGCGATACGGTGTTCGTCTGGTTCAACGCCACACCGGACGGCCCCGATGAGCCGCCCACTCCATCGCGTATGGACAACGCGCCTGCGGTGATGGTGCCGCCCGATTGGCTGAGTGTGCCGAACGCAAGCAGGTTCACGGTCGTCGTCGCCGTGCCACCGACATCACCGGCCAAGTCAACGCTGCCGGGGGTTGTGATTCGCACGAAACGGCTGGCGCCAGCAATTGCCCGTGCGACCGTCAGGCCAGCTGAGTCGTTCCGAAAGCGCAAGTCCTCAGTTGACACCGCATCCAGCCGGGCAACGCTGTTGTCCCGATCCAAAACGACGCCCGCCGGGCCGGACGGTCCGCCCGGCACATCCAGGATCGTGAGGTTGCCCGCGGTGATCACGCCGCCCGACTGGGTCACCGGCCCAAGCGCATGCAGCAGCACCGATGTCGTCGTTGTGCCGCCGACCGCGCCGGCCAGGTCGAGTGCGGCGCCGGACGTCAGCGTGACTTGCTGCCCGGCGGCGGCGGTGGCCCGCAGCACCACCAAGTCGTTCGCCCCGTTGACGAGGGAAAGGTCCCTGATCGAGATCGCATCGAGTCTCGCGACTGCGTTGGATTGCCCGAGCAGGATACCGGCCGGCCCCAGACTGCCGCCGGGCGTGTCGCGGATGGTCAGACTGCCCGCCGTGATCAGCCCACCCGACTGGCTGATTTCGCCCGGCGTGTTCAGGAACAGCGCCGTGGTCGCGGTGCCGCCGACATTGCCTGACAGATCGAGTTTCGCGCCGGCGGTGATGGTGACTGTCTGACTGGCGCCGCCGGTTGCAAGCGCGACGTCGATATCGGTCGTGCCGTTCGTGAACGACAGGCCCTTCGTCGAAATCGCATTCAACTTGGACGTCGCATTGGTCCGGTCGAGCGCCACCCCCGCCGGGCCGGAAACACCGCCC
>JBBRWI010000106.1:0-13187 GCA_038249305.1 Acetobacterales bacterium
CAGTACCGGGTTGTTTTGAATCAACATCCTTTTGGACAGCCGAATTAACATCCTCCGCCGCCAAGTTTATCTTTGTTATATAGTTCGCCAGAGTCCACTTATCGAATCCAGCGAAACTCTGGGTGAAATTTTCGATATTATTTAGCATCGTCTGCTTGCCCTCGGACTGCAGAACGCGCAGAAAGACCTTGATTTCTGCCAGCATCATGGAGGGGGTGAGCCCACCGCGGGCCAACCGGTCCTTCATCATCGGGCTATGCAGGTAAAGCGCGTAGAGCGAGCTGTTGATGCCGCAGATTCCCCAGTAATTGTTGGTCATGCCCATATGATCAAAGTCACTTTGCATGGGAATTTTGGGAAAATCTGTTTTGGCGAAGATTGCTTTGGTGTTGGACATGCTGGCTTCTCCACGGCGGTGGCAGCGTTCATGACACAGAGGGCGGGGTCGCGGCCCCCCCCACCGGACGCCCCCCGGTCGGGCGGCATGACGCCGACATGAGCGCACCAGCAAGAGGTTAGAGCACGAGATCGATCCAAGTGGATCGATCTCTTGCTCTAGAAGCCGTTGAATCTAGAGCAAGAAATCGGATCAGATGATTCCATCTGATCCGATATTGCTCTAATCTGGCGGCGGCGGCGGTTGGAAGCGTGTTTTTGGGGCGCCGGCCGTGCCAGCGACGCGGGGAGGCCGGCGCCCGGGGCGACCCGCTATGCCTTCAACGGTTCCAGGCGCTGCTCCAGGGCCGCGATCTCGGCCCGTAGCCCTTCCGCATGCAGATCCCGCTGCGCCACCTCGCCCGGGGTCTTCACGTTCCAGGTGTAGCTCTCGCTGAGGTTCTGGCGCTTGCGACGCAGGTCCTCGCGCAGGGCGATCCCCTGTCGGCGGCGTTCTTCGGCTTCAGCGTCCTCCGGCGCCGGGATCTCCTCCGGCACCGGCTCGCGAGGCGGCTGCCCGCGGTTGGCCGGCGCCGGCCGCGGCCAGAAGGCACCGCTGCAAGCGACCGTTTCGAACAGGCGGATCAAGGCCGACCAGCGCAAAGCCACCAGCCGTCGCGCCGCATGGCGGTCGGTCACCGCGGCGCCTCGGCCCAGTCCCCGATCATCGCCGGCGCCGATCCGTGCCGCCACGGCGCTGCGAAAGGCCCGCGCCGCGGCGGCACCAAAGGCCTGATCGAGGAAGGCTGCAACCGCATCCAGCCCAGGCCCGGGCGACAGGGCGCGCCGGTGGCGCCGCCAGGCGGACATCACATCCCGCGCCGCCTGGCGACGGGCGATGCGATGCACGGCCGGGGTGTTGAACGCCTCGGCCAGCCAATCCCAAGCAAAGGTGGCCTCGTCCACCAGCCGGAAGAGCGCCTCGTGGGCGGCATCGCGCAACGGCAGGAAACGCGGCACCAGACAGGCGGCGGCCAGCGGGGCCAGGACCCAAAGCAGCACCTGCCAGGCGTCATCCCCCCGCCACAGGCCGAGGGCGAGCCACAGCAGGCCGAGCACCAGCGCCGCATCCAGCGCGCCGCGCAGCAGCACCGCCGCCTTGGCGCCGCGCTTGGCGGCCGATGGCGGCAGCGGCGCGCCGCCGCGGACCAATGGCCTCGGACCGGTCGGCCGATGGTGGGCCGCGTCGGCCGCGGCCAGCAACGCGCGCAGCGCCGGCCGGCGGTCCGCCAGGCCCGATTCTTCGATCAGCCGCGCCAAGCGTTGCAGTTCCTGCGCGGTCTGGGCGTCAGCCGCCATGGCTCACCCTGGGGCGGCCGGGAATTGCGCGGGGCCGGGGGACGGTGGTTGCATTGCGCGATATTGCGGCGGGGACGATGAAGGCCGGGTGAACGGGGGCAGGGTGGTTCGGGCGTGGTCCTGCCGGTCGTGCTGACGAATGCGCGGCGGCGCCCCCCCCCATTCACGGCTTTGGAAAATCGCGCGGCCTGGCATGGTGGCGGCGCGATGCGCCGGGGGCTGCGAAGCGCGCCAGCGCCGGGGCGACCGCCAGCAGCGGAAAGGCAAGCAAGGCCAGGATCGCGATCCGCGCAGCGACACCCCAGCCGAGCACGGCCGCGGCCGCCACCGTCGTCCCCATCGTCAGCGCATTCAGCAACACCGCGCCCACCCACCAGCGGCGCAGGCGTGCACGATGCTGCGCGATCAGGCTGTCGGGAATGGCCACGGCGGTTTCGACACGGCCGTCCGGGCGCACATCATACAGTCGGGCCGGATCGATGCGGAACGGGTCCATGACGCCGCGATCACCGACCCTGAGGCTCACGCACGCGAAGGCAATGCGGCTAGCGGCGCATCACCACGAAGATCGGGCCCTGGTGGCCCTGCTGGCGCATCCGCCGCACCCGCCACCACAGCGCGCCGAAGCCGATCGCACCGGTCACCAGCACGATCGGGATCAGCACGGTCAGCGCCGCCAGCGCCAGGGCGCCGAGGGTCAGGGCGAGGGCCAGGCCGGCCACGGCCAAGGCGATGCCACCAACCTTGCCGACGGCACGGTCGATCGGCGCGGCGGTTCCGGGCGGCGCGCGGAACTCGCCTTCGGGCGTCATGTCCAGGATCACGGGGGGGCGGCGCGGGTCGGTCATGGGGGGGATGTTGCGCCGATCGCGTGGCGATTCAAGCGGTGTTACCGGGCGACACCAAACTCAGGCTGGTCCGATGATCAGGATGGGGTCATGCGCCGCCAGCACCCGGCGGCCAAGCGCATCCAGTGTCGGGGCGAAGACGCGGCCCTGGCCCCGCAGGACCCTGGACGTGGCGAAATTCCCCGACGCTGTCCTTCGCCCTGGCGCTCAAGGCCCGGGTGTTTCGGCAGCGTGGCAAGCCACGCAGAGGCGGGCCTCAATCGGGGCGGATGATCAGGATGGTGCCGTCCACCGCCTCGACCAGCACCCGGGCGCCGATCTCGGGCGGGGTGGCCACATCGCGCGGCAGGCGGGCCGACCAGTCGCTGTCGCCGATCCGCACGCGCAGCCCTGATCCATCGGGCGCCAGCAGCACGCCGATGCGCCCGGCCAGGCCGGCATCGGCCGTATTGACCCGCTGCGTCGGCTTGGGGCGGCGGCGCTTGAGCGAGAAGGTGACCCCCCCGGCCAGCAGCACCAGGAAGACCAGGCAGGTCGCCCAGAAGGGCGTGGACAGCCAGGCCAGGATCAGCCCCGCGCCGATCGCGGCGGCGCCGATCCAGAGCAGATAGGCCCCGGGGAGCAGCATCTCCGCCCCCAGCGCCGCCAGCCCCGCCAGGACCCAGATCAGCCAATCTTCCACGGCGAGGCCCCCGACACGGAGGTGGTGGGCAGCCCTGCCGGCAGCGCGCCCATCGGCGGCATGGGCGTCTGTTCCGGCGGCGGCCGCGGCGGGCGGGGGCCGGTGCCGCTGGTCCCACCGCCCGATGGCGGGCCGGGCTTCAGCAGTTCCATCGCCTGCAAGATGCCCCCGGCCAGGGCCGCGGTTTCCATCGGCACCAGGACCAGGCGCGACTGGTTGGAGGAGACGATGGACTGGAAGGCCGCGATGTATTTTTCCGCGATGAAGTAGCGCAGGGCGGCCTCACCCGCCTGGTCGGCCACATCGGCGATCATCTGCGTCGCGGCGGCTTCGGCCTGGGCCAGGCGTTCGCGCGCCTCGGCATCGCGATAGGCGGCGTCGCGCCGGCCTTCGGCCGCCAGCACGATGGCGGCCTTGGCGCCCTCGGCGCGCTTGACCTCGGCCTCGCGGTCGCCTTCGGCCTTGGCGACCGTGGCGCGGCGCTCGCGTTCGCTGCTCATCTGCAGGTTCATCGCCCGGACGAGATTCTCCGGCGGCTCGATCTTGCGTATCTCGACGCGGCTGACCTTCACCCCCCAGGGTTCGGTCGCCCCATCCAGGATGGCCAGCAAGGAGGAGTTGATCCGATCGCGGGAGGACAGGGTGGCATCCATCTCCATCTCGCCGATCACCGCGCGGATATTGGTCATCGACAGGCTTTTCAGCGCAAAGGTCAGGTCCTGCACGGCATAGCCCGCGCGCGCCGGGTCCATGATCCGGAAGTAGACGATGCCATCGACCGAGACCGTCGCGTTGTCCTTGGTGATCACCGATTGCTCGGGAATGTCCAGCACCGTTTCCTGCACATTCAGCCGGCGGCCGATGCGGTCGATGAAGGGCACGATGAAGTTCAGCCCGGGTTGCAGCAACCGGGTGAAGGCGCCGAAGCGCTCGACTGTCCAGACCTCGCCCTGGGGGATGGTGCGTATCCCCTGGCTGACCGTGACGATGGCCAGAAGCAGGACGACCAGCAGGACGATGGTGGTGCCGGAAATGCCAAGATCCATGCGCGCGGTCCCCTTGAGCCGACAGAACCTTAGGCGAGATCACCGCGGCTGCTAAGGCACGGCCGCGTTACCGATACAGGTCGGCCCGGGTCGGCGGCAGGCCGGAGGCACTCCGCGCGCGGCGGCTGGCCAGGGTCTGGCAGATGCCGATGGTGCCGCGCTCGAAGGCCAGCGACACCCCCGCGAGATACAGCAGCCAGACCAGCGTCTTGGCCGCCCCCACCTCGGCCGCCGCGGCCTCGCGTTGGGCAGACAGCCGTTCGGCCCAGTGGTGTTGCGCCGCGTGGCAGACGAGCCCCCCCCAACCGCAGCCGATGTCGAGGAAGTGCTCGCCGGGCGCCAGGTGCGGCTTGCGGCAGATCATCTCCAGCCTGGCCTGTTGGGCGCTCGCCATATCGGCCTCCGAGCCCGGGAAATAGCCGCAGGAGCAGGCCATAAGAGCGCGTAGAAGGCATGGGACCGGTCGTAGTGGAACTGCATTTGCGCCTTGTCGTCGCGATACCGCGGCGCGGCTGGCGACCTGCATGGGCGGGGGTGGCGGTCCCGCCACCCGGGCCGAACAGGAAGGGCAGCATCGTCGCGGCCAGCATCCCCGCGGCCAGCATCCCCTTGCGCAGCCGCTTGACCTGGCCGCGCGTCGAACCCCCGCCGAGGCGCGCTGCCAAATCGATCAGCGTGGTCAGCCGCGGCCGGCGCAGCAGCAGGGTCAGCGCCGCCGGCGTGTTGATCAGCACCAGCAGATCCTGCCGCGCGCCGGGCGCCAGCGGCAGGATCGTGCCATCCCAGAGCCGGGGCGACAGATCGGCCGGCGCCACATCGCCCAGCTACGTCGCGAGGCGTCCCAGCCCGGCGATGCGATCCCTGTTCAGGTCGTGACGCGGGCCGGCGCCAGGGTGCGCAGTGGATCGGCCCAGATCACCTCGGCCGGCGTCACCGGGCGCGACAGGCGGTTCATGCCCCGCAACTGGTCGATGGCAAGCTGGATGTTCGCCACGCTGTCGGCGGTCAAGTCGATCTTATAGGCGACCTTGGTCATCAACTCAGTGACCAGCGCCCGGTCCAGCCGCAGGAAGCGGGACACCTGCTGGGCCGCCTGGTCCGGATTGGCGGCGATGAACTCCTGCGCCTGCACCAGCGCGCGGAGGAATTTCTGGGTGGTCTCGGCGTTTACCGTCGCCCAGCCCTTGTTCATGTAGACGAAGTTGCGAACGATCTGGATCGCATCGTTGCTGACCAGGATCTTGGTGTTCGGGATGGCGCGCATCGCGCGGGTCGGCCAGGGCTCCCACACGGCAAAGGCGTCGATATTGCCGCGTTCCAGGGCGGCGACCATCTCCGGCGCCTCGACGTTCACGATGGTGTAGTCGGCCGGGTTCAGGTTCAGCTTGGACACGACCGAAAGCCAGAAGGTCTCCGACCCCGTGCCGCGGGCGACGCCGACGCGCTTGCCCTTCAGCCCCTCCATATCCGGGATGTTGCGCGCGAGAATGCTGATCCAGCGCAGCAGCGCCGTGCCCTCGGCCACCGCCACGACATTCGCATCGACCAGATGCGCCGACACACCGGCCTGTTCGGCGCCATAGGCGGAGTTGATCTGGTTGCCGACCAGGAAGGCGACCATCGCCGAACCCGACGGGCCGGTGTTCACCGTCACATCCAGCCCGTTGCGTTCGAAGAACCCGCCTTCGCGCGCGACGTAGTACGGCGCGAAGGACGGATCGACCCCCGTCGCGATGGTCATCTTAACGGGTGCCTGCGCCAGCAGGGCGGGGGCGGCAAGCAGTGCTGGCAGCAGCAGGGCGTGGCGGCGGTCGATCATGGGATTTGGCCTTTGTCAGATCGTGGGGTTGAAGCGGCCGGCGAACATCCGGATCGCCAGGCGGAACAGTCGGTCGGCGGTAAAACCCAGCATACCCAGGCAGAGCAGGGTGACAAAGATGTCCTCGACCTGCATGAACAGCCGCGCATCCCAGAGCATCTTTCCAAGCCCGTCATTGGATGCGACGAGTTCGGCCGCGACGATGGTGATGAAGGCGTTCGCCATCGCCAGCCGCATCCCGGTCAGGATGTAGGGAATGGTGGCGGGCAAGGCGACCTGCGAGAAGACCTGCCAGCGATTGGCGCCTAGGCACAAGGCCGCGCGGATCTTGTCCTTGGCCACCGCGCCGACCCCGGCGGCGGTCGCGATGATGACGACGAAGATGGTGCTGTAGGCGATCAGGAAGATCTTCGATTCCTCGCCGATGCCGAACCAGATGACCGAGACGGTGATCATCGCGACCGCGGGGATGAAGCGGAAGAACTCCGTCCAGGGTTCCAGCAGCGCCCGCACCAGGCGGAACGATCCGATCGCCAGCCCGATCGGGATGCCGAGCGCCGAGCCGATGACAAAGCCCTGGCCGATCCGGCGCAGCGACGCGCGGATCTGGTCCTGCAGGATGTTGTCCACGATCAACTCCCAGCCGCGCACCAGCACCGGCCAGGGCGGCGGGAACAGCGCCGACTTGACCAGGATGGTCGCAGCGACGTGCCAGACCAGGAACAGCAGCAGGAAGCCGCCGAGGTAGCCGGCGAGCGTGGCGGACCGGCTCATGCCGGGTGGATCTCGGCGTGGATCAGGCCATGCACCTGGCGGAACACCCCCATGAACCCGTCGGACGTCCGGTCGCGCGGGAAAGGCAGGTCCACCGGCACCACCGCCTTCAACGTGCCGCCCGGCCCGCGGGTCATCACGCCGACGCGGGTCGCCAGCGCGCAGGCTTCCTCGATGTCATGGGTGATGAACAGCACGGTCTTCTTCGTCTCCGCCCAGATGCGGGACAATTCGCCCTGCAGGATCGCCCGCGTCATCGCATCCAATGCGCCAAAGGGTTCGTCCATCAGCAGCATGCGCGGGTCATTGGCCAGCGCCCGGGCGATCTGGATGCGCTGCTTCATGCCGCCCGAGAGTTCGGAGGGATGCTTGCCCCCCTGCCCGCCCAGCCCGACCATGGTCAGGTAGTGTCGCACGATCTCCCGCCGCGCCGCCCGCGACTTGCCCGCCAGTTTCGGCCCGAAGCCGATGTTCCCCTCCGCCGTCAGCCAGTCATACAGGCTGTCGTGCCCCTGGAAGACCACGCCGCGATCCGCACCGGGCCTGGTGATCGCCTGGCCATCGACCAGGATGCGGCCGGCGGTCGGCGGTTCGAACCCGGCCAGCATGTTCAGGATCGTGGTCTTGCCGCAGCCCGAGGTGCCGAGCAGGCAGAAGAACTCCCCCTCCTCCAGCCCCAGCGAGAAATCGGCGACCGCGGCCCAGTCGCCGCCGCGCCCGCGATAGGTTTTTGCGACGTGATCCAAGGTGACAAAGGCCATGGCGGGCAGCATGGCGGCACCTCCCCCAGCCCGCAACGGGGGCACGGCCGGCATCGGCTTCCCGCGGCACCGGGGTTGCCGTTAGAACAGGCAGGCAAAGACAAGGGGGAAAAGCCATGATGCTCGCCGGCAAGGTTGCCATCGTCACCGGGGCCGGTGGCGGCATCGGGCGCGAGATCGCGCTGGCCATGGCGCTGGCGGGGGCCAGGGTCGTGGTCAACGACATCGGCGCGTCGCTGACCGGCGAGGGTGCGACCTCCGCCACCCCCGGCCAGCAGACGGTCGCGATGATCCAGCAGCGCGGCGGCGAGGCCGTGGCCGATACCCACAGCGTCGCCGAATGGCCGGCCGCCCAGGCCATCGTGCAGACCGCCATCGATGCCTTCGGCCGCATCGACGTGGTGGTGAACAACGCCGGCATCCTGCGCGACCAGATTTTCCACAAGATGTCGCCGGAGGACTGGCTGGCGGTCGTCAACGTCCACCTGAACGGCGCCTTCTTCGTGTCCCGCGCCGCCGCCGAGCATTACCGGAAACAAGGCTCCGGCGCCTATATCCACATGACCAGCACCTCCGGCCTGATCGGCAATTTCGGCCAGGCGAATTATTCCGCGGCGAAACTGGGCGTGGCGGCGCTGTCCAAATCCATCGCACTCGACATGCAGCGCTTTGGCGTAAGGTCCAACTGCATCGCGCCCTTTGCCTGGAGCCGGATGACCAGTTCAATCCCCGCCGAGACGCCCGAGCAAAAAGCCCGCGTCGCGCGGTTGCAGCAGATGACGCCGGACAAGAACGCCCCGCTGGCGGTGTTCCTCGGCTCGGATGCGGCAAAGGACGTCACCGGCCAGATTTTTGCGGCCCGGCACAATGAACTTTTCCTGTTCAGCCAGCCGCGCCCGATCCGCTCGGTCCACAAGGACGGCGGCTGGACGCCGGAATCGGTCGCCGAGATCGCGCTGCCGGCGATGCGCGCGGGCTTCCAGCCACTCGACCGCTCCGGCGACGTATTTGCCTGGGACCCGGTGTGACACCCGCGGCCCTGATCGCGGCCCGTTTCGGCACGGCCCCCTTCACCCCGCCGGACATCATCCCGGCGGGGCTGGCCGCGCTGCTCGACCGGCGCGTGACGCGGCGCTTCCGGCCCGGCGCCGCGATCCCCCAACCGCTGCTGGCGACGGTATTGGCGGCGGCGCAATCGGCCCCCGCCAAATCCGACCTGCAGCAATACGCGGTGATCGTCTGGCAGGACGCAAAGAAGATCGCCGCCATCGCGGACGCGATCGGCACCATGCCCTGGATCAAGGATGCGCCCATCCTGCTGCTGTTCTGCGGCGATCTGCGGCGTGGGCGCCGGGCCTGCGAACTGCATGGCCGGGTGCATGCCAATGACAGCATCGACACCTTCCTCAACGCCAGCGTCGATGCGGCGCTGGCGATGGGATTCTGCGTGATGGCGGCGGATGCGGCGGGGTTGGGCACCTGCCCCGTGTCCTACGTCCGCAACCACCTCGATCTGGTCGCGGGCCTCGCGGGGCTGCCTGAGGGCGTGTTCCCCGTGGCGGGGCTTTCGATCGGCTGGCCGGAGGCGCGCAACGAGGTGACGCCCCGCCTGCCACCCTCGGTGGTCGTGCATCGGGAGACCTATGACGACGCGGCCTTGCCCGACGCCCTCGCGGCCTATGACGCGCGGCGCCCAAGGGCGAAGCCGCGCTATCCGAATGTGCACGGCCCGGCGCCCGAGGGCTGCACCTGGAGCGAGAATGCCGCGCGGCAGCTTGCCGTCCCCGAACGCGCCAATCTGCGCGCCTGGTTGGCCAGCCGGGGCATCACCCTTGGCTGACGATCCGATGCGCCCGACCGACTTCACCGCCGCCGGCGAGGCCAGGCCAAAGGCCGCCGTCAAACCCACGGATGCGGCGACGCTGATCCTGTGGCGCCGTACGGCGCAGGGATTCGAGGTCCTGATGGGCCACCGCGCCGCATCCCTGCGCTTCATGCCGGGGCGCCTGGTATTTCCGGGCGGCCGGGTGGACCCCGCCGACCGCACCGCCAAGGTGGCCGCCCCGCTGCCCGATTTCACCCGCGCCTGCCTGGAACGGCGTTCGACCGCGCGCGCGGCCCATGCGCTGGCGGTCGCCGCGGTGCGAGAATTGGAGGAGGAGACCGCCCTGCGTATCGGCCAGGGCGCCACCTTGCCGGATTTGTCGGGGCTGGACTACCTCTGCCGCGCCGTCACGCCGCCGATGTCACCCGTGCGGTTCAATGCGCGCTTCCTGATGGCGCCGGCCGAACTTGCGACCGGCACGCTGCAGGGCTCGGGCGAGTTGGAAAACCTCGGCTTCTTCGATGTCGAGGACGCGCATCGGCTGAAGCTCGCCCCGATCACCGCCAAGGTGCTGGAGGAGTTTTTGACGGTGATGGCGATGTCGGAGGCGGAGCGGCACACCCGCATCCTGGTCTGGTTCCAGGGGCGGGACACGCGGCGGGCGGAGCGGTAGAACTCAGGCTGCGCGACCGTGTGGCCGATGCCGCTGACAACTGCGTCGCATCGCCGGCACTGCCTGGGTCGTCGAGACCTGCGATCAGCGCACGAACCAGCCGATCTCGTCCAACTCGCCCACGATTTTTTCCGCCTTCAGTTTCCGCAGGTGCGCGAGCAGGCTGCGCTGGGCGCCGCGCACCAGCTTTTGGTCGATCTCGCCATACACGGCCGTCAACAGCGCCTCGATCGGAGAGATGCCGGCCTTGGCCAGCGCCGTCATCACCATCGCCTCCCGTTCGCGGCGGTGCGCCAGGAGTGCCGTCACATAGGCCATGGGCTCGGGCAGCACCGGGCCGTGGCCCGGCAGGTACAGCCGGTCACCGCGTGCCAGAAGTTTCTGCAGGCTTGCCATGTAGTCCGCCATGTCGCCGTCGGGCGGGCTGACGACCGTGGTGCTCCAGGCCATTACGTGATCGCCCGACAGCAGGACGCCATCCGGCAGCGCGAGGCAGATGTGGTTGGCGCAATGGCCGGGCGTATGCACGGCGGTGACCGACCAGTCGCCCTCGGCCAGGGTCGCGCCATCGGCCAGCGTGATATCGGGGGTGAAGGCGTGGTCGCCGCCCTCCCCTGCCTCCTCCGCCTGGGCGGTCAGATGCGGGCCGAAGCCTGCGGTCACTGCCCCGGTCGCGGCCTGCAGCGCCGCGGCCCCCGGCGAATGGTCGCGGTGGGTGTGGGTCACGATGACGTGCGTCACGGTCTCGCCCGCCACGGCTTTCAGCAGCGCGTCCAGATGTGCGGCGTCGGCCGGGCCGGGATCGACGATGGCGACGCGGCCCTGCCCCAGGATCCAGGAATTGGTACCGCGATGGGTGAAGGGGCCGGCATTGGTGCAGATCACGCGCCGGATTCCGGGGGCCACGGCTTCGGCATCACCATGCGGCCAGGTGTCGTCGCGCAGATGGTTCAACGGTGACATCAGGGTCCTGTCCTCTTGCGGCGGATTTCTGCGCGAAGCATCCCAAGTCCGGCGACCACGATCAGCCCCGACCCGATCCACGTCCACAGACCGGGGGCTTCGCCCCAAATGACCCAGCCGAACAGGGCCGCCCAGAGCAACGAGGTATAGGCGAAGGGGGCGACGGCGGAAACCTCGGTGCCGGCCCAGGCTTCGGTCAACAACACCTGGGCGACACCGCCGAGCAGGCCGCAGACCAGCAGCAACAGCACATCGGGCCATGATGGCGTGACCCAGACAAAGGGCAGCACGAGCCCGATCATGGCGCTCATGAGCAGGCTCTGCCACAGCACGATGGTCGCACTGCTTTCGGTCGCCGACAGGCTGCGCACCAGCAGTGTGGTCAGCGCCGAGAACACGCCATGCGCCAACGCCGCCGCGAAGCCGAGCGTGGTCATCGGGTCCCGCGGCGCGTCGGACCAGAACGCCCCCTGCCCCAGGGCGATGGCCATGATGCCGCAGAACCCGATGCCGACCGCCGCCCAGCGCGCGGCCCCCGGCCGCTCGCCCAGGAATGGTATGGCGAGCAGTGTGGCAAAGATCGGCGTGGTCTGCGTCAGCGCGGTCTGTTCGGTCAACGGCAGCACGGTCAGCGCGAAGAAGGAGAGGGTCATCGCCATCATGCCGGTGCAGGCCCGCGCGATGTGACCACCCAGGCGCCGCGTCCGCAGCGAGACCATGCCGCTGCGGATCGAAAAGAGCAGCACGACCGGGATCGCCAGCGTGCAGCGGAAGAACATGATCTCAAGAAAGGGCAGCCGTTCGGCGAGGCCTTTGACGATCGCGCTCATCAGCACGAACAGCGCGCAGGCCACCATCATCAGGATGGCGCCGCGTTTGGGGTCGTGGCGAAGCGCGCGGGGTGCGTCGTGGCGGTCGGCCATCAGACCCCCCGAAGCTGCCGCGCGCGCAGCTGTTCCCGATGCAGGTTGTACAGCCCCGCGGCGATCACGATGGCCGCCCCCACCAAGGTCGCCCAGGCCGGCACCTCATGCCAGATAACAAACCCCAGGACACCGCCCCAGACCAGCGTGGTGTATTCATAGGGCGCCAAAGTGCCGACCGGCGCCAAGGAATACGCCCGGGCAAACAACGTATGCGCGAGCCCATTGCCGATGCCGAGGAACACCAGCACCGCGACCACCGGCCAATCGGGCAGCAGCGCCCCCGATACCGATGGGGCGGGAAACACCGGCAGCAGCAGCAACCCCACCGGGACATGCGCTGCCAACAGCCAGAAGGCGATGGTTTCAGGCGCATCCGTGCGGGCCAGTTGGCGGGTCCAGATGCGGGTCAGCGCCAGGGCGGCGACCCCCGCGGCCAGCATCCCCGCCTCCCACCGCCACAAATCCCCACCCGGGCGCAGCATCACCAGCACGCCGCAAAAGCCGACCAGCGTGGACAGGGTGCGCCGCCAGCCGAACCGCTCGCCCAGCAGCGGCACCGCGAGCAGCGTCATCAACAGCGGCGCGACGGCGACCACGGCATAGGAATCCGCCAGCGGCAGCCCGGCCATCCAGGCCCCGTAGAAGGCCAGCGTGACAGCGGTGTGCAGCAGGCTCCGCGCGGAAACCAGGCGCCGATTGCGCGGCACCAGGTTGCGGAAGCGGGCGATGACGGCGACGGCCAGCCCGCCGACCGCGCCGCGCCAGATCATCGCGGCGGCAATCCCGACCTCCGGCAGAGCCCATTTTACCGCCGCATCGGCACAGGCGATCAGCGCGAACCCCGCGACGATCAGGCCGATGCCGCGGATCCGGTCGTCGGCGACCGGCACGAAGGCCGGCCGGACCGCGGCGGCAGGTTGTCGGCCGTCGCTCACGCCATCGTCGCTTCGGCCGACTGGCAGGTGCAGCCCTGATCGTCCCTTGTTTCCAGCCGAATCCTGTCGCCATCGCGTGCGCCAAGAAGGGTCAGTGGCCGGTCGCCGATCGACGGGCGCTTGCCGCGATAGGCAAAGTGCCGCAGCCGCGCGCCATCCCCCGCGATCCGCAGGGCGTGGGCGGCGAGCCAGGTCGCCTGC
>JBBRWI010000107.1:0-13122 GCA_038249305.1 Acetobacterales bacterium
AGCTTCTCTTGCATCGCTCGGCGCCCGCAAGGGGCGTGGGGCGCTGGGCAATCCGGCGAACAGGTATGAACGCCAATCGGCGGTCGCCTGGGATGATGGCTGGGGCACGCTGGATGCGGCTTTTGCCGCGCCCGAGCCGCTGGCGACCACGCTGACCCGCGACAGCAGCCGGTCGGCGATGGCCAGGAACACCTCACCCGACATCGGCTTCGACCGCAGCATCAACATGTATCGCGGCTGCGAACATGGCTGCATCTATTGCTACGCGCGGCCGTCGCATGCGCATCTGGGCCTGTCGCCGGGGTTGGATTTCGAAACCCGGCTGCTGTTCAAGCCGGATATCGCGGCGCTTCTGACCAAGGAACTCCGCAAGCCGGGCTATGTGGCCAGGCCCGTGGCCCTCGGCGCCAATACCGACCCCTACCAGCCGGTCGAACGCACGCTGGGGCTGACACGGCAGATCCTTGAGGTGCTGGACGCGCACAACCACCCCGTCACCATCGTCACCAAATCATCCGGCGTCACGCGGGACCTGGATATCCTGGCCCGCATGGCGCAGCGCAACCTGGTCCATGTCTGCCTGTCGATCACGACCCTGGACCCGGCCCTGGCACGGGTCATGGAACCGCGCGCCGCGAGCCCGGCCCGGCGTCTGGCGACCATCGGCGAATTGTCGCGCGCGGGGATTCCCGCCGGCATCCTGGCGGCGCCGATGATCCCCGGTTTGAACGACGCCGAGTTGGAAAGCCTGATCGCCGCCGCCGTCCGCAACGGTGCGAGCCGCGCGGGCTATGTGCTGCTGCGCCTGCCGCTGGAGATCGCACAAATGTTCGAGGCCTGGCTGCACCAGCATTTCCCCGACCGCGCGGCCAAGGTCCTGTCGCTGATCCGCCAGACCCGCGGTGGCGCGCTCTACGACAGCCGGTTCGCCACCCGCCAGACCGGCACCGGGCCCTATGCGGAGCTGCTGGAAGGGCGCTTCGCCCTGGCGCTGCGCAAACACGGGCTGGACCGTACCAACAACCGGCAGGCCGCATTGGACTGCGATGCCTTCCGCGTGCCGGCCGCGGCGGTGCCGCAGCCGGCCCAGATGGCGCTGTTCTGAGCTACTCGACGCCGAGCAACTCGACATCGAACACCAGCGTCGCGTTCGGCGGGATCGCCCCGCCGGCACCCCGCGCGCCATAGCCCTTTTCCGGCGCGATGGTCAGGCGGCGATGGCCGCCGATCTTCATCCCGACCACGCCCTCGTCCCAGCCCTGGATCACCTGGCCGGCGCCGAGTTCGAAACGGAACGGCTGGCCACGGTCGCGGCTGCTGTCGAACTTCTTGCCCTTGGTTTCCGGTGCGGCCGCGTCGAACAGCCAGCCGGTGTAATGCACCGCGACCGTCTGGCCCGCGGAGGCTTCGGCGCCGGTGCCGATGGTTTCGTCGCTCATGGTCCTGCTCCTTGTTGGCGCGCCCGTAAAACATGGCGCGCGCCCGGCCGCTACCCCCGGCGCGGTTTCTCCGGCGGCGGCGTCGCGCGCGCGGGGTCTTCCGGCCAGTCGTGCTTCGGGTATCGGCCGCGCAGGTCTTTCCGCACATCGGCCCAGGCGCCGGCCCAAAACCCCCCGAGGTCGGCGGTCACCGCGATCGGCCGGCTGGCGGGGCTGAGCAACACCACCTGCAGGGGCAACCGCCCCCCCGCCAGCGACGGCATGCCGGCCAGGCCGAACAGATGCTGCGCCCGCGCCTCCAGCCGCGGCGGGTCGGCGGTATAATCCACCGCGGCGCTGCGGCCGGCCAGCAGCGGCAGGCGTGTGGGCAGCAAGGCATCCAGTCGCTTTTGCGCCTCCCAGGGCAAAAGCCCACGGAAGATCGCCGTCAAATCCAGCCCGGCCAGTTCGGTCAGCCGCGCAAGCCCCAGGATATGCGGTGCCAGCCAGGCGGGCGACAGGCTGGTGTCGGGCCAGTCGGCGTCCGGTTCCAGGCGGCGCATGGCCGCGATGCGTGCCCGGGTCTGGCGCGCCGCCTCGGTCCAGCCCAGGTCGCGGAAATCGCGGCCGGCGGCGGCTTCGGCCAGGGCCAGCGCCACGGCTTCTGGGTCGGTCGCGGGGATGGTGGATTCTTCCAGCACCAGCGGCCCGAAGCGCAGGCGGCGGCGGGCGACGACGGCGCCCAGGCGGGCGTCGAAGGCCGCCCTTTCTTCGCGCACGAACCGTTCCGGAAAGCGCGCTTCCAGCACGGCCCGGTCCAGCCGCGCCGCCATGCGGATGCGCGCCTCGGTGCCCACCAGTTCCAGGTCGGCGATGGCCAGCAGGGGTGCTTTCGACAGCGGGTCGGTCGGCGGCAGCCGCGCCCCCATGCCCCCCCCGGCCAGGCGAAAGGCGCCCTCCATGGTGCCGCGCCGGGCGGCGATACGGTCGGGGAAACCGGCCGCCAGCAGGGCGCCGGGATCGCCCTCGGCGACCGTGCCGCCGGGCACGCCCAGCCGCCGCCGGTGCAGCGACGCGGCGCGGCGGATGCGCTGGATTGTGCCGCGATCGGCGTCGGCATGGTCGCCGCCGGCCAGCAGGTCCAGCCGCAGCCCGATCTCGGCCGGTGCGTCGCGGTTGCGGATGGGGTCGCGTTCTTCCAGCAGGGCGGCGAGATCGGCGGCCAGGGCGGCCTCGCTCTCATTCTCGGCTGCCGCCATCATCCGGGCCAGGCGGGGATGGGCGCCGAGGCGGGCCATGCGCCGGCCCATGGCGGTAATGCGGCCCGCCGGGTCCAGGGCTTCCAGTTCGCGCAGCAGCCCGGCCGCTGCGGCCAGCGCGCCGGCCGGGGGGGTGTCCAGCCAGGCCAGGCTGCCGGGCGCGGCCCCCCAGGCGGCGCAATCCAGCAGCAGGCCGGATAATTCGGCCTCCAGCATTTCCGGCCGGTCGGCGATCGGCAGGCCCCGGTGCAGCGCCTCGGTCCAGAGCCGCACCGCCAGCCCCGGCGCGGTGCGCCCGGCGCGGCCGGCGCGCTGGTCGGCGGCGGCGCGGCCGATCCGCACCGTGGCCAACCGGGACAGGCCGGTGCCCGGGTCCAGCCGGGGTGCGCGGCGGAACCCGCCATCGACCACGATCCGCACCCCGGGCACGGTCAGGCTGGTTTCGGCAATGCTCGTCGCCAGGACGATCTTGCGCCGTTCGGCGGGGGCCAGGGCACGGTCCTGCTCGGCCGGCGGCAGTTCGCCGTGCAGCGGCAGCACGAGCGCATCGACCCCCGCCAGCCGTTCCTGCGTCCGGCGGATTTCGCCCCAGCCGGGCAGGAAGGCCAGCACATCGCCCGGATGGTCGCGCATCGCGTCGCGGATGGCCCCGGCCATGGCTTCCGGCAGGTCGCGCGGGTCGGCAACGTCGCGGGTGCGGTGGCGCAGGGTGACGGGATGGGCGCGGCCCATGCTCTCGACCACCGGGGTCCCCGGCCCCAGCAGCCCGGCGAAGGCGGTGGCGTCCAGGGTCGCGCTCATCACCAGCAGCCGCAGTTCGGGCCGCAAGGCGCGTTGCAGGTCGAGGCAGAGCGCCAGGCCCAGGTCGGTGTCGAGGTGCCGCTCATGTGCCTCGTCGAAGAACACCGCCGCCACGCCCTCCAGCCCGGGGTCGGATTGCATGCGGCGGACCAGCAGGCCCTCGGTGATCACCTCGACCCGCACGGCCGGCCCGCCGGCGCGGTCCAGCCGGGTGGCCAGGCCGATCGTTTGGCCCAAGGCTTCGCCCAGCAGGAATGCCATGCGGTTGGCGGCGGCGCGGGCGGCGATGCGGCGGGGTTCCAGCACCAGGATGCGGCCGGCCAGCGCCCAGGGTTCGTCGCGCAGGGCGAGCGGGACCAGCGTGGTCTTGCCGGCGCCGGGTGGCGCGATCAGCACGGCATTCGGCCCGGCGGCCAGCGCCGCCCGCAGCGCGGGCAGCGCCTCGGCGACCGGCAAATCGAGCGGAAGGAGCGTGCCGGTCGTGTCCAAGCCCGGCACTCAGGCGCCGTCGAACGCCACCGCCACCCGCCCCAGCCCGTCATAGGCATCCAGCATCCGCTCCCGCCAGGCCCAGACCGGGTCGGATGTTTCCAGCAAGGCAAAGGCACTGACGCAGCGCGCCCATTGGAAGCCGCCGAACAGGATGTGGTCGGCATAGGCCGGCGCTGCGCCTGCCAGATACGGCTGCGACCGCAGCACCAGCCGCATCGGCAGCATGGCCTCGCGGAACGCCGCGACCGAGGTTTCCCGTCCCGCCACCACCTCTGCCAGCGGCATGCCGAAGCGCTTTTCCCGGCTGGCGGAAAAATACCCGCGGTCGCGTTCGATCAGCACGGCAGGGATGTCGGCGACGATCAGCCGCGCGATGCCGCCCAACTGCACCGCATCGGCAAAACCGTTGACGAAGCGGGTCAGCGCCTTGCCGGCCGCGCCGCCAAACAGGCCGGGACGGTCGGGATAGGTGTCGTCCAGCCATTCGGCGATCGCCCAGGAGTCGGACAGCCGGCCGCCCGGATGTTCCAGCACCGGCACCTTGGTATGCGGCGCGATGGCGTCGTGGTCGGTGAAGCGCCAGGGCAGGGTTTCGACCGCCAGCCCCTTGTGCGCCAGGGCCAGGCGGATGCGCCAGCAATAGGGGCTGAACCGCCGGCCCGGGTCCTCGCCGGCCAGGTCCCACAAACGCAGTGCTGTCATGTCGCCATTTCTCCGGTCTCGCCTACACTGCCACCAGGATAGAGAGGCGCAAGATGACCCAGACCGTGCTGCTGGCGCTGGACCAGGGGACCACCTCCACCCGCGCCCTGGCCTTCGGCGCCGAACTGGCGGCGCCGCTCGCGATCGCCCGTATTCCACTGCCGCAGCATTTTCCGGCCTCCGGCTGGGTCGAACATGCGCCGGAAGACATCCTGGCCCATAGCATCGCGACGCTGCGTGAGGTCCTGGCCGCGACCGAAGGCGCCAGCGTCGCCGGCCTCGGCCTGACCAATCAGCGGGAGACCACCTTGCTGTGGGACCGCGCCACAGGCCGCGCCCTGCACCGCGCCATCGTCTGGCAGGACCGCCGCACCGCGCCGCTGTGCGACCGGCTGCGTAGCGAAGGCTTCGCGCCGCTGATCGCCAAGCGCACCGGGCTCGTGCTCGACCCCTATTTCAGCGCCTCGAAACTCGCCTGGCTGCTGGATGAGGTGCCGGGCGCGCGGGCGGCGGCCGAGGTCGGGCGGTTGTGCTTCGGCACGGTGGATTCCTGGCTGCTCTGGCACCTGACCGGCGGGCGCGTCCATGCGACCGATGCGACCAACGCGGCGCGCACCATGCTGTTCGACATCGCGACCGGCACCTGGGACGACGACATGCTGCGGCTGTTCCGGATCCCACCCGCCGTGCTGCCCGAGGTGCGCGATTGCGCGGCGGAGTTCGGCATGACCGATGCGTCGGTGCTGGGCCACGCGATCCCGATCCGCGGCATCGCCGGCGACCAGCAGGCGGCGACCCTGGGCCAGGCCTGTTTCCGCCCGGGGATGGTCAAATCGACCTATGGCACCGGCGCCTTCGCGCTGATGGTGACCGGCGACGCGCCGGTGCCATCCAACAACCGCCTGCTGACGACCATTGCCTGGCAGGTCGGCGGGCGGCGGACCTATGCGCTGGAGGGCACCATCTTCATCGCCGGCGCTGCGGTGCAATGGCTGCACGACGGCCTTGGCATCATCGGCGCCGCCGACGACAGCGGGCGCCTGGCGGCCGAGGCCGATCCGGCGCAATCGGTCATCATGGTGCCGGCCTTCGTCGGGCTCGGCGCCCCCTGGTGGGATGCCTCCGCGCGCGGGGCGATCTTCGGGTTGAACCGGAACACCGGCCCGGCCGAGTTCTGCCGCGCCGCGCTGGAAAGCGTCGCCTTCCAGACCCGCGACCTGCTGCTGGCCATGGCCGCCGACCTGGGCGACGACGCGGCCAGGCGGGGGGGGGCGGCGATCGCGCCGATGGTCCTGCGGGCCGATGGTGGGATGAGCGGCAGCGACTGGACCATGCAATGCCTGGCCGACATCCTGGGCGCCCCGGTGGACCGGCCGGTGGTGCAGGAAACCACGGCACTCGGGGCCGCCTACCTCGCCGCGGTGCAGGCCGGGTTGCAGCCGGGCCCGGCCGAGGCCGGGGCCGGCGCGGGCTGGCGGCTGGACCGCCGCTTCATGCCGAACCTGCCGGCGGCCGAGGCGGCCCGGCGCTACGATTGCTGGACCGATGCGGTGCGACGCACGCTCGGGGGGTGACACGCCCAGCCGCGGCGTCCACACCGAACAGCCAACACCAGCGGAGCCAGCCATGCCGGCGCATCATACGCCCCTGATCGCGATGATCGCCGCGGGGTTGGTGCTGGCCTTCCTGTTCGGGCTGCTGGCGCATCGCCTCCGGGTGTCGCCGCTGGTCGGCTACCTGCTGGCCGGGGTGGTGGTCGGGCCCTTCACCCCGGGCTTCGTCGCCGACCAGGGCATGGCCAATGAACTGGCCGAGATCGGCGTCATCCTGCTGATGTTCGCGGTCGGGCTGCATTTCTCGCTGAAGGACCTGCTGTCGGTCAGCGCCATCGCCGTGCCGGGGGCGCTGGTGCAGATCGCCGCCGCGACCCTGATGGGCATGGGGCTGTCCTGGCTGTTCGGTTGGAGCCTGATGGCCGGGCTGATCTTCGGCCTGTCGCTGTCGGTCGCCAGCACCGTCGTGCTGGTGCGGTCGCTGCAGGAACGGCGGCTGCTGGACAGCGACCGCGGGCGCATCGCGGTCGGCTGGCTGGTGGTCGAGGATCTGGTCATGGTCCTGGCGCTGGTGCTGCTGCCGGCGATGGCACGCGGATCGGCCGGCGGCGCCGCGATGTCCTGGTGGGATCTGGCGCAGACCGCGGCGATCACGCTGGTCAAGGTCTCGGCCTTCGTCGCGATCATGCTGGTCGCGGGACGGCGGGCGATTCCGTGGATCATGCATTATGCGGCGCATACCGGGTCGCGCGAATTGTTCCGCCTCGCGGTCTATGCCGTCGCGCTGGGTGTCGCCTTCGGCGCCGCACAACTGTTCGACGTGTCCTTTGCGCTGGGCGCCTTCTTCGCCGGCATGGTGATGGGGGAAAGCAAGCTCAGCCAACGCGCGGCCGAGGAAGCGTTGCCGCTGCGCGATGCCTTTGCCGTGCTGTTCTTCGTCTCGGTCGGTATGCTGTTCAACCCGTCGATCCTGGTCACGGCACCCTGGGCGGTGCTGGCGACGGTCGGCATCATCGTGGTCGGCAAATCGCTCGCGGCCTTTGCGATCGTGCGCGCCTTCGGCCATCCGACGGGCACGGCGCTGACGATTTCCGCGAGCCTCGCGCAGATCGGCGAATTTTCCTTCATCCTGGCCGGGCTCGGGGTCGCCATGGGCGCCCTGCCGCCGGAGGGGCGGGATTTGGTGCTGGCGGGTGCGATCCTGTCGATCGTGATCAATCCCTTTCTTTTTGTCGCCGTGGAGCGCGGGCGGCATCGCATGGCGACGCCGCATCCCGCCGTCGCGCCGGTGCCGGACGCGCCACCACTGCCCGCGGTCACCGCCCTGACCGACCATGACGTGATCATCGGCTACGGCCGCGTCGGCTCGATCCTGGGCGCCGGGCTGATCGCGGCGGGTCGCCCGGTGATGGTCTATGAGGACAGCGAGGACGCCGCGCGCCGCGCCCGCGCCGACGGCGCCGAGGCGGTGGTCGGCAATGCCGCCGACCCCGAAATCCTGGCCCTGGCGAACCTGCCCGTCGCCCGACGGCTCTACGTCACCATCCCGGAACCCTTCGAGGCCGGGCAGGTGATCCAACAGGCGCGCGCCAGAAACCCCGGCCTGTCGATCATCGCCCGCGCGCATTCCGAAGATGCGGTCACGCATCTGGGCGGGCTGGGTGCGAGCCTGACGGTGATGGGCGAGCGGGAGATCGCCCATCGCATGCTGGAAGTGGGGCTGGCGGTCAGTTCACCGTAATCCGCGCCTCGCGCACCACGCGCCCCCACTTCGCGCTTTCGCTCGTGATCAGCGCCGCGAGGGTGGCCGGCGAGGATGACACCGCATCGGCCCCGGCCGCCGCCAGGCGTTCCTGCACCGCGGTCTGCGCCAGCACCTCCGCACAGGCGGCCGACAGCGCAGCGATGGCGGCCGGCGGCGTGCCGGCGGGCGCCATCACCGCGCCCCAGGAGGTCGCCTCGGCGGCCGGCAGTCCGATTTCCGCCATGGTCGGCACATCCGGCAACAGCCGCGACCGGCGCGGGCCGGTGATCGCCAATGCGCGCACCCGCCCGCCCTGGATCTGGCCGATCGCCGAGGGCACCTGGTCGAGCATGAACTGCACCGTGCCGGCGACCGTGTCGTTCAGCGCCGGGGCGGAGCCGCGATAGGGCACGTGCTGCACCTCGATCCCCGCCACCAGGCGGAACAGTTCGGGCACCAGATGCGTGCTGGAACCCGCCCCGCCGCTGCCATAGGCCAGGCTGCCCGGGCGGGCGCGGGCCAGGGCGATGAACGCGGCCGCCGTCTGCGCCGGCACGGCCGGGTTCACGATCAGCACATGGTCGGTGGTGAAGGCCATCGACACCGGCGCGAGGTCGGTCGCCGGATTGAAGCCCATGCTGGCGTAGAGATGCGGGTTGATGGTCAGCGTGCCGGTGGTGCCCATCAGGATGGTGTGGCCATCGGGGGCGCTGCGGACCACCGCCTCCACGCCGATATTGCCGCCGGCGCCGGTGCGGTTTTCCACCACCACCGCCTGGCCGAATTTTTCGCCAAGGCGCTCGGCCATGACGCGGGCGACGATGTCGGTGGCCCCGCCCGGGGGGAAGGGCACGACGAAACGCAGCGGCCGGGTCGGTGCCCAGGCAGGTTGCGCGCGCGCGACCGCCGGCAGGGCCAGGGCGGCAAGGATCAGGCTGCGGCGTTGGGTCATTTTTCTTGTTTCCTCCCGGGGGGTTGTTCAGCCGATGGCGGCGTGGCGCGCCTTCATCAGGCGCAGGACAGCGTCGGGGTCTTCCGCCCACCAGCGGCGGGAGAGCAGTTCCACCTCGACCAGGCCAGCATAGCCTGCGGCCTCGGCCATCGCGCAGAAGCCCGGAAGGTCGATCACGCCGTCACCCGGCATGCCGCGGTCGAATACAAGGTCGGTCGTCGGCACCAGCCAGTCGCAGATATGCAGCCCGGCGATGCGCGACCCGGCGCGGGCCATGTCACGCGCAAGATCGGGGTCCCACCAGACATGATAGGCATCGACCGCGACGCCGGTGCCGGCACCGAGGTCGTCGCAAAGGTCCAGCGCCTGGGCCAGGGTGGAGAGCACGCTGCGATCGGCGCAGGTCATCGGATGCAGCGGTTCGAGGGCGAGCGTCACGCCCGCCGCCCTTGCCTCGGGCAGGATCGCGGCCAGGCCATCCGCGACCATTCTTCGCGCGCCCGGCAGGTCGCGCGATCCGAGCGGCAGGCCGCCGCAGACCATGACCAGGCAGGCGGCGCCGATGGTGTGGGCTTCGTCGATGGCGCGGCGGTTGTCCTCGATGGCGGCGGCGCGGCCGGGGGCATCGGGGCTGGGGAACATGCCGCCACGACACAGGCCGGAGACGGTCAGCCCCGCATCGCGCAGACGTTGTGCGGCGGCATCGACGCCCATCGCGGCCAGCACGTCACGCCAGGGGGCAATGCCGGGGATGCCGTGCCGCGCGCAGCCTTCGATGCAATCGGCGAGGCCCCAGCGGTCGCGGACGGTAACGGTGTTGAGGGAAAGCGGCCTCATGCCACGCCATGCACTGCCAGCAATGACCGCATCCGCGCCACGGCAACGTCGGGGTCGCTGAGCAGCCCGGCCGCATCGGCCAGCCGGAACAGTTCGGACAAGTGCTGGATGCTGCGCGTGCTCTGCTGCCCGCCGACCATGACGAAGTGGTCCTGGTGGCCGTTCAGCCAGGCCATGAACACCACGCCGGTCTTGTAGAACCGCGTGGGCGTCGCAAAAATGTGGCGCGACAGCGGGACCGTGGGCGCCAGGATGTCGTGGAAGGTGCCGAGGTCGTTGCGCGACAGCGCCGCCAGCGCACCACCCACGGCCGGGGCGATCGGGTCGAAAATGCCGAGCAGCGCGTCGGAATGGCCATGCGCGTCGCCGGCGATCAGTTCGGCGTAGTTGAAGTCGTCGCCGGTATACATCCGCACGCCTTTCGGCAGGCGGCGGCGCATGGAGATTTCCTTGGCGTCATCCAGCAGCGAGACCTTCACCCCATCGACGCGGTCGGCATGCGCCGCGATCACGGCCAGCGCGGTGTCCATCGCCGCCATGTGGTCGTGGTTGCCCCAGTAGCCTTCCAGCGCGGGGTCGAACATCTCGCCCAGCCAGTGGATGATCACCGGCTGCTTCACCTGGCCCAGGATGCGGGCATAGACGCGTTCGTAGTCGGCCGGGGATTTGGCCGCCCGGGCCAGAGCGCGGGAGGCCATCAGGATGATGCGGCCGCCCATCGCCTCGACCGCTTCGCATTGTTCCTCATAGGCGCGGATGACGTCATCGACGGTGACGTCGGGGCCGGGCGCCAGGTGGTCGGTGCCGGCGCCGGAGGCCATTACGGCACCCGGAAAATCCTGCATCGCATCCAGGCTGTGGCGGATCAGTTCCTGCGCGGCCGTCCAATCCAGCCCCATGCCGCGCTGGGCCGTGTCCATGGCTTCGGCGACGCCGAGGCCGACCGACCACAGGTGGCGGCGAAAAGCGATGGTGCGGTCCCAGTCGATCCTGGCGTCCAGCCAGGGGTCCTGTTCGGCCATCGGGTCCGCCACGACATGCGCTGCGGCAAAGGCGATGCGCGGAAACGGCGGCGCCGCCTTGGCAAAGACGCGCGGGAGGCTGGTCGTGAAGGGCGCGAGGCCGAAGGCCACGGGCAGGGTGATGGTCGGCATCAGACGACAAGCTCCGGCAGGTCGATCCAGCGGCGTTCCGCCCAGGATTGCAGACCGGCTTCGGCCAGTTGCACGCCCTTGGCGCCGGCCAGCAGATCCCAGGGATAGGTCGCGACGTCACCGGCCACATAACGCAGGAACAATTCCCACTGGACGCGGAAACCGTTGGGATAGGGCTGCGTATCGGGAATTTCCTGCCAGCCCTCGAAGAAATCGATCGGCTGCGGCACATCGGGGTTCCACACCGGCTTCGGCGTGTTCACCCGGGCCTGCGTCCAGCATTTCTGCAGGCCGCAGACGGCGCTGCCGAGGGTGCCATCGACCTGGAAGGTCACCAGGTCGTCGCGACGCACGCGCGTGGCCCAGGAGGAGTTGATATGCGCGATCACGCCCCCTTCCAATTGAAAGGTCGCATAGGCCGCATCGTCGCTGTCGGCGACATAGGGGTTGCCGTCCTCGCCGATCCGTTCGGGGATATGCGTGGCGCCGAGGCATGAGACGCTGCGGACCTCGCCGAAAAGATTGTCCAGCACGTAGCGCCAGTGGCAGAGCATATCGAGGATGATGCCGCCGCCCTCGTTCTTCTTGTAATTCCACGACGGGCGCTGCGCGGGTTGCAGGTCGCCTTCGAAAACCCAATAGCCGAACTCGCCCTTGACCGACAGGATCCTGCCGAAGAAGCCGCTGTCGATCGCCATCTTCAGTTTCCGCAGGCCGGGCAGGAACAGCTTGTCCTGCACGACGCCATGCTTGATGCCGGCAGCGCGTGCCACGCGCGCCAGGTCCAGCGCCTCGGCCAGGTTGTCCGAGGTAGGCTTCTCGCAATAGACGTGCTTGCCGGCCGCGATGGCCTTGCGGATCAGGCTCCCGCGCATCTGCGTCGTCGCGGCATCGAAGAAGATCGTGTCGTCGGGGTTTTGCAGGCAGGCGTCGAGGTCGGTTGAAACCCGGTCGATGTTGTGCGCCAGGGCCAGAGCGCGCAGCTTGCCCTCGTTGCGGCCGACGATGATGGGGTCGGGCATCAGGCGGTCGCCATTGGCCAGCGGCACGCCGCCATCGGCGCGGATCGCGGCGATGGAGCGGATGAGGTGCTGGTTCATCCCCATGCGGCCGGTGACGCCGTTCATGATCAGGCCGATGCGGCGTTCCGCCATGGTTCTCTCCCCATTAGTAACCAGTTAGTTACCTTGGCGCGCCGGCCGGCGTCAAGGCCGCAGGTAGCCAAGGACCACCTCTTCGCAATGCGCCTGCCGGGCCGCCATGGCGGCGTCGGTCGTCAATTCGGTGCCGAAGATGGTGGACAGCGTATGCCGGTTGGCGATGTAGAAATGCCCGAGCGCCACCATCGAGATGTACAATTGCAGCGCATCCACGCCGCGGCGGAACACGCCCGCCGCCTGGCCGCGGTCCAGCACGGCGCCGAGCGCCGCGAGCAGGGGCGAATACAGCCCCGGCACGGCCTGGCTGCGCTTGAGATAGGCGGCGCGGTGGATGTTTTCCTGGTTCAGCAGGGCGACGAATTCCGGATGGGCTGCGGCGTAGCGCAGGTTGAAGCCGACCAGCGCGCGCATCGCCTCGGTCGGTGGCAGGGCGGCGGTTTCCAGCGCGTGTTCCTCGGCCCGCTTGGCGGCGTAGGCGGCGTCCAGCACCGCCAGCCACAGGTCCTCCTTGCTGCCGAAATGCGCGTAGATCATGCGCTTGTTGGCATCGGCGCGGGCCGCGATCTCATCCACCCGCGCGCCGGCCAGGCCGTTGTGCGCGAATTCCACAAGCGCCGCATCCAGGATGCGCTGCCGCGTCGCCGCCGCCCGCGGCGACAATGGGTGATCCACCATCCGTCATCTCCCCAGGCGCATGGATGGACGAAACCCGCGGGCTTTGCCAGCGTCATCGGCATGAGCGCCAAGACCCTGCTGCCGCCGTCCCCGCGCCTGGTCGGCACGATCACGCCATCGGGCAATACTGTCGTCGAGCGCACGACCCAGGCTGCGCTGCGCGACATGCCCCAGGCCGCGGCGCTGTTCGCGCGCATCCCGGTGCATGGCGACCGCGATCCCTGCCCCGACACCTACAACCTGCCGGCCATGCTTGGCGCCGCGACCCTGCTGTCGCACGCAAGGCCGGATGCGATCATCTGGAACGGCAGCAAGGGCGGCGGCATCGGTCTGTCGCATGACCGCGACCTGGTGGCGCGGATCAGCGACGCGACG
>JBBRWI010000108.1:0-12790 GCA_038249305.1 Acetobacterales bacterium
AACGCTTTCCAGGAACGCCGCGCGGCGCCGCAGGTCGGCGCGGTTCATGTCGTACAGCGCGATATAGTCCACCGAGGCCTGGGCCCCGGTAAGCATGTAGAGGTACCGCGTCACCGCCTTGCGCGGCGGATCGCCGACCAGGACGGCGTTCCAACGCGGCCGGCCATAGGTGCTGATGCCGGCGATCTTGCGGATATGCGTAAGCGAAGGGCGGGCGATACCATCCTCGGCCAGGGTTAACGAAACGCCGGGCAGGAGCACGCGGTCGAACCAGCCCTTCAGGATTGCGGGCAGGCCGTAGCACCAGGTGGGGTAGGACAGCACCAGTGCCTCCGCGGCCTCAAGCCGTTGCACGTAGCGTTCGACCGGGGCGCGGTTGCCGGGCACCGCGTGGTAGCCGCGACGTTCCTCGGCCGACAGGACCGGGTTGAAATCTTCCGCGTAAAGGTCGCAGAAATCCACGTCGTGGCCCGCGGCCAGCAGCCCATCCAGCGCGGCCTGCCGGATCGCGCCGTGGAAACTTTCGGCCAGCGGATGCGCGTAGAGGTAGAGGATCTTCATCGCCCGCCGCCGGCGATGATGGCGCGGTCCTCGGCCGTCAATTCCACCGGGGTGCCGCTGCGGATCAGTTCGGCAAAGCCCTCGTTCGGCGTCATCATGGTCAGGCAGTAGAGTTTTTCGGCGCCGGTATTGACCACGACATGCTCGGTGCCGGGGCGCAGGACGAAGGAATCGCCTGGCGCGATCGCCATGGTTTCACCGGCCGCCTGGGCGATGCCGGTGCCGGACAGGACAAAAAAACACTCCTCGGCTTCGGCATGGGTGTTGGGCGGGGTGGCACCGCCAGGCAGGAAGATTTCAACGACGAGCGTGAAGCTGACGCCATCGGCGATGGGGTCGAAAATACAGGCAAAATAATTCTGGTCATCGGGGCCGATGCGGAAACCGCGCAGATCGGCGGCGCGGCGCGACAGGACAGGGGCGAGCATCATGCGGCGGGGGCCTTGCTGAGGTTGCGGGCCAGCGGGTCAGGGGTGATCATGGGCCATGCACGTCCTTGTCATCTACTGCCACCCGCGGGGCGAAAGTTTCTGCGCCGCGCAACGCGATGCCGTGGTCGCCAGTTTGCAAGCCGCGGGCCACAAGATAACGCTGCGGGACCTCTATGCGGAGGGTTTCGCGCCCGCGCTGTCGGCCGAGGAGCGCGGCCGTTACCACGACGTGCCGGACAATGTGCTGGGCATCGAGGACCACGTTGCCGACCTGCGCGCGGCCGAGGCGCTGGTGCTCGTCTATCCCACCTGGTGGTACGGGCTGCCGGCCATGCTGAAGGGTTGGCTGGACCGTGTCTGGTCGCCGGGCGTGGCTTTCGCGATGGGCGATGGGGCGATCCAGCCCCTGCTGACCAACATCCGGCGGATCGCGGTGGTGACGAGCTACGGATCGCCGCGCTGGCTGCTGTGGTTCATCGGCTGGGGCGACTACCGCCTGTTCTCGCGCGGACTGCGGCGATTGTGCGCCAAGGGCTGCCGACTGGATTGGCTGTACCTGCACGCGATGGACCAGCGCAAGCGGCCGGAACTGACCAGGCACCTCGATCGCGTGCGCAGGCATTTCGCGGCCTGGTGATCAGCCGGCGAAGCCGGTGACGGCGTCGAGTTCGGCATAGTCGGGGACCGTGGCGTCCAGCACGCGGCCGGCGCGCAGCACCACACGGTCATGCCAGGGGCGGCTTTGCAATTCCGTCGCCATGCGGGCGCGGGTCAGCACCAGATCCGCCACGGCGCCGACCCGTAGCACGCCCGCATCGAAGCCGCAGGCCTGCGCCGGCACGCGCGACACGGCGGCGGGCCAGTCGCCCACCGGATGGTCCAGGTGCAGGATGCGCGTGGCCTCGCGCAGCACCTCCAGCATGTCGAGGTCGCCATAGGCGTAGAAGGGATCGCGGGTGTTGTCGGAGGCGAAGGACACCGGCACCCCCGCTGCCGCCAGTTCATGCACCAGCGTCACACCGCGCCAGCGCGGTGTACGGTTGGGCACGCGGTCCTGCAGGTACATGTTGCACATGGGCAGCACGACGATGGCGATGCCGGCCTCGGCGACCGCCTGGATCGTCTCCTGCGCATAATCCTCCGACTGCATCGACAGGGCGCAGCAATGGCCGCACTGGATGCGGCCACGGAATCCGCGGCGCGTCGCGGTCAGCGCGATTTCGCGCAGCGCGCGGGCGCCGGTTTCGCCGCTTTCATCGACATGCAGGTCGAGGTCGAGGCCACGCGCCTCGGCCAGGTCGAAGAAGCGGTCCAGCATCGGCTGGAACGCATCCGGCATCGCGTCATGCACACCGCCCGTGAGCCGTGTGACCATGCCGAGGATGCCGCCGTGCCGGGCGACCGTATCGGCGATCATCACCCCCTCATCGCCCCAGAACCGGTCGAGCGGCGCGATGCTGACGGCCTGCAAGGCGATGCGCCCGGCCCAGGCATCCCGCAGGCGGGCAAACATCGCCCAGGTGATGGGGGCGTGTTCGGCATAGGTGTCCAGATGCGTGCGGATGGCGACGGTGCCATGGGCCAGCGCGCAGCGCAGCGCGAAATCGGCGCGGGTGGCCATGTCGTCGGGCGTCCAGCGGCCGGTCCGGTCGGCCATGACGGCGGTCAGCGCGCCCAGGAAACTGCCGTCCAGATTGGGGGCGCGCGGCCAGATGTGGCCCTTGTCGATATGGGTATGGGCATCGACGAAGCCGGGGAAGACGATGCCGCCGCGCAGGTCCTGGCCCCCGGCTGCGGTGCCGGCCGGTGCCAGGGCGGCGATACGGCCGTTCTCGATGCAGATATCCAGGCGCAGAAAACCCTCCGCGTCGGCGGGGGCGTCAAGCCCATCGACCAGCGCCCCGTGCGCGCGGCCGTTCGTCAACCAAGACCCCGTCATGACTTGTCCCGTTTCAGCGCGCTCTCGTGCCAGGAGCGCAAAATCAGATGCGACAGCAGCGACAGCGCCAGGAAGATCGCGATGCCGGTCAGCGAGACCAGCACCAGGGCCGCGAACATCCGCGGGATCTGCAACTGGTACCCCGCCTCCAGGATGCGGTAGGCGAGGCCGGAGGCACGCCCGCCGGTACCCGCCACGAATTCCGCGACGATCGCGCCGATCAGCGCGAGCCCGCCCGCGATCCGCAAGCCGGCCAGGAAATACGGCATCGACGACGGCAGGCGCAGCCGCCACAGCACCTGCCAGCGCGTCGCGCGATACAGCCGGAACAGGTCGAGCAGGTTGTGGTCGGCGCTGTTCAACCCGAGCGTGGTGTTCGACAGGATCGGGAAGAAGGCGACGATCCAGGCGCAGATCAGCAGCACCAGCCGCACATCATCCACCCAGATGATGATCAGCGGCGCGATGGCGACGATCGGCGTCACCTGCAAAATCACCGCGTAGGGGAACAGCGACAATTCGATGATGCGCGACTGGGCGAACAGGATGGCGATCAGCAGCCCCAGCACAGCGGCCGCGATCAGTGCCGCGAACGTGATCTGCAAGGTGATGCCCAGGCTGACCGCCAGCGAAGACCAGTCCCGCACCAGGGTCTGCGCGATCAGGACCGGGCCGGGCAGGATATAGGTCGGCACGTCGTTCGCCCGCACCGCGATTTCCCAGGCGGCCAGCGCGAGGATGCCGATGACCGCCGGGGCGATGATGCGAAGCCAGCCTTCACCAGACAGTCCGCCATAGGTTTTTTCGGTCGGCGGCGGGCCGACGATATCGCTCATTCGGCCATCGCCTGATGCAATGCGTGGGAGACATCCCGCGTGTGGGAGGCATAGATCGCCGAGGTGCGATACTCCTCGCCGCGCGGATAGGGTTCGGCCACGTCGAGGTCGGCAACCACCCGCCCCGGCCGCGCGCCCATCACGACGACCCGGCGGGAGAGATAGACGCTTTCGAACACCGAATGGGTCACGAAGACCACGGTGAATTTCTGGGCTTCCCACAAGGTCAGCAGATCGTTGTTCAACCGGAAGCGAGTGATTTCGTCCAGTGCCGCAAAGGGTTCGTCCATCAGCAGCAGGCGCGGCCGCGTCACCAGGCCGCGCGCGATGGACACGCGCATCTTCATGCCGCCGGACAGGGCGCGGGGGTAGGATGTCTCGAAGCCCTTGAGGCCGACGCTGGCCAGGGCCTCGGCCGAACGCGCCTCGGCCTCCGCCCGCCCGACGCCCAGCAGGTCGAGCGGCAGCCGCACATTCTTCAAAGCCGTAGCCCAGGGCATCAGCGTCGGTTCCTGGAACACGAAACCCAGCGCATCCGGCCCCGCGCCGCCGGAGACGGTGATGCCACCGTCGCTGGGCTGGATCAGCCCGGCGATCATCCGCAGCAAGGTCGATTTCCCGCAGCCGGAGGGGCCGAGCAGCGACACGAAATCCCCATGCCCGACGGAGAAATCGACCCTTTGCACCGCCAGTGTCCCATTGGCATAGCGTTTGGCCACGCCATCGACCCGGATCGCGGCGTTAGACCCCGACACACCGATCGCGGGGCTAGACCCCGACACACTGATCGCGGGGCTAGACCCCGACACACCGATCGCGGGGCTAGACCCCGACACACCGATCGCGGGGCTAAACCCCGACACGCTGGTTCACGAAATCCAAGGCATAGCCGCGCTTCACATCCAGCCCGGCCGGATTCACGCCGGCGGCGACCAGGGTCTGGTAGAACCGTTCCCACCGCGCGTCGCTCATCGCGCCGATGCCGAGCGTCAGTGCGTCGCCGGAACGCACGATGCCATTCTCGTTCATCACCCGCACGGCATAGGCAATCTTGGCGTCGTCCATCTCCGGATTGTCGCGCTTGATCAGCGCATTCGCCGCGCCGACATCCTGGCTCGCCATGTATTGCGTCCAGCCCTCGATCGTCGCGGTGACGAAGCGCTGCACGAGGTCGCGCTTCTCGGTCATCATGCGGCGGCTGACGTCGATCGTGGTCTGGTAGTTCTCGTACCCCGCGTCGGCGATCAGATGCACCTTCGGCGTCACGCCGGCCTGGATCGCGGAAAACGGTTCGGAGGACAGGAACCCCTGCTGGATGGCGTTGCGGTCGGCCAGGAAGGGCTGGATGTTGAATGTATAGGGCCGGACCTGCTCATCCGTGTAGCCGAAGCGCGAACGCAGGAAGGGCCAATACGTCACCCGCCCGGCGGCGCCGATCATCATCGGCTTGCCGCGCATCGATTCGAAGGTATCGTTGCCGGCGTTGGGATGCGCCATCAGGATCTGCGGATCCTTCTGCATGATCGCGCCGATGGTCAGGAACGGCAGGTTTTCTCGCACATAGGAAATCGCCTGGAAGCCGTTCGACATGATGAAATCGACCCGCCCGGCCAGCAGCAACTGCGCCGGATTCTGCTGCGGCCCGCCCATACGCAGGTCGAGTTCAATGCCGTGGCGGCGGTAGATGCCGGCGGCGACCGCCTGGTAGTAGCCGCCGTGCTCGGCCTGCGCCCGCCAGTTGGTCTGGAAGGACACGCGGTCCAGCGTCTGCGCCGACACGCGGGCGCCGGCCACGGGCACCAGGGCGGAGGCGATGGTCCCGCCCAACAGGGTGCGGCGTTCGAACCGGAACTTGGTCGGCATGGCTGGGCTCCCAGGGATGACATGACCTTGATGGCACACCCGGACGGGGGTTCGCCAGCGCCCGTCATTTGGCCTTTGTATCGGCGTCCGGCAAGCCGGGCGCGCGCTGCCCCCCGGATGGGCAACCCTGCCGCATGCGCGGGCAAATGGGGGCGCCAGCCCTGTGCCAGGGCCACGCGCCCCCTTCCGCCCGGGCGGGGCCTGGGCAATTCTGAGCCGTGACGCATCTCATTCTCGATACGCTAACCAAACGCTATGGCGGCGCGACGGCAGTCGCCGGCCTGTCGCTGACGGTCGAGCGCGGCGAATGCATCGCCCTGCTCGGGCCCTCCGGCTGCGGCAAGACCACCACCCTGCGCATGGTCGCGGGTTTCATCGCGCCGGATGCCGGCGGCATCACCCTGGGCGACCGGCGCATCGAACGCGACCCGCCGCACCACCGGGCGATCGGCATGGTGTTCCAGGCCTATGCCCTGTTCCCGCACATGACGGTCGCCGGCAATGTCGTCTTCGGGTTGGAGATGCGGCATGTCGGCCGCGCCGAACGCGACCGCAGGGTCGCGGCGGCACTGGATATGGTAGGCCTTGCCGCCTTGGCCGACCGCTGGCCGTCGCAACTGTCGGGCGGCCAGCAGCAGCGCGTGGCCCTGGCCCGCGCACTGGTGACCGAACCGGACTTGCTGTTGCTGGATGAACCGCTGTCCAACCTCGACGCCTCGCTGCGGGCGGAGATGCGTTCGGAGATCGACCGCCTGCGCCGCCGGCTTGGCATCACCACCCTGTTCGTGACCCACGACCAGGAGGAAGCCCTGGCCCTGGCCGACCGGATCGCGGTGATGCAGGCGGGACGCCTGGTGGAATGCGCCGATCCGCGCAGCCTGTCCGAACATCCGCGGGACGTGTTCACGGCCGGCTTCCTGGGGGCGCGCAGCGTCATCGCCCTGCCCGCCGCCGGGATTTCGCTCGCGACGCCCCCGGGTGCCTCCCACCTCGTGCTGCGCGCCGCGCGTTTGCAGTTGCTGCCGGCCGGGGCTTCGACCGATGCGCCGTTTTCCATTCCCGCCGTGGTGTCCGAAGCCGCCTGGCTCGGTGACACCATCGCCTATGAGGTCACCGCCGGGCCGCACCGGTTGCGCGTGATCAGGCCTTCGACCGAAGCAGCCTTCGCCCCGGGCCAGCCGGTGCGGGTCGCGGGCGGGCCGGATGCCATCGCCTGGATCGAACCCTCCCAAGGAGCAGCAACATGACCATCAGGATTTCGCGGCGCGCCGCCTTGGCCGTCCCGGCCCTCTGGGGCACCAACGCCGTGGCGCAGATCCGCCGTGGCGATGAACTCACCGTCGGCATCTGGGGCGGCATGCAGGAACGCATCGTGCGCGAATTCTGCCTGGCGCCGCTGGAACAGCAATATGGCGTCAAGGTCAACTTCGTCCTCGGCGGCACGCCGGAACGACGGGCCCGGGCCTATGCCGAACGCGGCCGGCCGTCCTTCGATCTTGTGTATCTCAACATTTTCGAAAGCCGCCAGGCGGTCAAGGATGGCGTGACGCAGGAAGCGAACAGCAACGTCCCGAACGCCGCCAATCTGTATCCGGTGGCCAAGCTCGGTGGCTATGGCGTCGCGATCAACCCGGTCACCATCGTCTATGATCGTCGAAAAGTCGCCGCCCCGATGACCTCCTGGCGCGATTTCTGGCGCGACGACCTGAAGGGCAAGGTCATCTGGCCGTCCTACCCGGGCGCACAGGGCACGGCGGCCTTGCTGATGTCCGCGAAGATTTTCGGCGGCAGCGAGACCAACATCGACCCCGCCTTCACCCGCATCGCGGCGCTGAAACCCTTTGCCGCGATCCAGGGCAGCCAGGACCAGCTCTACGCGATGTTCGACCAGGAAGTCGGCGCCGCCTCGGTCGAATTCGGTTCCTTCACACGGCAATATGCCGAAACACGCAACCCGAACATCGTGATCGCCGACCCGACCGAGGGCCAGGCGATCGCCACCAACGTCGCCTGCATCACCGTCGGCACCCAGAAACAGGCGCTGGCCGAGGCCTGGGTGAACCTGCATCTGTCGCCGGCCTGCCAGCGCGCCTATGCTGAGCGCATCTACTATTCGCCCACGGTCAACAACGTGGACCTGCCGCCCGAACTGGCCGCCAAGCTGGTGATGGGGCCCGAGGCGGTGGCCAAGCTGGTCGATTTCGACTGGGATGTGGTGATCCGCAACCAGCCGCGCTGGTCCAGCCGCTTCACGCGCGAGATTGCTGGCTGATGCAACGCGAGGGCAGCGGCCCCCTGGGGGCGCTGCCCTACGCGCTCTGGCTGCTGGCGGCCTTTGCCGCGCCGCTCGCTGCGGTCGCGCTGATGAGCGTGCAGGACAGCCCGGACCCCTTTGCGCCGCTTTCCTTCATTCCCACCGGCACGCAATACGCCGAACTGCTGGGCGATCGTTTCTACGTCAGGACCTTTCTCAACACGCTGCTGATGGGCGCGGTGGTCACCGCGGTTTCGGCGGTGCTCGCCTATCCCGTGGCGCTGTGGCTGACGCGCTTGCCGGCGCGGTGGCGGCCACTCGGGTTTGCCTGCGTGCTGGTGCCATTGCTGACCAATGTGGTGGTGCGGTCCCTCGGCATCATCCTGCTGCTGTCACCCACGGGCGTCATCGCGCAGGGGGTGATGGGGCTCGGCTTCCCGCGGCCCAACATGCTGTTCGGATGGTTCGCGGTCGGGCTGTCGCTGACGCAGGTCTTCATGCCCTATCTGGTGCTGGCACTGTACGATGTGCTGGAGGGCCAGGACCGCCGCCTGCCCGAAGCCGCCGCCGGGCTGGGCGCCGGACCGGCCATGACGTTCCTGCGGGTGACGCTGCCTCTGTCGCTGCAAGGGCTGCGCGCCGGGTTGACCGTGGTGTTCCTGCTGGCCTCCACCGCCTATGTCTCGGCGACGCTGGTGGGCGGGCGAAAGGTCTATGTCTCGGCGATGCTCGTCTACAAGGAAGGGCTGGAAATCCTGAACTACCCGCTGGCCTCGGCCCTGGCGGTGCTGATGATGGCGGCATCGGTGCTGGCGGCCTTCCTGATCTCCTTCATGGTCGGGCGGTTCACGCCGTGGATCGGGCAAGGCCGCGCCGGTCGGCCCCTGGTCTTGCCGCGGATGGTGGAAACCATCCTTGAGGCGATCGCCCCCTGGCTCGGCCGCGCGCTGCTGGGCGTCGGGCTGTTCCTGCTGCTGTTTCCGTTGCTGCTGGTGGCCATCGCCTCGGTCAACGACACGCCGCAGGCGACGATGGCGCAGTTCCGCGGCTTCACCTGGCGCTGGTATGCGCTGATCTGGGAGCATGATCGCTACCTGAGCGACGCCTGGACCAGCGCGAAACTGGCCGCAGCGGCCGTGGCGATTTCGCTCGCGCTGTCGCTGCCCGCCGCCTTTGCGCTGGTGCGCGGCGGGTTCCGGGGGCGCGATGCGTTGGGGGCAGGGTTGATGCTGCCGCTGGCGCTGCCGGGGATCGCGATCGGGCTGGGGATGCTGAAACTGCTGCAATGGTTCGTGGCGATCCCGCCGTTCCTGGGCATGCTGGCGGTGCATGTGGTGCTGGTGGCGCCGTTCACGCTGGCGATGCTGCGGGCTTCGGTCGCCGCCCTGGATCGGGGGCTTGAGGAAGCGGCCGGCGGGCTGGGCGCGCCGCCCTGGCGGGTGCTGTGGCGCGTTGTGCTGCCGCAGTTGGGGCCGGGGATTTTCGTGGCCGGCCTGCTCGGGTTCCTGATTTCCTTCGGTGAGGTGACGGTGACCGCGTTCCTCACCACCGCGCGGCTGCAGACCCTGCCGGTGCGTATCTATGCCGAGGCGGCGTTCAGCCTGGAGAACACGGTCAACGCGATCAGCACGCTGACCATCCTGCTGACGGTCGCGCTGCTGCTGCTGGTCAATCGGTTTGTCGCGCTGGACCGGGTCTGGAAGCGGTAGGGGGCGAGGCTTTCGCCCCGCCCCCCTGTTGCGCGGTCAGTTCGTGCGGGTGGTGCCGGGCATGGCCGGCACCGCGGCCTGCGGGGCGACCGGCGGCCGCGGTGCCGTGGGCGCGGTCGCGACGGGCGCGGGGGCCCGGAGTGCCGGGGCCGGGAGTGCCGGGGCCGGGAATGCCGGGGCCTGCACGACGGGCGCGGACGGCCGCGCCGCGGCGGGCGGGGTGCTGGCCTGGGGGGCCGGTGCCGACTGGGCAAAAGTCGGGCTTGCGAACATCACCCCGATGGCGGCGGCGGAAAGCATGGTCTTCAGAGTCTGGCGCATGGGATGGGCCTCCTTTTCTGTGTGCCCATCGACAATCTGGCCGGCGCCCGCGGCAGCCCTAGGGCGCCGGCAAGGTGGTTTCGCGGCGGCTGTGGCAGCGCGAAGGCGACCAAGGCCGGCTGCCACAAATCCGGCTTAAGGATTGATCGCCCGCGACACCACGGCCAGCGACGCCGCCGAAATGCTGATCTGGCCCAGCACCTGCGTCAGGTCGCGAATGAAGCCCCAGGTTTCGTAGGGCGAGGGATCCTGCGGCACCACCACCAGCGACCCTGGCGGCACCGGCGGCCCGCCCTGCTGCCAGCCACCCAGGCCGGCCGGCACGCTCTGCCCGTTCGGCAGCACGACGAAAGCGCGCGACGGATCGGCGAAACGCTGCTGCCCCCCCGCCCCGCGCACATATTCCGACGCGCGCCAGCCGGTGGTGAATTGCAGGCTGCTGGCGTTCAGCACGGCGCCCACCACCGTCACCTCGTTCGGCCGTTTCGGCACCGCGATCAGGTCGCCTGGTTCGAGCAGCACGTCGAGGTCGGGGCGCGCGGCCAGCACCACGGGATTGGCCTCCACCACCATGCGCCCGGCCGCCCGCGCCTCCCGCAGCGCCGAGGCCAGTTCGCGCCCGGCGGTGATCGCGCTGCCAAGGTCCACGCCCCCCGCGCGGCTGCCCGCGACGGCCTGGCCGGCGGCGACCTGGATCAGGCTTTGTTCCAGTTGCTGGGCGGTTCGATTGAACCCGTCCTGCTGCCGCAACCGCACACTCTCGCGCGTAAAGACCGCGCCATAGGCATAGGCCTGCGGCGTCAGCCCACCCGCCCGCAGCAGCAGTTCCGACAGCCTTTCGCCGCGCCGGATATCATAGACCCCGGGCCGCACCACTTCGCCGACCAAGGTGACCGGCCCGATATCGCGATCGCCAAACCCCCGCGGCACGCGGATCGCATCCCGCGGCGACAGCCGGATCGCCGCAAAGTTGCGGCTGCGCAGGTCGAGGATCGTGCGTTGCAGTGGGATCGCGCCCGCCTGCTCCAGCGGTTCGCGCGCCAGTTCCACCGCTGCCAGGTCGGCCGTGTCGCTGACCCCGCCCGCCGCCGCCAGAACCTGGTCCAGCCCGGTATCGTCCAGGATCGGATACAGCCCCGGCAGCCGCACTTCCCCGGTCAGCAGCACGGCATTGTCCAGCAGGAAGGGCAGCAGCGCCGGATACTCCACGAACAACTGCGGGCACGGCGGTTCGCCGATGTCGGGGAAGCCCGCGCCGCGTGCATGGGCGAAGCGTTGCGGGCTGGATCGCGCCGCGATCGCAAGGCCCATCAATGCGGGGCAACCGAGTGCCGGCACCACCCCCGCGGCGGCTGCCACGGGCGTGACCACGCCCGGCGCCTCGCCACGTACCGCGCGCTGTACGGGCGGGCTCGACAGCCACAGCACATCGGGCTGCGACAGGATGATGACCTCATCGGCTTCGCGCAACGGCAGGTCGGCCCGCGCCGCCAGGACCCGCCCCAGGTCGAAGCCGATGAAGCGCCGCACCCGGGTCGCCGGATCGACCCGCCAGACGACGCCCATCCGCACATAGGGATCCACCCGCACCACGCGCGAATCGGCCAGCAGCCCACGCAAGCTGGACCCGCGCCCGGCTGCGCGCGTCAGCGGCACCGCGACATGCCCCACAAGGCGCAGTGCGCCCGACTGCACATCCGTCCCCGGCTGCACCAGCACCGCATCGCCGCGCCGCACCGAGCCGCCGGCACCGATTTCGCTGAACGACCGCCGCCCGCCGCCATCGGTGCCCTGCAACAGGAAACGGTTGCCGGCGGGCCGCAGCGGATCGCCCGCCAGGCGCAGCATCTGCCCCAGCGGCACCGCCAGGACACCGGCCGGCAGTTCGTAGATGGCAGGCCGCGTCACCTCGCCGGCGATCGCCACCACGCCGCCAAGGGCCGGGACGATCACCCGCTCGCCCTCGCGCAGCGAGATGTCCGGATTTCCCGCTTCGCCGGCCAGCAACGGATAGAGATCGACGATGCGGGTGCCGCGCGGCCCCTCGACGCGGATCGCGCGCAGGCTGCCGGTCTTGCGCACCCCGCCGGCCGCCGCCAGCGCGTCCAGCACCGTGGCCAGCGCGGGCAGCGGCTGCACGCCGGGGCGCACCACCTCGCCGGCGGTGAACACCCCCATCTGGCGGACCTGGCCGATCGAGACGAAGGCTTCCGAACCGCCGAGTTCGCGCTGCACCCGCGCCTCGACCTCCGCCCGCAATTCGCGAAGGGTGCGCCCGGCGGCCGGGAAAGGCGGCAGGTCGGGCAGCAGCAGCGTGCCATCGCGGGTGACCCGCAGCGCATAGGCTGTGCGCGTGCGCCCGCGGATCGACACCAGCACCTCATCGTCGCGGCCGATGATGTAGTCATCGGGCAGCGCGCCCACGGGCGGCGCCTGCAAGGTCATCCCGCGGAAGGTGTCGTAGCCGAACTGGCGCAGCGGGACGTCGAGGCGTGCGGCGAAGAACGCCTCGGTGCCTGACAAGGGCTCGCCCGTCAGCGGCGCCTGCGGCGGGGCATAGCTGGTCGCGGGGCTGGTCGCGGGCGGCATCCCGTGCGGCACGGCGCCGGGGGGTGCGGGGAAGGCTGGCTGCGTCGGCGCCGGCGGCGCCGAGGGTCGTCCCCCGGCCGCATCCAGGATGCGTTGCAGAATTTCCTGCTGCGCCTGCGCCGGCAGGCTGGGCAGCGCCTGGCCGCCGGGCAGCGTGGTTGGCAGTTGCGGCGGGCTGAGGAAGCCCCCCCCCGGGGCCGGCGGCCGGGGTGAAAGCGCCAAACGCGGCGCCCCGCGCGCCCCCACCGCCCCCCCCCACCAAAACAAAACCCCCCAGCGCCCAACCC